>JAFNJA010000075.1:5955-9699 GCA_017601265.1 Candidatus Brockarchaeota archaeon
CACGAAAGCGCACCCGCTCTTGATCGCGGCTTTGGCGTAAAACGAGGACCCTTTCTCGCTCCCGACCGGAAGGTAGTTGACGAGGACGTCCGCTTTGGAATCCTCAAGTTCCTGAGCGACGTCAACCTCGGTTTCGCCGCTTACCGCGACCTTTTCCCTCAAGTACTTGCCGAGGCCGTCGCATAAAGGCCCCCTCTTCACCACGACCCCCGTCTTCCCCGGTTTCGAGAAACGGACCGTGTTGTTAGGCGGCGAAAATATCGCTTCCGAAAGGTCTTTGCCGACCTTCGCCTCGTTCACGTCGAACGCGGCCACGAATTTTATGTCCCCCACTCCATACGGCCCGACGTTCCGGTGGACAAGTCCAAAGTCGTCGCCCTCGCGGTTTGAGTAATACTTCACCCCTTGCACGAGGGCGGAGGCGCAGTTCCCGACTCCGGCGATCGCCACCCTCACCTTAGCCATGAATTAGGAGTAAATATTATATTTATATAAATATATTCTTCAAGGCTGGAGATCAGGTTCGAGTCGAGCTTTCCGGTTTAATCCTCCTCCCGCAGTTTATGCAGAATATCATGCTTGAGCTGACCGGCGCCCCGCATTTAGGGCAGAGGAACTCTATCTCGGAAACCTTGGAGCGTTCTTCGACCCCCTCCCTGTAAGTTGTTGCCTGCGGCGCTCCCACCAAGGCCGGGCCCCGTTCCGACGGGATCGGTATGGCGACACCGGTCAAGGAGAGCGCGATGCCTATCGCCACCAAGAAAGCCGGGACCTCCTCGCCCGCGATCTTCACTAGCTTCCGGTTGTCGAAGTCCACCACCGTTATCGTGTTCATGTAGACGCCGGCCAAGGCGAGCACTAGCCCGACCGTCACGAAGAGGAGCTTCACGTTTATCCTGTTGACCATCTTCCGAACCTTCGGTTTCTAAACCGACATACTTGAACCTGCCGCCTCCGCCGCCACCCTCTCGGCCGCCGAACCCGGATCGCGGGAGCACGTTATGGCCCTCCCCACTATGAGGTAGTCGGCTCCCGCCAGGGTCGCTTCGCGCGCCCCTCCCCCTTGCGCCCCTATGCCGACCGCGTACAGCGGCACGCCTGTCAGGGAGGAAAACCGCCTCACTATCGAGGGCCGTGTCGCGGGCACAACCGCTCCGTCGGCTCCCCACGCTTCCGCTTTCTTGGCAAAATGCTCGTAGAGCTTCATCCTCGGCCTCAGGAGGTCAAGCTCGAAAGTGTCCCTCGCACCTGGGTGGCTCATGTACCCCAGGACCAGGACGCCCTTGCCCTTCTTCTTGGATTCCCTGAACACCGCGTCGAGCCCCCCCTCCCATCCCGGCAACGGCGAAACTATCTCGGCGTCCATCCCGAACCTCAGGTGCTTTTTTACGACGACTAGGTTCGTGTGAGCGACGTCATTCAACTTGCTGTCGCATATGACGGGCAAGTCCTTGCAGTGGGCGTATTCCACGAGGCCGAGCAACTCTTTGCTGAACCCCGCCTCGGCGGTCAACTGCCTCCCTACCTTGACCGCGCAGATGTAAGGGTGGGTTTCCCTAAGCACCTTGCCCAACGCGCGAAACGGCCTCCTCGCCCCCGAAGGAGGATCCAGCGAGAGCACGATCGGAGTCTTCTTTCTTTCTTTGAGCTCCCTGATCCACCTCGCGTACTGCCGCTTCATCGCGCTATCCCCTAGCCCTCCATCCGTCCCTTGCCTTTAGCTCTTGCCCCGCAAGTCCGCCGGCGCTTGCGCGAGTTCAATTCAAACCTCGAGGTCTCCGCGCCTCTTGACGTACTTGACAAGCCCCCCTTCTTCAAGTATCTTCCTCATGATCTCGGGCAGAGGCGGGAAACTCAAGACCTCGCCGTTCGTTTCATCCTTTACTTTCCCAAGCCCAAGGTCCACGACGAGCAGGTCCCCGTCGCCTATCCGCGTCGTGTCGCAAATTATCGCCGGCAACCCCACGTTGATGGAGTTCCTGTAGAAGATCCTCGCGAAGGACTTGGCCAAAACCGCGCTCACCCCGACCATCTTTATGATCGTGGGCGCGTGCTCCCTGCTCGAACCGAGGCCGAAGTTCCTGCCCGCGACCACGAAATCCCCCGCCGATACCCCGGGCGCAAAATCGGGGCGGGCGTCTTCGAGCACGTGCTTCGCGAGTTCCGGGAGGTTCGAGCGGAGGTGGAAATACCTCCCGGGGGCGATGTGGTCCGTGCTCACGTTGTCCCCGAACTTCCAAGCCCTGCCCCTGAGTTCCTTCATAGGAATTCACCCGGGTCTGCTATGACGCCCTTCACCGCCGTCGCAGCGCAGACCGCCGGAGAAGCGAGATACGTGAGGGCCTCCGGGTTCCCCGTCCGCGCCTTGAAGTTCCTGTTCGTGCTCGCCAATATCCTTTCGCCGTCAGCTGGAACGCCCCCCAGGGCCCCGAAGCAGACGCCGCACCCAGGGGGCGTCACCGCCGCCCCGGCGCCGATGAGCGTTTGGAGCGTGCCGTCCTTGACCGCCTCGACGAGCGTCCTCCTCGAAGAAGGGGTCACGACCAGCCTTACGCCTTCTCTCAACTTCCTTCCGGAAAGTATCTTCGCCACGACGCGCAGGTCCTCTATCCTCCCGTTCGTGCAGCTTCCGACGAAGACTATGTCGATTTCAACCTCCCCGACCTCTTCCACGGGTTTGACGTTGTCGACCGAGCCCGGCAGCGCCACCATCGGCCTCAGCTTGCCCGCTTCCACCTCTATCGTGTCCTCGTACTGGGCGCCCTTGTCCGGAAATACCCTCCTGAACCCCTCCCTTCCCAGGCTCTCCAAGAACCTCTTGGTCTCGAGGTCCGAGGGCACGAGACCCGCCTTCGCGCCCGCCTCAACGACCATGTTGCTCAGCGTCAGCCTTTGGCTCGTCTCCATCCTCTCGACAGTCTCCCCCGAGAACTCTACGGACTTGTAATTCGCTCCCTCCGAACCGAGCGTTCCCACCAGGTGCAGGGCCACGTCCTTCGAGAACACTCCCTTCCCAAGCTCTCCGGTGACCTTGACCAACAATGTTTCCGGAACCCTCAACCAAGTCTTCCCGAGCGCCATCGCGACGGCCATGTCCGTCGCCCCCATGCCGGTCGCGAAAGCTCCCAGGGCGCCAGCCGTGACGGTGTGCGAATCCGTCCCGAGGACGATCTGGCCGGGCAAAGCGTATTCTTCAGCGACGAGCTGGTGGCATATCCCGCTCCCGGCTTCGTGGAAGCCCGCTCCCGCCTTCTTGGCGAATTCCCTTACGATCTTTTGGTCGTTGGCGCTTTCCCTCCTGGGCGCCGGAACCGCGTGGTCCACGAAGAATGCCGTTCTCCTAGGGTTTTGCAGGTCTAGGCCGAGCTCCTTCAATTGTGATATGAGCAGCGGGCCGCTGGCGTCGTGCGTAAAGCACAAGTCGACCGACGCGATCACGGTCTCGCCCGCGGAGACGCTCCTGCCCGCGTGCTCCCCTATTATCTTCTCGCTCATCGTCTTCGCCAATTTGCCTCCGCTCCCCACATTCTACGGGAAGAATTTAAACGGTTGGCCGGCCCAATCCGGGCCGTTCGAATACGCTTTGGGGTGCAGCGCTCCATGCCCCTCCTTACATTCTACGGCGGCGTCGGCGAGATAGGAGGCAACCTGATCTCCCTCCGACTGGAGGAGGAGAGGAGCCACTTCCTTTTCGACGCGGGCCTGAGTTTTTCCTCCTACAGGCGCTTCTTCGACTTCCCCTTC
>JAFNJA010000076.1:0-8121 GCA_017601265.1 Candidatus Brockarchaeota archaeon
GCGCGGTTGCCACGCCGCCGTCTTGGGCATGCTTCCGGATCTCCCGATCCGCGCTTCTCGCGGCTACGATCTTCCTGGCAACGCCGAACGGCTCCGAGTCCAGCCTCTCCCTCCCGAGGAACGATTTCTCGACCTTCCCGCGATCGAACTCGTACTTGTGGCAAACCTTGGCGCAGATCCCGCAGAACCTGCACTCACCGTCAAGCTCTGGACGCTCTCCGCGGTATCCAAGGACGCCGTAAGGGCAAGACGCGGCGCAAGCCGCGCACCCGGAGCACTTTTCCGCGCCTAGAACCTTTTTAACAAGGTCCGGGAAGCCCGGTTTCCGTGATCGCGATTGTGGACGGGGTTGCAACTTCGGCCCGAGAGATTGCCGCATCCTTCTAAATGCGTTGCGCATCTCGGGCTGGCGGGCGAACCGGCGCTCGTTTCGCTAGAGTTTTCGACTGGATCGAGGTGGGTTCCGTGAAGGTTGGGATCTTGACCAGGAACGCGCAGGCGTGGTGCACTGCGCAACTTCGTGAGGCGCTGGGGAAGGTCGGGGCGGAGCCGATCACGTTGAACTTCGGCCACATTCTCGCGAGGGTCGGGGGAAGGCCCGCCGTCGAGTCCAACAGGTTCGACGTGGCGGGTTTGGCGGCCATGATCGTCAGGCCCATCGGATCAGGATCGCTCGACCAGGTAATCCTCAGGATCGACGTGCTGCACAGGTTGGAACGCCTGGGATTGCCCGTCATCAACAGCCCTTCCTCCATCGAGAGGGCCGTCGACAAGTACCACGCGCTCTGCATGCTCGAGGAGAGGGGGCACCCAGTCCCAAGGACGGCCGTGGCCGAGGGGTGGAAGGAAGCCCTCGGCTCCTTTTACGAACTTGGAGGAGACGTGGTCGTGAAGCCCCTTTTCGGGTCGAGGGGGGTTGGGTCGACCAGGATATCGGACCCCGACATAGCCACCAGGGTTTTCAAGCTCCTCGCGCAACACCGCCAAGCCATCTACGTCCAGGAGTACTTGCCGCACGGAGGCAGGGACATAAGGGCTTTCGTGGTCGGAAGGGAGGTCGTCGCTTCGATGTACAGGGTGGCCGAGGGTTGGAAGACGAACGTCAGCCAGGGAGCGAGGCCGGTTCAAACCAAGCTGGAAGGGGGGCTCTCGGAGCTGGCCGTGAACGCCGTCGGAACGCTGGGTTGCGAGATCGCGGGCGTCGACCTCATGGAAACGCCGAAAGGGCCCGTCGTCCTCGAGGTCAACTCCCAACCGGGATGGAAGGGCTTGCAGTCCGTGACCGAAAGGTGGATCGCGGGCGCGATCGCGAGGTACGTCGTGGAAAAATGCAAGAGGTAAGCCAAGCTCAGGGCTTCCTTCGTACGATCACGACTGGAAAATGGCGCGCCGAAGCCAGCATCTCCCACGTGACGCAAGTTATTCCGACTCCGTACCTCTCGGCCATGTCCCAAGCCGTGCGGCCCGAACCGTAACCCCTGGCCCTGTCGGCAAGCTCGGCTATCTCGAGCGCCTCTTCGACCCGCATGCCGCTCCCGCTAACGGCGAGTGGAGTGGCCCTCCTCCTCAACCTCAGGAACCTGCCCAATGCGTAAGCCGCGATCCCGAGGCTTGCTATGCCCTTCAATGGCCGGGGCCTTGGGGTGAAGTGGAATCCGAAGAATGAATAAGTCTTGTCGGAGTCGACTATCATCGCCGAAACCCTCTTCCCGGACAACCTGGCGAACGACGACCTTAGCGAGTCGGCCGTCTCCGCCGCGTCGCCAAGGGGGAGGCAGGCGTAGGAGAACGGCAGGTTCGAGACGTCTATGCCTCCTTCAGAGCCGTGCCTAAGTGCTTGCAACGGACCCGAGAAGGAGAGGGCAAGCTGCTTGTGCGCCGAGCCCTCCGCCGGATAGTTCCGAAAGCGCTCGATCGACCTCCTCCCCATCCTGCAAAAGGGGCCCAAGAGGTACCCCCAGAAATAGCGCATCCAAAAGGCGGCGAGAAACCTCGCTTGCAAGCTCGGAACGATCTTGCTTTCGTCCACTATGTTCCCTTTTGCCGTCGCGAGGGCCTTCTCGGAAAAAACCACGACGTCGCCATCCTCGACCTTTCCGCGCACGTACGCCTCGAGCATCCTGTCCAGGTCCGTTCCGGGCGGCCAGTAAGGCGTCTCGACGGCCAGGACGGAGTACCTCGGGTGCTTTTTTTCCACGCGAAGCGCTTTCCTTTCCTTGGGCGCTTGCAAAGATTCGGATTTGGCCAACCAGCTCGAGCCGCCTTCGACCAGGGTGAGGCGGGGCCACGGCGCTTTTTATGCCGTTGTATCGGCGGGCGGCGCGGCGCCTTCGTCGAAAGGCCAAAGCACTAAATCCGCAAGGGTAAAGAAAGGACGGCAGCTTGCGGGTCTGGAGGTTGCGAATCGGGATGGAAGGGCCTGTAAAGCGTTTTGAAAAATTCGCCGACGACGTGATGAGGTCGGCACAGCTAGCCGCTGCCCTCGAGGCCAGCGGCTGGCCCAAACCCGGCAACGTCCACAGGACCGCGGATTTCGAGGACACGACGTTCGAGCAATTCCTGGCCGGATCCGTTGCCCTCGGTCCGCAGGCAAGGAAGGCCGCGCTCAGGGGCATAGAGGCTGGGTTGGGAAGGATAGGGTTGGGGGAGGTGCGCGTCGGAGAAACCATAAACGGGATGGTGGGGGACGTCCGATCTTGGCACCGGGGAGGGAACACCCACTTCGGCGCGTGCTTGCTTCTCGCGCCCTTGTCCGTCTCTGCTGGCTACACTTTCGCCCGGGCCTCGGAGATCAGGGTGCCCGAAGTCAGGAGGAACGCTGCAAGGGTGATGGAGGCCACGACGGTCCAGGACGCACTTAAATTTCTGGAAGCGATGAGGAAGGCGGTTCCGGCCGGGCTCGGCAGGCTCGGGAGCGGGGACCTTCCGGACGTTCGCGAGAAGGGCGCGGGGAGGAAGATCGCTCGCAAAGGCTTCACGCTGTACGACATGATGAAAGCTTCAAGCTCTTGGGACAATGTCGCGAAGGAGTGGGCCACGGGAATGGAGATAACCTTCCGCCACGGGTTCCCGACTTGGTCCAGGGCGAAGAGGGAGACCGGGAGCGTCAACATCGCAACGGTTCAGACTTTCCTCACGATCTTGTCGAGGTTCCCGGACACCCTCATCGCGAGGAAAATCGGGTTGAAAAAAACTGACAACGTCGAGAGAGCTTTTTCGATCGGGTTGGATAAGGCGGCGGAGGTCTCCAAGAGGGCGTCCATGATATTGGGCATCGGGGGGGCTAGGACGAAAGAGGGCGTCGAGGCCCTTCGGGATTTCGACGCCGACCTCAGGGCCGGAGGCGGAGAACTGAATCCCGGGACGACGGCCGACCTGACCCTGGCTTCCATAATGGTAGCTTTGCTGGGCGGCGAGAGGCCTTGATTGGGATTTTGGGGCTCGAAGAAGCTGGGTTCGCTCTCGTCCTCACTTCACTATCTTCTTCGCCGCCCTAATCGCCTTTATGGCGTCCTCCGCGGTAACCTGCGGCTCCTCTTTTCCGAGCACGCACCCTACGAAGTGCTCGTCAATTTGGCGGTGGCCCCAAACCCTCGTGCCCGAAACCTGGACGTCGAATTCCTGCGGGCTCTCTCCGGGGCCGTAAAGGACTATCTTGTTGTTCCAAACAACGTGCAGCACGTTCGCGTTGTCCCCGTAAACCTCGAGCCTCGTAGTGCTCGCCGACTTGTTCACGGAGGCGCTAAGGTGCACTGAACCAACGATCCCGTTCGAGAACTTGAGCACGCCCATGGTGTTGTAGCCGAGTATTCCCCCGTACTCTTCGAACTTCCTGTAGTTGCTCATCCATTCGGCCTTCTCTATCTCGCTCCCGAGCATCCACGGCAGCATGTCGAGGGACCAGACGGCGAGGGTGAAGTCCGGGTAACCTCCGCTCTTCTCGACGTCCCAAGCCCAAGACCCGGCGGGCCACTGCTCTGCCAGGCTCATCACGGGGATGAATTCCCTGTAGTGGACGGCTATCGGCGCGCCGATCGCCCCCGAACCTATCATCTCCTTCGCCTTGACGTACGCGGGCGTGAACCGGAAGTTCAACACGGGCATCAAAACGACGCCCGCCTTCCTCGCGGCTTCCGCCATCTCCGCCGATTCCTCGACCGTGGGCGCAAGGGGCATCTCGCACAGGACGTGCTTCCCCTTCCTTATCGCCTTCATGGCGTAATCGAAGTGCGAGGGCGTTGGGACTGCCAGGACGACCGCGTCCACCCCTGGATCTTCCAGAAGCTCTTCGTAATCCAGGTAATATTTCACGCCGTACTTTTCCGACAGTTGCTTGACCCTCCTCTCGGTCCTCGCGCACAGCGCGACAAGTTCCGACCCTGGTATCTTCTTGAACGAAGGAGTGTGCGCGGAACCGCCCACGAAACCTACTCCCACGACCGCGACCCCTACCTTTTCCGTGGCCCATCCCTCCAAGTCGGGCGTTAGCGGGCGCGTCCGGCGCCACCGTATAAAAGCCTTATCGACCTGCCCAAGGAAATGAAAAGGTCAAAAGATGCTTGCGAGGTCCCGAGGCGGGCGGCGCTCCAAGGAAACCGTTAAAGAAGAATGCGCGAACTCCGTGGCGTGAGCCGGATGCAGGAACCCGTCAGGATAGGGTTTGTAAAACTCGGGAACATCGGGACGGCTCCGATCGTCGAGTTCCTCTTGGACGAGAGGGCAGAGAGGGGGGACGTGTCGACGAGGACCGTCGGGGCCGGGTCGAAGATAGGAACCGTTGAGGCTGAGGAGGTCGCGACCAAACTCCTTGACTTCAAGCCGCAGGCCGCGATCGTCTTGAGCCCAAACGCGGCCCTTCCCGGACCGACCAAAGCCAGGCAGGTGTTGGCGGAAGCCGGAGTGCCGACGATCGTGGTGTCCGACGGCCCGACCAAGAAGGTTTTGAAGCAGCTGGAGGACGGGGGGTTCGGTTACATCGTCGTCGAGGGGGACGCGATGATAGGAGCGAGGAGGGAGTTCCTCGATCCCGTGGAGATGGCGATCTTCAACTCGGACATAATCAAGGTGCTTTCCGTGACTGGAGCGCTCAAAGCCGTGACGGACGAGATCGACAAGGTCATAGACGCCCTGAAGAAGGGGGAGAGGCCCGTTCTTCCGAGGTTGGTGCTGGACAAGGAAAGGGCTACCGAGGCTGCAGGTTTCTCGAACCCCTACGCGAGGGCCAAGGCGATCGCTGCCTACGAGGTGTCGTGCAGGGTTGCGGCCATGACCACCGAAGCCTGCTTCCTCGTCAAGGATTGGGAGAGGTATACAGCTCTTGCCGCCGCGGCCCACGAGGCGATGAGGGTGGCGAGCGTTTTGGCGGACGAAGCGAGGGAGATCGAGAAAGCGTGCGACTCCTTGCTGAGGAGCCCGCACCACGACGACGGGGCCGTTTTGAGCAAGAGGAAGCTCATCGAGAAACCCAGGAGGTCTGAGCAACCGAAGGGCGATGTGCTTTGAAGGTAAAGTTGGTGACGGTGAGGAGCTTGGCGCAAGGAGGCGCCAAAGACAGGAAGTTCGCGGACGAGTTCAATAAGGCCGCGACGAGGTGCGAGGTCGACGAGGAGGACATGGAGGAATTGGGCGTCAAGCCGGGAGAGTGCGTCAAGCTCACGACAAGGGAAGGGAGCGTGGTGCTGGAGGCGACCAAGTCCTCCCAATCTCCCCACAGGGGGATAGTTTTCGTGGCGTACGGCCCCTGGATAAACTCCATAACGAGCTCTGAAACCGGCGGCACCGGGATGCCTACGCTGAAGGGAGCGGAGGCGGAGATCGAGCCCTGCCCCGGGGGGAGGGTCCTGGGCCTGGAGGAGCTTCTGGACAGAAACCTGAAAAAGGCTGGAAGGCTTGAGTGAGGAGAGAACCGTAAGGGACGTGGCATGCCCGTTCTGCGGATGCTGTTGCGACGACCTGGAGGTAACGGTCGCCAACGACAGGATAGTGAGGGTGAGGAACGCCTGCGCCCTGGGCAGATCGAAGTTCGAAAGCGCGCTTGAGGGAAGGGTCCCGAATCCGAGGCGAAATTTCGGCAACGCCGTCGAGGTGAGGTTCAGCGAGGCGGTCGAGCTTTCTGCCAAGATCCTTTCCGAAGCCAGGTACCCTCTCTTGTGGGGTTGGAGCTGCACGACCTCCGAGGCGCAGAGGGTCGGGGTCGAGCTCGCAGAGGAGGTGGGAGGCGTCATCGACAGCACGACCTCGACCTGCCACGGGCCGGGAATCCTTGCCGTCCACGATGTTGGCGAATCCTCATGCACCCTCGGTGAGGTGAGGCACAGGGCGGACCTGGTGGTCTACTGGGGATGCAATCCCGTCCACGCGCATCCGAGGCATATGCAGAGGTATACGGTGCTGTCGGAAGGAAGGTTCAGGAAGCGGAGGAAGGACAGGAGGATGGTTGTGGTGGACGTGAGGAGGACGGCAACGGCCAGGATGGCTGACGAGTTCATCCAGATAGAGCCGAACGGCGATTACGAAGCTCTCACAGCGATCAGGATGTGCATTAGGGGGGAGGAGCTGGAGCAGGAGAATGTGGCCGGAGTCCCATCCGGGAGGTTCGAAGAGCTCGCCGACGAGATGATGAGCTGCGAGTTCGGAGCGATGTTTTTCGGTTTGGGCCTAACGATGTCGGAGGGCAAGTCCAGGAACGTGGATGCCGCGCTCTCCCTCGTCAGGGAGTTGAACGAGAGGACGAAGTTCGTCATAATCCCGATGAGGGGGCACTTCAACGTGACGGGGGCCAACGAGGTCCTAGCCTGGCAGACGGGTTATCCGTTCGCGGTCGATTTCAGCCAAGGATACCCTCGCTACAATCCTGGAGAGACGACGGCAGTAGATATAGCGAAGAGGGGGGATTGCGACGCGGCCCTGGTGGTCGCGTCGGATCCGATCTCGAACTTCCCGATCGGAGCGGCCAGGCACCTCGCCTCCATCCCGTTGGTTGCGATAGATCCCCACGAGACGGCAACCACGAAGGTCGCGAACGTTGTCTTCCCCTCCGCCATCGTTGGGATCGAGGCAGGGGGCACTGTCTACAGGATGGATGGGGTTCCGATCGAGCTGAAGAAGGTCATCGAACCGCCGAAGGGTTCGTTTAGGGACGAGGAGATACTTTCGGCGATACTGAAGGCGGTGAGGGCTTTGAGGCGGAGGTAGGGATCGATGGAGGAGCTGCTGATAAGGAACGGCTACGTAGTCGACCCATTGAACGGGATCGATTGCGAAAGGATGGACTTGGCCGTCAGAGGCGGAAAGGTAGTCGAGGAAGCGTCTCCGGCTGCGAAGATCTTGGACGCTTCCAACATGCTGGTGATGCCCGGCGGCGTAGATATCCACTCTCACATAGCGGGTTCAAAGGTGAACGCGGCCAGGATACTGAGGCCGGAGGACCACTACGCGGACTTCGAGAGGAAAGGTCCGGTCACGCGGTCAGGAGTTGGGCACTCGGTGCCCTCGACCTTCGCAACTGGGTACAGGTACGCAAGGATGGGCTACACTACCGTTGTTGAGCCCGCCACGCCCCCGCTCAAGGCCAGGCACACCCACGAGGAGCTGAACGACATACCGATAATAGACAAAGCCTGCTTCATCCTCCTGGGAAACAATTGGCACGTTATGGAGTACCTGTCAAAGGGCGAGATCGAGATGTGCGCGGCATACGTTGCCTGGATGCTCAGAGCCGCCAAGGGCTACGCGATCAAGATCGTGAATCCTGGAGGGGTGGAGGCTTGGCACTGGGGGAGGAACGTACGAGATTTCGACTCCGAGGTGCCGAACTTCGGAATAACGCCAAGGGAGATCGTCAAGGGGTTGTGCAGGGTGAACAAGATCCTTGGGTTGCCCCACGCAATACACGTCCACCCAAACAACCTAGGAAAGCCGGGGAACTACAGGACGACGATCAAGACGATGGATAGCGTGAAGGGGATCGCTGGAGGGAGGGGATCGATCCACATAGCCCACTGCCAATTCACGAGCTTCAAGGGGGATGATTGGACCTCGCTCAGGTCAGGAGCTGAGGAGGTGGCCAGTTACGTGAACTTGAACGAGCACGTGACGCTCGATCTTGGTCAGGTGATATTC
>JAFNJA010000076.1:8131-9666 GCA_017601265.1 Candidatus Brockarchaeota archaeon
AACTGCAGGGAAGGAAGTGGTTCAACGCGGATGTTGAGGCGGAGACCGGGGCCGGGATAGTGCCGTTGGCGTACAGGAGGGGGAACTACGTCAACGCAACCCAGTGGGCGATCGGGCTCGAGCTTGCCTTGCTCGTGAAGGACCCGTGGAAGGTATTCTTGACCACCGACCACCCGAACGGCGGCCCATTCACGGCCTACCCAAGGGTCATCTCGTGGCTGATGAGCAAGCGAGCAAGGGAGAAAACGATGGCCAAACTGAACAGGAGGGCGGTTAGGAGGGCGACGCTTCCGAGCTTGGGGAGGGAGTACGACTTCTATGAGATTGCGATAGCTACTAGGGCAGGAACCGCGAAAGCTCTCGGCCTGAAGAACAAGGGACATCTTGGTGTCGGGGCCGACGCCGACATCGCCGTGTACCGGTTGAATCCAAAGGAAGTCAACCCTTCGACCGAATACAGGATCGTGAGGAGGGCGATGAGGAGGTCCGCCTACACGATCAAGGATGGGGTCGTGGTGTCAAAGGACGGCGAGATAACGAAGGTGAGCGAGGGGAGAACCTTCTGGGTCGATGCTATGATCAAGAAGGAGGTTGAGGGCGCTCTTCGGGATGAACTATCCAGAAGCTTCCAAGATTACTACACGGTTCGGATCGGGAACTATTCTATCCGGGAGGATTATCTGGCGAGATCGGCGCCCATGAGGGTCGGGAGGTGGTCGGGGTGGTTCGAATAATCCTGAAGCCCAGGAGGGAGTTCAAGGTCCCAGTCGAGGCTTCATCGATAGTTCCTGAGAACTTCTGCGGAAAGACGCTCGAACAGATCGAGGAGACAAGGCTTTGGGAGGGAAATGAGCCGATCGAACTGGGCGATGCTTTCAAGGCGGAGGACGAGTCTGACGGTTCTGCCGATTGCTCGATAATCCTCGAGGGGGACGCCGTAAAACTCAGGGGCGTGGGCAAGGGCATGGCTTCGGGCGCCATAACGGTGAAAGGTGACGCTGGGATGCGCCTCGGGGAGGGCATGAGGGGAGGTTCCATAAACGTGAAGGGAGACGCTGGCCCTTGGCTCGGGGCGAGGATGAGCGGAGGCAGAATAGAGGTTGAGGGATGCGCCGGAGATTACGTCGGCTCCGCGCTCAGGGGAAGCACGAGGGGCAGGAGGGGAGGGGAGATAATCGTGCGCGGCGACGCCGGGAACGAGGTAGGATGCTGGATGAGGAACGGTCTGATAAGGGTCGGAGGGGACGTTGGGCAGTTCGCCGGAGTCCACATGCTCGATGGCACCATCCTCATAGGGGGCGATTCGGGCGGGAGGGTCGGCGCATCGATGAAGGGCGGGAGGGTCGTGATCCTCGGCGAAGTCGGGAAGATCCTTCCATCCTTCAGCGTGGAGGAGATCAGAAACTTCGTGAGGGTAGGGGAGGACAGGATCGCGGGGCCGTTCTACGTCTTCGCGGGCGACCTGGTGGAGGGTGGCGATGGAAGGATCTACGTCATGAAGGAACGGAACTCCGGCCTTAAAATTTACGAGCCTT
>JAFNJA010000077.1 GCA_017601265.1 Candidatus Brockarchaeota archaeon
CGGGCGCTGCAGTAGGGCGAGCGGCGGAGCAAATTCGTGGGGATGATTGTGCAACGCCTTTGGCGAAATTTGGTCCGAAAAGATCAAAGCCGTTACGCTGATTCGGCTAGCTTTCTGTCCGCGGCCTAAGGGGCTTTCCCGCCGCTAGAAGGCTCGGCCAGCGGAGCCGGGTGAAAAGGCATTTATCTTTCGTTCGCAAACTGTACAGCAGGAATGCCCTACCCGTTCAGCTTCGACCTCACGAGGGTATCAAGGTCTTTCTTCGCTGAGCTTGCCAAGCTTTCCGAAGAACACGACATCCACAGAAGGCTTGGTGAAAACGCAAGGCGCCTTGCAAAAAAGTTCAGAGTCTCGGAACTCACCGGCCTCGAGATAGGGGACGCGCTGAAGGTGATCGAGGACATGGCCGACATATACGTGAGGAACCTGTCGCAGAGGAACGAGTTCAGGGAGGCGAGGAAGAGGGCGCTCATCCTGCCCCACTGCTCGAGGAAGAACATGGACAGCAAGTGCTGGGCCAGCTTCGACGCCGAGGTCTCCTCCTACCGTTGCAAGCACTGCTCGAGCGACTGCCTCATCTCGCAAGCAACCGACCTTGGGGAGGGGAGGGATTACGACGTTTACGTCGTGCCGGGCGGGTCGTGCATCCACAAGATCGTTGAGAAGTACCGATACGACGCGATCTTGGGAGTTGCGTGCTCGGAGGAGTTGAAGCTCGCAGCCAACTACTTGAAATCGGTGAACATAACCGGGCAGGGCCTGCCGCTTACGAAGAACGGGTGCGCGCACACCGTGTTCAGCATCGAGAGCCTTAAGGGCATGTTATGAACACCATCGCGATGCCGAATGGGCGGCCAACGACGCATCCGCCCTCCCTGGACGGCCGGAGGCGCGTGGCGCTATCGTCCATGCCTTGCTGCGGTTACAACTCCAAAAGCGGAGGCGACCAAGACGGCCGAGCTCCAGGGCAGCATCTCCTTCGGTCCATCTTCGAGCGCGCAGTCCGGTAGCGTTCCGGGAGGATGCCCTCGGGGAACGATCCGGAAAGGCGAAGCGACTTTTGGGCCTAATCCGAGCAGGAGGCGGAACTTTGGGGCGCTTGGGTTGCAACTGGGGGATCGTCGCCCGACCCAACAATCTCGGGAGGCCCATCGGGGAGTTAGAAAGTTCGGAAGCGGGCGCCAGGGAAAGGCTTGGCTTGGAGCTGGAGAAAAGAATTGGTTTTGGTGATCGCGCATAGGGGAGCGTCGGGCCATTGCCCCGAAAACACGCTGAAGGGGATCGAGGAGGCGATCTCCATCGGGTGCGACGTCGTTGAGATCGACCTCAAGGTTACGAGGGATGGGCACATCATCCTCATGCACGACGATTACCTAGATCGAACGACCAACGGCCGCGGGGAGGTGAAACGCGCGACGCTCGACCAAATAAAGAATCTGGATGCTGGCGAAGGCGAGAGGGTCCCGCTATTGACCGAAGTTTTCGAAAGATTCGAAACGAGCGGCGCAAAGTTCATGTTGGACGTTTCGAACGCCGGCTTCGAGGAAAGGTTGGTGAAGGTGGTCAAGAGCTTCGATTTCGAAGATCGTTCCATATTTTCGGGGTCCCATGGCCCTCTTGCCCTGATCAAGTCGCTCGATCCTAAACTGAAGATAGCGCCTTCCTTCGATAGGGCCTCCCGGGAGGGCGTGGCGAAAAGCTTGAGCATGGGCGCGGACATATACAACTGCAATTACCGAACCGTTTCGCGCCATCTGGTCGAGCTTGCTCACAGGTCCGGCCTCCAGGTAATCGTTTGGGTTGTGAACGATACGGACGAGATGGGGAAGATGATCGATGTGGGAGTGGATGGAATAACTACAGACTATCCCGACGCCCTTTTGGGAGTTGCCCGTCGCTTTGTCGATTAACCCTGCCAACGCCCGAGAAGCGGAGGAGGCGAGATACCGAAGGCTGCGAGGAAGGCCCTGCCGGGGGCGAGGAGCCCGTCACGCCCTATCGCAGAAGCCAACACGTGGGCGAGGGGAGCTTGTTGCGGATCGACAAGCGCTTCAAGGACCTGAGAGGCTGAAGGGATTCTACGGGAAGAGGGCGCGGCGGAGAGGGCCTTCAGCTTAAGGAGCTGTTGGGCCTGAAGGACCCCAGGGTCAGGGGGCTCGCCAGAATCGCGCTGCGCGTCAAGCTTTGCATCATCGGCACGTTGCCCAACGCGCGGTTGGCGATCAAAAGCCAGAATGGAAAGAAGATCCTGGGCATAGCTTGCTATTCGAATTGGACGAAATAAAAATGGAACGATCAATAAAGGGACAAGCTCTTAAGCGACCCCCCTCAACCTTATTGTACGGAAGCCGTATGGGGGCAAGTTCCGTGAAAACCGCGATAGTCGTCATCGACATGATAAACGACTTCGTCACTGGTAAATTAAAATGCAACGGCGCTTCCAAAATCATCACAAACATTGGGCGCCTGCTCGAATCCGCCCGAAGTGCCGGGATTCCAATCATCTACGCGAACGACGCCCACCTGCCGGGGATCGATGGGGAGCTCAAAATTTGGCCGGAGCACGCCCTTGCCGGAACCGAAGGTGCGGAGGTGGTTGAAGAGCTGAAACCATTGAGGGGGGACTACATCATCCAGAAGCGAAGATACAGCGCCTTCTTCGGGACCTGCCTCGACCTGCTCTTGCGGGAACTCGAGGTCGATACGCTTGTCCTTGTCGGATTGGTCACGAACGTATGCATTCAGAACACCGCAGGCGATGCCTTCTTCCGCGGGTACCGGGTAATCGTCCCCGAGGATTGCGTTGGAGCCGCCAGCGAAGAGGATCACAGATCCGGTATCGATTACATGAGAAAGATCTACGGGTGTGAGATCGCCAGAGCAGAAGGACTGATAAGCAGAGGGTGGGTCTAGGAGCCTGCACGAATTGGGCCTCTTTCACGTTGCAACGGACGAGGAGATCAAGAGGGGCGAAACTACGGACGTCTATTTCTACAGAACCAGGCAGATCATCGAAGCCAAAAAGATGGACGGCATCAGGGCATTAGCCGAGGTCACCCTCGGCAGGCTTCCAAATGGGTGGCCTTGGGGGATACTCTGCGGAATAGAGGAGGTGGCCAGACTCTTTGAAGGATGTCCAGTTGACGTCTACGCCATGCCGGAGGGGAGCGTTTTCTACAACGCGGATCGCAGGGGCGTGAGGGAGCCCGTCATGCTTATCGACGGCCCCTACGGAAAGTACTGCACCTTGGAGACGCCAATGCTCGGCCTGATCTGCCAGGCCTCCGGGGTAGCGACGCGGGCAGCCAGGATAAAGAAAGCCGCTGGCGAAAAGGTCGTCGTAGCTTTCGGAAGCCGCCGCATGCACCCGGCTTTGTCCCCGATGCTCGACCGCGCCTCGTACATCGGGGGTTTCGACGGAGTCTCCAGTTTGAAGGGAGCTGAAACCATCGGGGAAAAGCCGATGGGAACGATGCCCCACTCGCTCGTAATCGTCTTCGGGGACCAGGTGAAGAGTTGGAAGGCATTCGACGAGGTCATTCCGCCGGACGTCCCCAGAGTCGCTTTGGTGGACACGTATTTCGACGAGAAGACCGAGTCGATAATGGCCGCCGAAGCTTTGAAGGGCCGCCTCCACGGAGTGCGCCTTGACACTCCTGGGTCGAGGAAGGGAAACTTCGCCGAAATCGTGCGGGAGGTTCGTTGGGAGCTGGACGTGAGGGGACATCAGGGAGTCAAGATTTTCGTTTCTGGGGGCCTCGACGAGGAATCGGTCAAGGTTCTGGGCGAGGCAGGCGCGGACGCGTTCGGCGTTGGGACTTCTGTTAGCAACGCGCCTACGATGGATTTCGCCATGGACATAGTTGAGCTTGAGGGGAAGCTGGTGGCCAAACGGGGCAAGTTGAGCGGGAGGAAGCAGGTTTGGAGGTGCCCTGCGTGCCTGGTCGACGCGGTGCTGCCCCACAGGGCGCCCCAGCCAATGTGCCCGGAATGCGGGGGCCGAACTCAGCAGATGCTGAAGCCCTTGGTAGAAGGGGGGAAAATAGTCGCGAAACTTCCAGAGCCGAGAGAGATCCGGCGGTACGTCTTGGAACAGGTAGAAAAACTTGGTCATTAAAACCTTTTTCACATTTCGCGCACATTTTGATCGTCATCGCGTTGAGTTCAAAATTGGCTGGGGTCCCTAAGATAGGATCTTAATCGACACCTGATCTGGGCGCCGCAAACTTGGATCGGGGAAGAAAAAGGAGGCTGGCGCCCGGGAGTTGAAGGCGCTTGGCCAAGCAAGCCGGGGGCCGTCGTTAGCCCTTAGCCTGCATGAGGCTGGCCCGAAATCCGCCGCGTATGGAATGGGATGGTGTGCGGGGGGAGGGACTCGAACCCTTTCGCACGGAGGCTTGCGGCCAGCCGTTCTCGAAGCCCTGCGGCAGTGGATGTCCGAGCGCTGCCGCCCTTAAGTCCACCACTTGTGGTCGTTCTTGGCCCTTTCATTGACCCAGTACACCCCCGCTCAGGTCGGTCCACTTCGTTCGGCGGCCGTGATAAGAGTTTTGGTTGAGGAAGAGGTTGCTCGCTTTCGGGCGCGCGTCACGGTTGCCCGAAGACCGATTGCAACCTCATCAGGTCGCCCATTCGCCCGTACGCCCTCATCCTGCCGCTCATGTAGGCTTCCGCGCCCCCGAGTTCGCCCCTGGCCATCGCGTTCCAGTCGGCCCTGCTGACCACGACCGTCGCGTTCGGTTCTTCCGCTTCCCCCTCGAACAAGGCGCACCTCTTGTCCTTGATCACCACGTAGTATTTTCCTCCCCCTTCACCCGTGATTTCGAATTGTATCACCGTGTCGAAACCTTCTGCCTTTTCCGGCTTGAAAGACTGCACCATCCCTTCGAACATCTGCTTCAAGGAAAGGTTTCCGACATCTCCGGCAGGTCCCATCTAGCTCATCCCTCGGCTTGAGAGTCGCCATTCCTTCCTAAAAATTTTGTGCCATGTCAGACTTTGCTAATTCGAGGTCGCCCCGCGATCAGCGCGAGGCCTTAGAACGCATGAAACTCCGCCCTCGTGTTGTGGCGGGCCCGAGGGGACTTTCAGGCATCGATCCTTCGAACCCCTGATGTACAGCTTGGGCCTTGGCAGCGGGTCTGCGTTCGTTCGCCCCTTCAGGATAGGAGGCTCGGCGCTCGGCTCTGCCGCCATGTCCTGACCTGACCTGCTCCGTTTTCGAGAGGAGTTTTGGCCACGGGCCCGCCTTTCCGTTCGCCGTCGTCCGATTTATCCTTAACTTCGGAATATCGGCGTTCCTGAACTGGGGCATGGCGACCCCCTTGGGGGTCTGAACCGCCCTCCTCCCGGGAATCGCTCTCCAGAGGCTAGGAACCTGCGATCCGGGCTTGAACGGAATTAAAATACTTCAACGCGCGTCTACATGGGCTTCAAAAAAGTTCAAAGCATCTCGCGCATTTTCGGGAGAGGGGCAAATTGACGAAAGCGCCTTAACTGCACGCTTATAAACGAACTCGGCCTTTTTCATAAGATCGGGTAAAGTTGTGCCCCAGGGTCGAGATAGCGCAGGGCGATCTTTACAGGCAGTTGAGCCACCCGATCAGGAGGGAGATCATCTCTCTGCTGGGCAGCAGGGGGGCGATGTCGGCGACCGACCTGCTGATGGAACTTGGCCTCTCGGCGGGCAACTTCTACTACCACCTCCGCCTCCTGAAGGGCCTCGTGGCCCAGGATGAAAGGGGATTGTACGTGCTGACCGATGCCGGCACGCTGGCTCAGTCGAAGGTCCTCTCCTGGCAGGACGTTCCCGGAACCTCCTTTCCAAGGATAGTTGAGAACCGATTCTTTTCCTTGTTCAGCTTCTCGAACGCGGTCGACCTCCTCCGCAACAGGGCGGCCTTCCTTCTGATCCCCCTCGCGGTCCTGGAGGTGGTCCTCTACTTGGGAAGCGGAACCGTGCCGAAAGGGTTCCTCATAGAGAGGGTTTCGTCGCAGGATTTCGGCAACATACTTGTTGGGAACGCGGTAAGTTGGATGTACGTCATAGCGATGAGCGTCGGCTTCTTGGTGGCGACCAACAGGAAGATAAGGATGGCCTGCTTGGCCGGAAGCTACTTGTTCGCACAGCTTCCCTTGCTGCTGTTCGGGTCCACGGCGCCGATACTGGGCCTCGTCTTGCCGGCGGGGCTGTTGAACGCGATCTTCATGGGATTCCAAGCCTGGTCCCTCATGATCTTCGCCACGGGCTTCAGCAAGTCCGGGAACCTTTCTCTCTTGAGCGCCGCCCTCGTCACGATCGCAGCGGCTTACTTGAACGTGGTTGTGGTCATATCGAACTTGCCGCTCTTCGCTTGAAGCGTTGCGCCTAGCCCCGCTCGTTGGAAAACGAGGCCTCGACGCCCGCGCAGACCAATCCGGCTGGCTGGAACCCTAAACCCTGGCGTAAGGCGATTCTAAGCGCTTTGCAACCCACGAGGTCGCGTCGGCGTCGATCCCGTACCGGTCGAACCTGACCCTCTCCGTGCTCCCCAGTGAGGCGGCCTCCTTGTAGCAGGCGATGGCTTCGGACCTCCTCCCCTCCAAGTCGAGTACGTGCCCCGTCCAGATTTTGCTCCAGGCCTTCCTCGCTTTCCCCGTCTCGAGTTCCGAAGCTTTTTGGAAGGCCTCGATCGCGCCCGCGTAGTCTTTCTCCTCGTAGAGGCAAAGCCCGAGGGTGAAGTGGGCTTCCGCGTCCGAAGGGTTCGCCCGCAAAGCTTCCTTGAGCTTCCTTTCCGCTTCCGCGTACCTGCCGGCGTCGAAGAAGGCGTACCCCAGGATTTCCGGTTCGAGCTCGTCCACCTTGCTCTTCAAGGGAAGGATGTCGTCGGGGTCGACGATCACCTTCTCTTTCGGCGAGCTGCCGGTGAAGACCAGCTCGGCTTCCAAGGTGTCCTCCTTTATCCCGTCCACCTTGAACGACCCGTCCTTGTAGGCCACGCCTATTTTCAAGGGCATCTTCGCGTCGCCGAAGCGCTTCACCCTGAGCCTCAGCATGTGAACGCCTTTTTCGACCTCCGCCTCCGCTTGGTCCGTCACCCGGTAGTCGAGTTTCTTGTCGGTGTAAAGCCACTGGTCGAAGAACCAATCCAGCCTTTGCCCGCTGACTCGCTGGCAGGCGCGCGCGAAATCCTTGGCCGTCACTATCTTGCCTCCGTACCTCTCCAAGACCGACGCGACGACCTTCTCGAACGTGTAGGGTCCGACGAGGCTCTCGAGCATCTTGATTACCGTGTAAGCCTTGCTGTGGGCGATTATGCCGTTCCAGTCGAACTTCGCTCCCTCCAGCTTTTCGATCGGCTGCATTATGGTCGTGTCGACGCCCAAAGCTATGCCCGCGAGGTAGCGCTTCCAAGGCTTGCGGCGCAGGTTCTTGTCCTTGCTCCGCTCGAACCTTTC
This sequence comes from Candidatus Brockarchaeota archaeon, assembly GCA_017601265.1. GTDB lineage: Archaea > Thermoproteota > EX4484-205 > EX4484-205 > DTQO01 > DTQO01. Next base: position 7,438 of record JAFNJA010000077.1, read on the forward strand.
GTCCATCCAATGGGACATGCCGATGGTGAGCCACTTGGGGTAATCGATCGGGTCTCCAACGTAGGCTCCCCAATACTGGTGCGCTATCTCGTGGGCCACTATCCTTCCTAGTTTGTCGCCCGAACCCGCGGGCTCTCGGCCGTGTATGAACGCCATGTTGCTCGAAGCATAGCCTCCGACCCAAAACTCGCTGCCGGGCAGGATGGCAAGGTTGTTCCACGGGTAGAACCCTATGTCCCTCGCGTAGAAGTTCAACGCTTCGCCGGCAGCCTCGAGGAGCCTCGAGGACCTTTCCTCCCCGCCGGGAAGCGAGTAGGAATTGACCTCCACCTTTTGGAACGAACCCGACTTGACCTCGAACCTGGGGCTCATGACAAGGCCGAATCCCCTCGTGCCGTAAGCCTCGAGGTGCAAAGTCTTCTTCGCGCCCGAAACCTCCTCCTTCAAAACCTTCCCGGAGCTTGCCACCACCTGGTCCTCCGGGACGGTTGCGCGGACCCTGTAGGAGGCGGAGAAGAACTCCCTGCGCTTGGAACTCCTCAGCTCCCCCTCGGCGTGGCCTATGACTCTGGGATAGTAGCTTGAGGATTCGTAGAAAGTGTCCTCGAGCATGGTCGGAAGGCCGTCCGCCTGCTTGGGAAACTTGCTTAGGAACTCAACGATCAGCTCCAGTTCCGAGTTCGGCTTCAGCTCCTTTTCCAGCGCTACCACCAGGTAGCTCCTGTCGACCTTCCCGCCGATCGAGGGGAAGTCGAACCTCGCCCCGGCTCCGGACCCGTGCTTGACGGCCTTTATTTGCGTCTCCTTGCCGGATCCTTGGATGTTGAAGTCAAGGGTCAGGATCACCTTGTCGAAGCTCTGCGCGAACGGATTGCGTACGCTGATCCTCTCTTCACCCTCCAAGAAACCCTGCGCGGGGTCGATGTCCAGGGATAGATCGTACGAGTGGTTTACGGCCACTTGCCTGGGGCGGCGCGTCAGCGGCAATCCTTTTTCGCCAGCTAAACCGGCTGAGCGGCCACCGGGGTGAAAATAAAACTATCGCAGATCCCCGGAACCTAAAGGGCTATGCCAGTTCCTTGCAGCCTCAAGAACCGGAGAAGCTCCGACCTCGTGGGCATGGCCGTTATCGCCCCTACCTTCGTGACGACTAGGCCTCCGACCGCGTTGGCCACTGTGGCGCACTTCTCCAAGCCCCAACCGTTCACCAAGCCGTGGATGAAGCCTGCCGCCCATCCGTCTCCCGCGCCCGTCGTGTCCACGACGTCCACCCTGAACGCCGGCTTCCTTACCTCCGTCCCGTCCGCCGCCCTCACGTAGCAGCCTCCGCCGCCGAGCTTGACCGCCACTATCTGTGGATCGTTATCCTCGAATAGCCGGCCCGCGGCCTCCTCGGGAGGCACATTCCCGTAGAGGCGTTCCACCTCGTCCTTGGCCAGGAGGATGATGTCGGAACTGCCGAAAGCGTCCTCGCACGATTCCCTGAGGGAATCCTCGCTTTCCCAGAGGTCGGGCCTTATGTTCGGGTCGAAAGAAACCTTCGCGCCGGCCTCGCGGGCGATGGCTGCGGCCCTCTTCACGCAACTCCTGAGCGGGTCGTGCGACAAGGCGACCCCGGAGTAGTGGAAGATTTTCGGGCTCCCGACGTACTTCGGATCCAGGTCCTCTGGCGAAAGGAGCGTGTCGGCCGTTTCGGCCCAAGGCCTCCTGTAGAAAAAGAAATCCCTTTCACCTCCTTCGTGCCTGACGACGAAGGCCAAGGTCGTCCTCGCCTTCTTGACCTTGACTTGCGAAACGTCGATCCCGTTCTCCTTGAGCGTTTCGAGCAGGAACTCGCCGAAAGGATCGGCGCCGACCGCGCACAAAGCCCCCACCCCGCTTCCCAGGCGGGAAGCGCCGACTGCGAAGTTGAAAGGAGCGCCACCGAAGCATTTTTCGAAAGCCGGCACGCCGGAGTAGTGGCCGGGCTTCGTAGGGATCATGTCCACCAGTATCGCTCCCGCTGCCAGTATGTCCAAGCCTGCGAACCCGAACCTTGGCGCAGCCCGCTCCCGAATAAGCCTTTCCGGCTGGCCGCCGTTCCCCTGCCGCAGGCGCCCTAGCGTTTGAAGTTGCTCGGCGGGCATGCAAAAATTCATCTAGTCAGCGGGTCGATCGGAGCTTCCATGGACGCCCTAACCTTCGTCGCCACGACTGTCCTAGTGA
>JAFNJA010000078.1:0-6076 GCA_017601265.1 Candidatus Brockarchaeota archaeon
TATGATGGTCGTGGCTCCGAGCGTCTCGGCTGAAGAGAGCCTCCTTATCACAGCGTTGCGCTTGGCAAGTTCGCGCGCTCCAAGCGCGAGGGAAACGGTCACGACCGCGGGCAGGCCCTCTGGAACGGCGGAAACGGCCAGCGCGACGGACGTCTCGAAAGCGGTGATCACGTTCCTCAACGCTTCCGGGGCTTCGTGGATTCCGAGCACAAATATCTCGTAAAGTTCGAGGGCGAATATGACCGCGCAGATCGCTATCACCGCCATTCCGAGTTTTTTGGCGAACCTCGAAAGCTTCCTTTTGAGGGGCGTTTCCTCCTCTTCCATCGACTGGACCAACTCGGCGATCTTTCCGAATTCCGTGCCCATGCCCGTCGAGGTTATCACGGCCTTGCCCCTTCCGTACACCACGTGGGTTGCCATGAAGACGGAGTTCCTTCTTTCAGCTACTGGCGCATTCTCGTCGACCACGCCGACCCTCTTTTCGACGGGAGTCGACTCGCCCGTCATGATGGCTTCGTCGGTCTTCATGTCCACTACTTCCAAGAGCTGGCCGTCTGCCGGAATCCTGTCTCCCGACTCGAGTAGGACGATGTCGCCCGGCACGACCTCCCTTGCCGGAACGATTTCTTCGACCCCGTCCCTCAGCACTCTGGCCTTGGGGGCTGTCAACTTCTTCATCGCCTCCATCGCCCTCTCCGAGCGGTACTCTTGGATGAAGCCGACGACGGAGTTCAGGATCACGATCGCGGAGATGGTAGCGGCGTCGGCGGTTTCGCCGATGATGAAGGATATCGCGGTGGCGGCCAAAAGCATCACGACGAATATGTCCTTGAATTGGCCAAGGAATATCTGCAACGGAGTTGCCCTTTTCCTTTCCCTCAGCTCGTTGAAGCCGTACTGTTCTAGGCGCCTCTTCGCTTCCTCGTCCGAGAGGCCCTGGTGGCTCGTCTTCAGGGCATCAAGTACGGATTCAGGAGGCATAGCGTGCCATTTTTTCGGCATCATATCCAGCACCGAGCAGGTCCGGCAGTTTTTTCTTCTTGAACGCGCCTGCCGCGAACCCTTTTTAGGTCTTTTGCAGGAGAGCTTCTCGCGTCGATTCTTAGCGCAACGGTTTTCGATTCGGACGGACGAAAGAAAGAGCTATTAGCCATCTGTAAAGAGGCGGAACCCGCGGCCGCTCTAGCGTAGAGTTAAAGACGCGATGCCTGGTAGCGCTCTGGCCTGTGGAGCCAGCTGGCTGGGAGCGCCAAGCCTAGCCGCTTGGGCCAGCAGTCCGAAAGTTCGAAACCTGCGGGAGTCCCAGGAGCGGCCCCTCAACGACCAAGCCCGTTTTTCCGCGCCGCAACTTGGTGCGCCATGCAGGCGATATTACGGGCTACCAGCGGCCGTTGAAAGCTTCGCCCTCCATTTACTCGATGCTGACTTCTCGCCCCTTCTCCGCGGACTCCATCGCGGCGTCGAGTATCTTCTGGACCGCCAATATCTGCTCCGCTTTCGTCACGGGCTCCTCGTCTTTCGTCACGCAGTCGATGAAGTGCTCCACCTCGGTCAGGTAACCGTCGTTATCCCGGTAGAGGAGCTTCTTGTTGACCGGGTTTCCTTTCTCCTCCGAAAAGATCGTCATCGATTCGTAGTCGGCTCCGGCCTTGTCGCCGAGCAGCGTCGAGTAAAACCTCTCTTCCCCGATGTGCGCTGCCCAGCTTACCTCCAGGAATACGGTAGCGCCGTCCCGCATCTTCACGAACGCGGCAGCTAAATCCTCGACGTCGAAGGGCCCTCCCTTGACCGGCTTGCCCCAATCGCCCATCCCCTTCCCGAGGTGGCCGAACTTCGTGTACATGGAGCCGAGGACGGACCTTGGCTTGAAGTTGCCCATCAGCCAGAGTGTCAGATCCAGGGCGTGGACGCCGATGTCGTAGAGCGGGCCGGCCCCAGCTTCGCTCTTCGTGGTGAACCAGCTGCCCATCCCGGGTATGCCGGAGCGCCTCAAGCAGCCGCACTTGGAGTAGTAGACGCTCCCCAGTTCGCCCGCTTCCACGTGCTCCTTCAGGACCCTGCTCCTGTTCTGGAAACGGAAGGTGAGGCCGATGAGGAGCTTCTTGCCGGCCTTCTTCGAGGCGTCGATCATCCTTTGGGCCTCCTTCGCGTTTATGGCCGTGGGCTTTTCGCAGAGAACGTGCTTGCCCGCTTCGAAGGCCGCTACCGAGACTATCGAGTGAAGCCTGTTCGGAAGGCAGACGGAAACCGCGTCCACTTCCTTCCTGGAAAGCAGGTCCCTGTAATCCTTGTAGGCGTTTTCGACACCGAAATCCTCCTTGGCTTTTCTGAGGGTCGGCTCGTCGATGTCGCAAATGGCCGCGACCTCGACGTTCGGCACCTTCTTGTAAGAAGCTATGTGGTAAACCCCTATTGACCCGCAGCCTATGACCCCAACCTTCACCTTGCCCATCGCTTTACCCCCTCGAAACTTCCGGCCCACACTGCGGCAAACCTGGGGTTAAAGGGCTTTCCTCCGAGGCGCGTCCCCGGGGAGGTTTTGGCTGGGATTCCGCTTCGCGCGCATTCGACCTCCGCGTGTCCTTTTGCATTTCCACTCTCGAATCGCTTTGTCCGGGGGTTGCACGGCTTCTCCTGGCTCTTTCGAGCCAGGTCGGTCCAAGACCGAAGGAGGCGCTTCGATATCCTTTTGTAGCTTCTTGCCCACGGAGCCCCCAAATGGACGTGGAGTTCCGCGACGAGAAAATAACAATGAAGACTTACAGGGTCCTTGGCGAAGATCCTCTGCCCAAGTTCTTCGAAGGCTACTACCCTTACACCGGCCTTAACCGTTTCGACGACGAAGCGGTCCCGGTCGATTACGGCAGCGTGGTGGTTGAAAACGAGTTTCTCAAGATGAGGGTCATACCCACTTTGGGAGCCCGGTTGTACGATCTTTACGACAAGGTGAACGGCGCCCACGTTTTCCACTACAACGAAACGGTCAGGCCGGCCATGATAGCCCTGAGGGGGGCCTGGATACCGACGGGCATGGAGTTTAACAGCGTCCACAAGCCCCACCACACGGCGGACAACTTTTCGCCCGTCGATCTAAAGGTGGAGAGGAACTTGGACGGAAGCGTGACCGCGTGGATAGGAAACCACAACCTCGTCACAGGGATTTACTGGTCGGTCGGGCTCACGCTAAGGCCTGGAAGGCAGTTCCTAGAAACGGCCGTGAAAACGTTCAACGGAGAGCCATTGCACAGCAGGTACTACTTTTGGACCAACTCGGCCGAATCGGTCGGCGAATCGAGCAGGGTTTTCATCCCCGGGAAGAGGACCCAGTCGGGCTCTTTCCCGGTATCGGGAGGTGTGGACGTCAGCTGGTACAAAAACTGCAAGTTCCCCGTCGACGCCTTCGTGATAGATTCGGAGGAGGACTTTTTCGGGTTCTACGACTACGAAACGGGGAGGGGGGTCGTACATTACGCCAACCACCACGTCGTGCCGGGCAAGAAGAGGTTCACCTGGGGGACGAGCGAGGACGGGCTTTTCTGGGCTCCCATACTTTCCGACAAAGGCGTACCTTACATAGAACTCCAATCCGGCAGGTTCAGGACCCAATCCATAGTCGAGTTCATCGACCCCCATTTTTCCGAGGAGTGGGTGGAGTGGTGGTACCCCATCGCGAAGGTGGGGGGAATCACGTTCGCCAACAAAGACGCCGCGCTCAACCTTGTCGAAAAGAAAGGCAGAAGGAAGCGCTCAACTTTCGTCGGCATCTACGCGACAGGGCGGTTCCGGGGAGCCAAGGTCAGGATCGATTTCGGCAAAGATGCGGTTGAGGAGGCTTTCGACCTGTCTCCTGGAAACCCTTTCGTGAAAAACTACGTGACCGGTTCGCCCGTTTCGAAGGTCGAAGTGGCCGCGGAAGATGGTGGGGAGATTTTGACGTGGGATTGCAGAGATTATAGGACCAAGGTCGACGAATCGGTTTTCCTATCGCCAAAAGATTTCGCGGAGGCATCGACGGAAGGCTTCGGACGCAATCTGGAGGAACTTTTCGTCGACGCCGCTTTGGAGGAGAAGAGGGGCGACAAGATCGTTGCCGAATTGAAGTACAGGAGGCTCTTGGAGTTTAACGCGCGCCACCCGAAGGCCCTTTCCTCGTTGGCGGCCCTCCATTACCGCAAGGGCGAATACGGTAAGGCGATCCAGCTTTTGGAAAGGGCGGTCAAGGTGGATCCAGTTTGCGATCGGTCCCGCTACCTCCTCGGATTGGCTTACCTGAAGGCCGGCGATTGCGGCAAAGCGGAACCCGAGCTTTGGAAGGCGAGGAGGACGCAGAGGTATTTTTCACCGGCTTGTTTCCACATCGCGCAGATCAAGGCGATGGGTAAAAGGTACTTTGAATCCGGGGAGGTGCTCGCGGAGGGGATAGGCAGGAACCCGAGGGACGCCAGGAGCTTGTTCTTGCACGCGGCGGTCCTTAGGAGGCTGGGGAGGGCGCGCGAGGGTTTGGAGGTTGCGAAGAGGGCCCTGGACGCGTCTCCGCTCTACTATCCGGCGATCTCGGAGGTGATGATGTGCTCGAAGGGGACCGAGGAGTTTTTCGAAGCCGAGTCCGAGTTCAAGAGGGTGGTGTTGGCAAAGGATCAAAAAGTATTGGAGGTTGCCAAGGAGTACGTGAACGCTGGGCTCTTCGACGACGCAACGGAGATCCTGGCGATGGCCGTCCGGAACGGCGTCGGCACGGCGATGGTCCACTACTACCTTGGCTTTGCGCACGAAAAAGCCGGGATGGAGGAGGAGGAAATATTGAGGAACGCGAAGGAATTGACCGGCCATCCTGCGCCGGGCTATTACTTGGGGAACCTCCTCTTTTTCCTGGGAAGGTTCGACGAGGCCGTCGTGGAGTGGGAAGAGGCGAAGCGGAAGGGGATGCGGTACTGGGTGCTGCGCAGGAACCTTGGGTACGCATACCACAAGTTGCGCAGGGATGGGAAGAGGGCCCTCGGGGAGTACGAGGAGGCGATCAAGCTATGCCCTTCGGAACCGGGATTGTACTTGGAGCACGACGAAGTTTGCTCCCACCTGGGGATGACCGGAAGGAGGATCGCCGCGCTTGAGGCGGCGAGGGAGAAGTTGGACGACGGTTCGATATCGGCCAGGTTGGCGTCCGCTTACGTCGAAGCCGGAGAATACGACGAAGCCCTCGAAATCCTTGAAAGCAGCGCCTTCACGCCAGCCGAGGGGTACCACGGTTACTGGGACATATACGTCGATGCCCTCGTGAGGAGGGGTGCCGGGAAGGTGCTGAAGGGGAAGCACGAGGAAGCTTTGGCCGACTTTAAGAAGGCCCTCGAGTACCCAAGGAACCTCGGGATCGGGGCGCCTTACGCGCCTTACAGGCACGAGGCCGCGCAGAGGTATTGGCTTGGCGAGTGTTACCATTCGCTGGGGATGGAGGAAAAATCAAGGAAGGCCTGGAAGGAAGTTGCGCGCCAGAAGCGCCTTACTCCCTCCGAAACTTACTACAAGGCGCTGGCGCTCGAAAGGTTGGGAAGAAAGGAAGAAGCCAGGAGGGTTCTCCGCGATTCGATTGAAGACGCTTCCAGGATCGAGCGCGCCATCATGGGTTTGAAGGGCAAGCTGGACAGGATTCGATTCAATTACCTGGGTTACGACCTCGAGCTCGCCGCGCGGCATTGCGCGAAGATGGCGGCTTACCTGGGCTTGAGAAGGAGGAAGGATGCGGCCAGGGAGTTCAGAAAGGCACGGTTGCTGACCAAAAACCTTGGGCACTACGCTTGGATCTACGAGGTTTCTCGAGCGATGTCGAAGAAGCGGGCTAAAGGCTTCGGGCGCCCGAAACGGGCGCCGTCGCGAAGGCCAACATCGTCTTGGCGATAGGCTTAAGAGTTGTCCGGTCCTCCAACAAAAACGATGAGGAAGATCGGCGTCGGGATCGCGGGCGCCGGGTACGCGGGCAACGTCCACGCGGAGATATTGAGCAAGGACGGAAGGGCGAAGCTCGTTGCGGTGTGCGAATCCGATCCCGAAGCGGCCAGGCTGTTCAGTTGCAGGTACG
>JAFNJA010000078.1:6086-9509 GCA_017601265.1 Candidatus Brockarchaeota archaeon
CGCGAAGGTATACACGGCCTACGAGGACATGTTATCAGATCGTGAGGTCGTGGCCGTTTACGTAACGACGCCTAACTACCGCCACTCGCGGCAGGCCGTGGAAGCGATGAGGGCGGGGAAGAACGTCTTTTCGGAAAAGCCGATGGCAATCAACCTGGAAGGGGCGAGGGACGTCCTCGAAACCGCCAGGAGATCCGGAGTCAAGTACCAGATTGGGTTGAGCAGGCGCTTCTGGCCAGTGTATAAATTCGTGAAAGAACTGATCGAAAGCGGAGCGTTGGCGCCGCACCTGGCTGACATCAAGATGTCTAGGGGGGAACTGAAGAAGCCAGGCTGGGTTTCGGACCCGAAAGCGTCGGGCGGTTTCCTTTTCGAAAGCGTCTTGCACGTCCTGGACCTCGCGAGGTGGTTGATGGGCGAGATCGAAACGGTTTACTGCAGCGCCATATCTTCGGTTTACGATCAGCTCGACGGGTTCGCGATAGTGATGAAGACCGAGAAAGGCAAGATCGCGACCGTCACTTCGTCGGCGCACGCGTCTTGGGCATTCCCGTTCGAGAGGGTTGAGGTTTACGGCGACCACAGTTGCGTCATAACGGAAGAGGCGTCGAGGGTAGCGTACTCCCGAGGCTTAGACAGCGAGGTCGTGGTGCGAGACTTCTGCCAGGTTCCGAGGAACGTGTGCTGGGGATTCGAGGAGGAGGACAAGCTTTTCCTGGACTCGATCCTCTCCGGGAAGAAGGCGGCCGTTGACGAGTTCGAAGCTTACAAGTCGGTTGAGCTCGTCGAAGCTTGCTACAGGTCAGCTCGAATCGGAAAAGAGGTAAAGCTTCCGATTTAGGTTTCATAAGCAATCGGCAGCAATGCATAATAGCCCTTGACGCACGGTAATTATGCATGGCCAAGTGGAATTTCCCGCCAAAAGGGCAGATGGACGGCAGCAGCGGGATATACTTGCAAAACATGACTTGGAAGCAGGTCGAAGAGAGGCTGGAGAGGGACGACGTCATCATAGTTCCTGTCGGGTCCACCGAGGCGCACGGGCCCCACGCGCCCCTTGGAGAAGACACCTTCCTCGTTGCAAGGATGGCGGAGATGGTGGCGGAAAGGGTAGGGTGCACGGTTGCGCAACCGATCTGGTACGGTTCCCACCCGTACCACCACATCGGCATGCCCGGCACGGTCGTGGTGGACGACGACGTTTTCAAGGATTACGTCCGGTCCGTGATGGCGGGCCTTTGGAACGCCGGCTTCAGGAAGCAGATAATCCTCAACGGGCACGGCCAGGAGTACGTGATACCGTCCGCGATCCACCAGTTCGCGAAAAGGTTTCAGGTCCCGGGAGTGTTCGTCAACTTGAATTGGTACCACGCGATACCGGACCGAGTGAAGGACAGGGAGCATGGGGGGCCTTTCGAGACGCCGTTCATCCACGCGGACGAGGTGGAGACTTCCTTCAGCTTGGCGCTCTTCCCCGAGCTTTTGGAGATGAAGGAGGCGGTTGACACGAAGCCGTACGGCTTCCTCGAGAAGCAGGGGGAGCACGTGGACAAAGCTGGAAACGTCTACCAGAGGCCGATCGCTTGGTACGGGCACGTCGGGCTGCCTGGGGCCGATGGAGGTCTACGCCTTCCCGGAAGGGGTAGTCGGCAAGGCGACCCTAGCCAAGGCCGAAAAGGCTTCTAGAGGCCTCGAGTTGCTTTTGGATTACATAGTCGAGCTGCACGACGCGATCCTGGAGAAGTTCCCTCCCGGGAAGTTGCCTCCGGTAGAACAGGTTACGCAGAGGAGGAGGGAGGAGGTCGAGGAGGTCGTGCGCGGCCCGTTGAAAGGCGGGAGGCACATCTACACGCTTGCCTACCCGCCTTAAGGCATGGCGGAAAACTGACCTAAGGCTTCACCGTTATCTTGGCGTCCACCCTCTTGGACGCCTGTTTCACCGCGTCCCCGAATTCGGAAAGAGAATACCTTCGCGTTATGATCCTGGTCATGTCGATCTTGCCGGAAGCGAACAGCCTTATCACGTTCGGAAAGATGCCCGAGCCCGAATGGCCCTGGCTGCCGAATATCTGGCCTGCCCTCACTTGGAACGACTCGAGGTAGACTGGAGCCAGGACGTCGGCCCTTCCGATCACGGCGATCTTTCCTCCTATCGCCAGCGATTTCTCCATCTCGGGCAGCGTCCTGTCGGGAGCGCCGGCGGCCTCGACCTGCATGTCGGCCCCGGCTCCGCCCGTGATCTCCAAAACCTTCTCGTGCGGCCGGATCCCCTTTATGGCCAGCTCCTCGGAGTTGAACGCGAAGTCGGCGCCGACGAGACTCGCGATTTGGAGCCTTGGATCGGAAACGTCGAAGCATACGACTTTTTCTGCCCCCGAAGCCTTCGCGAGGGCGATCGAGGAGAGGCCGATCGGCCCGGCTCCGTATACAACGACGTTCGAGCCAGGTTTGAAACCTCCCGCCCTGATGAAGAGCGCGTTGTAAGAGACGGCGGTCGGTTCGGCCAACGAACCTGCCTCGTAAGCCTTATCCTCGCTGCCGTAAGCGGAGAGCAGGCCGTTTATCTTCCAACAATACTTTTGGTGGACGGAGATCAACTCCGCGAAGCCCCCGTCTGCCGTGAACCCCGCCTCCTCGAGGTTCAGGCACTGGTTGGGGTAACCCGTCCTGCACGGATCGCATTCGCCGCACCACCACATCTCCTCGGCCGTAACCATGTCGCCCGCCTTGAAGCCCGAAACGCCCGAGCCAACCTGGATCACCTCCCCGCTGAATTCGTGGCCGATCACGACCGGAAGTTTCGTCAGCCCCGGGTAGAGCATGTATCCTTCGGCGTCGGTCTCCTGCATGTGCAAGTCGGATCCGCAAATCCCGCATGCCTTCACCCTGACTAGTAGGTCCTTCGGCCCCACTGAAGGCGCAGTCACGTCAGAGAGCCGGACGGACGGATTGAACCAAACCCTGCTCCCCGATTTCGCCCTCCGCGCTTCCTCTTCCATCTTGGAGACCGCGAATCCCTTCCTCGGCTTCCACGTCGCGTTTAAGATGGCTGCGAGCATTTGGCGCACTTCGAATGGATCGGCCGCCAAACTATAAAAGGCTTGGCTAGCTGAAGATCGAGACGCTGGGACTCATGAAGATCTCGATGGTGGCGTCGAGCGGGTTGGGTTACGCTTTGCCGAGGGGTTCTTTGGAGGAGGTTGGGCTGAAGGCCGCGGAGCGGGCTTTCCGCGAACTCGCGGAAATCGGGTACGATGGAGTGGAGCTTTCGATCGAGGAGCCCGGAAGGACGAGGGCGCTTGAGCTGAAGAGGATCTCGGAAGGGTGCGGTGTCGAAGTGCCTGCGATAGGTACGGGCTTGCTTTACGCTTACAAGGGCTTGAGCTTGTCTGACGCGAACGAATCGAGGAGGAGGAAAGCCGT
>JAFNJA010000079.1 GCA_017601265.1 Candidatus Brockarchaeota archaeon
CCCTCAGCAGGTGGCACTCGGGATAACTCCATCACGCTTTCGCGCATTGTGGAATTTTCGTAGCTGGTGCGCCCCGTAGGGCCTAGGACCTTGTCTCAGTTCCCATCTCCGGGCTACCCCTCCCAGGGCCCGTACCGGTTTTAGGCTTGGTGGGCCGTTACCCCGCCAACAACCTGATCGGCCGCAGCCCCATCCAAGGGCACGGAGAGATGCATCGTCCCCTCCGCCTTTGGGTGAGAGCCCGGTTCCAGGGCATCTCGCCTATCGGGCATTAGCCCCAGTTTCCCGGGGTTGTTCCCGTCCCTTGGGCAGGTTAGCTACGTGTTACTGAGCCGTTCGCCGCTGCCTCACGGTGGCTAGAGGCCGCGCGACACCCATGCCTAAGTCTCATCCCGAGAGCAGTGAGGTCCGGCAGGATCAACCGGTTTGAGGAGTTAGGGCCGTTAAGCGAAATTAGCGGTAGAGCTGCGGGCCTGCATCCGACCTGAATCTCGATTTCTCAGGCCATCATCGATGTCGCCGCAGCTGGAGGCCGTCTCCTCATGTGAGGGCGAGCGCCCATGCCATCGGGGACGGATTCGCCGTCGAGCCGCGGCTCTTTTTTTGAGGTTATCCGGCTTTAAGCGTGGCGCCGGTTGAATATAAGTCTTCTTTCGCCCGTCTCCCGATTCGGCCCGCTTTCTTTAAGCCCCGCCCGGATCTTTTTCCGGCGCGCCGCCCGCGGGGTTGGTACCGGCTTTCGGTCCGTAGCTTTTCCCCGGGAAAGCCACAGAAGTCTTTAACTCCTTTGCAAAATCGTTTTTTCCCCGGTGAAGCGAACTTGGCCGCGGCACTGGCGCGAAGGTCCCGGGAACCTGGGTACGGGTTCCTCGACAGGATCTCCGCCAATCCCGGCGCGGGCAGGGCTCTCTACTCTGCTTCCGTCCTTTTCTTCTTCGCCGTGGTCCTTGTCCCGTCCGTCGCCGGCATCTTTCTGAAGCTGGGGCTGGCTTCGGAAGCTCTGGCCGATCCCGCGCTCGCCTCCAGGGCCGGCAACGCCCTCGCCGCTTCATTCGCGATCGCCCTCTCGATCGCCCTCCTCGACCTCTTGGCCGGGGTGCCGATGGCTTGGCTCATCACGAAGAGGAGGTCGAAGCTGGCCAGCGTCGTCGACACACTTGCCGACGTCCCCTTCGTAGTCCCCACCGTCGCCCTGGGTTACTCCATGCTCCTGTTCTGGAGCGGTTCGAGCGGGATCTCTTCGCTCTTTTCCGGCGAAAGCTTGGTCGAGCCCGGGTGGGTTTTGGTTTCCCTCCTCCACTTCGCCTTCTCCTACCCGGTCGTCGTGCGCCTCATGGTGGGGGAGTTCCAGAGGTACAACGAGACTTACGAGGTCGCGGCCAGGACGCTCGGGGCGTCCCCATTCACGGCCGTCAGGACGGTCACTTTCCCGATCCTCAAGCCCGCCTTCGTGGCCGCCTTCCTCCTCGCGTTCGCGCGCTCCCTCTCCGAAACGGGCGCGACCGTCATGGTCGCAGGCACTTTCGAGAACGGCCCCGTGTTCATAAAGAACGCGAAGGATTCGGGGCTCGAGGGGCCTATGGTCGTCGTCAGCCTGGCGCTGATCGCCGCTTCCGTGTCGATCTTCGCCGCGATCTCCGTCCTCGGGACGAGACTCGGCCTGCCGTTCAGCAAGGTTTGGCCGGAGTTCGAGAAGAAAGCGAGCAGGCGCGGCGGTTTGAGGGACGTTGCCGCCTTGGCGGTATTCGCCACCTTCGTCATAGTTCCTTCGCTCTTCGTCGCGCTCCCAAGCGCTGCCGCGGTCCTCGACGGGACGGCAGCAAAGGCCATCGCCGGAGAAGGGGTCTGGGGAGGATACTGGGGCAGCATCGCCCTCTCTTACTTGGTCGGCCTTTTGGCCACCGCCATCAACGTCGCGGTCGGTTTCCCCGCCGCCATGATGATAGCGAGGAAAAGGCTGGGGAGGTCGAGGACGGCCTTGATGGACGCGCTCGTCAACGTCCCCATAATCATCCCTTCCATCGCCCTGGGCGTGTCTTTGGGCTACTTCTGGAAGGCCGCCGTCTCCCTCCCCGAGTTTTGGACCCTCGTGCTGGTGCACGTTTCGATAACTTACACTTACTTCGTCAGGACTATTTCCGCCGCCATCGAGGGGGTTTCCCAGGAGGTCGAGGAAACCGCCAGGACTTTGGGCGCGTGCCCCTTCACGGTCTTCAGGCGGATCACGTTGCCCTTGATCAAGTATTCCGTCTTCTCCGGGTGCGTGATGGTTTTCACCAGGAGCGTCGACGAGACCGGGGCCACGATCGCGGTCGCCGATCGGCTGAAAACGGCTCCCGTCCTCCTGGTTTCATGGGTCAAGAACCCGCAACTCTACGCCCAGTCGACGGTCGCCCTGGGGGTCGGTTTTTTGGTCCTGACATCTTTCGCCGCCCTGCTCTCCCTGAGGCTGGTCCTGTGGAGGAGGTAGTCGGGCGTGCCGTCGGTGAGGCTCGTGGGCGTCTCGAAAAGGTTCGGGCGCATACTGGCGGTCAACAGGGTTAGCCTCGAGGTCCAGGACGGGCAGTACGCGTGCGTCCTCGGGCCCACCGGGAGCGGCAAGACGACCTTGCTGAAGCTGATAGCTGGGCTGGTGCAGGCCGACGAGGGGGAGATACTGTTCGACGGGAATAGCGTCAACGACCTCCCGCCCGAGAGGAGGAGCGCGGTTTACGTGCCGCAGCGCTACGCCCTCTTCCCCCACCTCACCGTGAAGGAGAACGTCGCCTTCGGGGCGCTGGCGAAGGGCGCGCCCAGGGCCGAGGCGGAGGCGGTCGCTTCGAGGATGCTCGAGCTCGTGAGGCTCGGTAAGAGGGGGGACGCCCTCCCGCACGAACTGAGCGGGGGGATGCAGCAGAGGGTGGCGCTCGCGAGGGGGCTGGCTTCCGGGGCGAAGCTGCTCCTGCTGGACGAGCCGCTGGGCGCGCTTGACGCGAGGCTGAGGATAGAGTTGAGGCAGCAGCTCAGGAAGCTCGTCAAGGAGCTGAACCTCACGGCCATACACGTGACGCACGACCAGGAGGAGGCGATGACCATCGGGGACGCGATCGTGGTCCTCAGGGAAGGGAGGGTCGAGCAGGCCGGGACGCCGTTCCACGTCTACCAGAGGCCCGAGAGCATCTTTTCGGCGAACTTCGTTGGGGACACGAACTTCCTCGAGGGCGTCGTCGCGGAAAGGGGGGCGAGGGAATCGACGCTGGAGCTGAGGCGGTCGCTCCGCGTCAAGGTCTCGGACGTCAGTTACCTCCCGGGCGAAAGGGTCGTGGTCGCCGTAAGGCAGCAGAGGACGCACGTCTCGAGCGGCGGCGAAGGGGGGATGAACGCGCTCGACGGCCGGGTCCGGGCTGTGAGGTTCCTCGGGAACTTCGTCAAGTGCGAGGTCAGGTTGGAGAACGGGGACGAAGTTTCCTGCAAGCTGATGCTCGCGGCCGGGGCTCCCAAAGTCGGGGAAAGCGTGAAGGTTTGCTTCAGGCCCGAAGACTGCGTCTTGTTCCCTTACCCGCACGCCGGGCTGAGCAGGGAGTTGGAGGCGGTCTGATGCCCCGGGTCGAGGTGGTCGGCCTCTCGAAAACTTACGGCCCGATAAAGGCGCTTGACGACGTCAACCTCACCATCGAGGACAGGGAGTACGTCTCGATACTCGGCCCCAGCGGATGCGGCAAGACGACCCTCATAAAGTGCATCGCGGGCATCATCGAGCCGACGAGGGGGGAGGTCTACATAGGCGGGAGAGCCGTGCGAGGGTTGATGCCCGAGGACAGGGACGTGGGCTACGTCTTCCAGGAGATCGCCCTCTTCCCCCACATGAACGTTTGGAACAACGTCACCTACGGCCCCAGGGTCAAGGGGTGGCCGGCCGATCGAACAAGGAGCCTGGCGTTGGAAATGCTCGACATGATCGGGCTCGAAGACCGGTCAAATTCGTACCCTGACGAGTTGAGCGGGGGCGCCGGGCAGAAGACTGCCGTGGCGAGGGCGGTCTCGTCCGGTTCGACGCTGCTCCTGCTGGACGAGCCGCTGGGCGCGCTAGACGCGAAGGTCAGGGCGGACCTCAGGTACAGGTTGAGGGATCTCGTCAAGGAGCTGAACCTCACGGCCATACACGTGACGCACGACCAGGAGGAGGCGATGTCGATATCGGACAGGGTCGTGGTCATGAGGGCCGGAAGGATAGTGGAAGAGGGGAACCCGATGCGGCTCTACCTCAGGCCCAAGAACGTCTTCACCGCGAACTTCTTGGGGGAAGCCAACTTCCTCCAAGGCAAGGTCGTCGAGGTTGGCAAGGAGGGGGCGGTCGTCGAGGTAGGCGGATGCAAGCTTCGAACCAGGGACGCTTCAAGGAAGCTGGGAGAGGAGGTGGTCGCGTGCGTGAGGCCGGAGTTCGTGTCGATCAGGAGGCCGGCCGGAAAGCCCGCCCTGCGGGGCGTCATAAGGGACGTCGCGTTCAAGGGCGGCGTGGTGCGCTACGAACTTTCGATCTCGGGCGCGTCGGTCTTTTCGGATTGCGCGGCGGGCCTCGAGCCCGAAGGCTTGCAAAGGGGTGACGAGGTCGAGGTTGAGGTCGATTGCGAGAACGTTTTGGTTTTTCAACCCCCGCCCGAAGGCCTCGATAGGGCGGTGTCCCTCGAGTAGCGAGCGCCTCGAAGCTTCGCGGCGGAAGGTTTTATATTTCGAGCGGAGGGCTGGTTAAGGGTTCGTTAACCAGGATGTGGACGCCCTGAGCGAAAAGATCCTCAGGTGGTTCGAGGCCAGGAGGGAGATCTCCGCAGTCCGGCTTTTGAGGCGGCACGCGATAGCGACGACGGACGTGGCGGACGATCTCGTCAAGGCGGTCGAAAGCGCCAGGGAGGGGAAGGAGGGGGATCTGAAGGCCGCGTACGAAAGGCAGAAGCAGAAGGAGGTCGAAGCGGACGCTTTGAGGAGGGAGATAATGCAGGAGCTGTCGAAGGGGGAGCTGCCCCTTGCCGACAGGGGGGACCTCATGAGGTTGGCGAGGAGGATCGACCTGGTCACGGACTGGTCGCACGAAGCGGTCCGGATACTGGTCCTGTTCAACATGTCTCGGATGCCTAGGGAGATCGGCGAATCGGCTTCGAGGATGTGCCACACAGTGAGGGAGTGCGCCTGGACCTTGAGGAGGTGCATCGAGAAGCTTGCCGACAAGAGCATCGAGGAATCCATGAGCCTTGCCGACAAGGTCGAAAGGATAGAGGAGGAGGTCGACGACCAGTACCAGCAAGCCAGAAGCCTGCTCCTCGAGTTGGACGGGTCGACGAACGTCGGGGCCGCGATCTTGCTCGGCGAATTCCTGGACGCGGTGGAGAACGTCGCCGACAGGTGCGAAGACACTTGCGACCAAGTGAGGGTGATAGCCGTCAGGACCAGGCAGAGGGCTTGAATTTCGAGTTGCATGGTTGAAAGCATAAAACGGTTCGCGTAAACGGCTTTGGGCTCGAGATGAACGCCGTAGGCGTCGTGCGGGACGGCCAGTGCAGGATAGACGATTACAGGATAGTGCGCGCGCTCGCCAGGGCCGGGGCGGAACCGCGCGAATTGATCTCGGAAGAGCTCGTGCTTCCAGCCGATCGAAAAGCGGTCAGAAGTTCGATCGGCGAGGTTGGCGCTTTGCTGGTTAGGCTGCAGAGCGGCAAGACGAGGTACTTCCTCACCCGGGTGGCCGAGGCTTCGGGATACCGGGTCATCAACGCCTCCCCGGTCCAGGCGTATTCGAGGGACAAGTTCCTCACGTACCTTGCCATGGGCTCGTCGGGCGTGCCCACGCCGGCCGCCTCTTTCCCGCTCTACGCCCAGCAGGTCCTCGGCGGCGGGAAAAGGGGGCTCAGGAGGGAACTTTTTGGAAGGCTCGCGGAAACGGCTGAAAAGATGGTGGGCGGGATCCCTTGCGTTGAGAAGCCCGTCGACGGTTCGCACGGAAGGAAGGTCAGGATGCTGCGCACGGACGGGGAGTTGAGGGAGGCCATGGGCGAGAGGAGCGCCATGGACCCGACGATCCTCCAGCCCTTCTACGACTCACCGTTCGAGATAAGGGCCGTCTCGATCAAGTACCCCGGATCTGGGCCCGAGCACCTCGCGTCGATCGCGAAGTGCGCTATCGAACGCGGGCAGGCTGTCAGGAACCTGGCGGTCACGGGCGTCCCGGTGCTTGTCGGGAGGCACAAGCTGGTCGAGAAGCTCGAGATCGCCGCCATGAACGTCCTGGCCCCGGGAACGGCTGATTACGCGGTAACGGGCAACGACTGGACCCCGGCGAAGGTGCCTGAGAGCGAAGGTGAAAAGGTCCGCGCGTCCGCCAGGAAGCTCCTCCCCCTGTTCCAGCGCTTGAAGGCGAGCAGGGAAAGGTTGGCGAAGCTGTACAGGAGGTTGCACGGAAGCGCAGCTTTTCGAACCTCGCAGGAGCAGCTCGAGGAAGCCGAAGCCGCCCACGAGAGGGTTGCCCTCGAGTTCCTGAACGCGAGGGAGCACCGGGCTGCCGAGTCGGTCATATCGGCGTGGCTTGACGAGTCTTCCGAGCTCCTGCTTCTGGACGTCAACGACAACCAGGATTTCCCGAACGTGAGGGACTTGACGCAGAGGCGCGTTGAGGACGATTACGCAAGCATGGCGCTGGCGGTCTCCTCGCTCCCGCCGCCGAAGTAGAGGTCACGCCAGGGGAAGTTTGGCGGGCTTCCGGGAGGCGGAAGACGCCTCGGCCGCCAAAGCGACCTCGAGGGCCCTCCTTCCGTCCTTCCCGTCAACCAGGGGGGGCTTGCCCTCCTTGACGCAGTCTATGAAATGCTGCAGTTCCAGCTTGATCGCCCCTTCGGTCTTGCCGTGGATCCTCGGGCGGTGTATCAGGTCCGGGAACTTGAACCCCTCGCCGTCGCAGCCCGTGACCATCATGGGCGGGAAATCAAGGTAAGCCGCGCCCTTCGTGCCGACGACCTCCACCTCTATGTCGGCCGCGAAGGCGCCCCAATCGCTCGGGCTTTTCCAGTCCGCCCACTTTTCCGGAAGGCCCCAACCCGTCTCGACGCTTCCCAAAGCCCCGTTCTTGAACTTCATTAGGATCCAGGAGAAATCCGGCACCCCGAAAGACCTGCCGACCTCTTTGCTCACCGATTCGCAATAAACCCGCTCAACTTCGCCGCCTACGTACCAGAGCAGCAGGTCAATGTCGTGTATCCCGAGGAACATTATCGCCGAAACCCTGCCTCCGATCCTCTTCACCTGGGCCAAGGAACCGTTCCTCCTGGAGTACGCCCAGACCGGCTCCCCAAGGGATCCCGAATCTATCGCCTGCTTGATCTGGACGTAGCCGGGCGCGAACCTTAGGATGTGGCCGACCATGAGCTTGGTGCCGTTCCGCTCGGCGGCCTTTATCATCGCGTCCGCGTCTTCGAGCGAGGTCGCGATCGGCTTCTCCACGAGCACGTGTTTACCAGCTTTCGCGGCCTCCACCGCGGGATCCCTGTGCTCGCCCTCCGGCGTCACCACGCTGACCGCGTCGATGTCCTTCCTCTCCAAAAGGGGCGCCCAATCGCCGTACCATCTCTCCGCTTTGTACCTAGAGGCGACCTCCCTTGCCCTCTCCGCGTTCACGTCAGCTACCGCGACCAACTTGGCATCCGGAAGCTCCGAGTAAACCATCGAGTGGATCTCGCCGAACGCCCCGGCCCCTATGACGCCGATTCCGACCTCCTTCATGGTCGGCGCGCCCTCCGCAGCGGAGCATATTACTTTTGGCCGCGTCCGCGCCCCGGCGAAACCCTGACTCGCCCGAGAGCGATTTGCTTTGGGCTCCCGCGAATCGGGCCTCGAGGCGGGCTGGGGACGCGGCGGAAAAGGAGCGAGGCAACGCTTATCCGGAGACCCCGCCCCGGTTGGCTTGTCGAAGTTGCTGGGCATGCCCTACGCCACGATCCGGTGCCCGAGGTGCGGGACCGCTTTCCCGATACCGCTCGCGCCGAGCACTACCAGGCACTTCGGTTGCCCGGTTTGCGGTTCCCTCATCGAGTGCGCGGTCAGCTACGACGGCAGGGTGAAGGTTTCCTCGACGACCTTCGAGGAGAGGGCCGCGAAGGAGGCGGTCGAAAGGGCGGTCAGGAACGTCGAAGAGTTCAAGAAAATAGGCGGGGCGATATTCTGCCCCAACTGCGGCTTTGACGTGTCTTCGGAAAAGATCAGGCACGAAAAGGACGGATCGGTTGTGATGGCCTACACCGTCTGCGCCAGGTGCGGAAGGAAGATAGAGTGGGCTTCGGTCCAGATTTGATGCCGCGCTGCTGAGAGTCAGCCGTACTTGCCATATTTGCGCACGAGTTCGATGACCCTCTTGTAGTTCTGGAGGCTCACGTCCTTCGGGACGGAGTGGTCTGAGTGGTAGATGTAGCCTCCGCCGACCTTCGCAGCCCCTATTTTGGTTTTGATTTCGTTTTCGATCGGCCCCGGGTCGTCGAGCGCCATCAGCCTGACGTCTATGCCTCCCATGAAGCTCATCTTGTCGCCGTACCGTTCCTTGAGCTCGACCAAGTCCATGCCCGCCTTCACTTCGAGCGGTTCGAGGCAGCTTATCCCCTCCTCGATGAAGTAGGGGATGAGGCTCTTGACGCATCCGCAACTGTGCAGTATCACGGGCATGCCCCTGCTCCTGAAGTACGAGCACAGCTTCTTGAAGACCGGGTGCAGCTGTTGTTCGTAATGCTTCGGCGAAAAGAAGGTCCCGTTCTTGTACCCCAGGTCGCAGAAGAGATAGGCGCCGTCGAAATCGAACCCTCCCCTGATCATCCTCTCGCACATCTCGATCGCTAGCTTCGCGTCCGTCTCGTACATGTCTATCACCCAATCGGGTTCCCTAACGACGGCGAGCATGAGCCGCGCTGAGGCCACGTAGCTCTGCATCTTGTCGTACCCGACCGCGGCGTTGTATGTGATGAACTTCCCGCGGCTCCTCTCGAAGTGGTAAGAGTTGAGCGCGCTCACCCAATCGA
>JAFNJA010000007.1 GCA_017601265.1 Candidatus Brockarchaeota archaeon
TTGAGGAAGGGGACCTTCAGGGACGAACCCCCGACCTTGCCCGTTATCGCTTTGCCGAACTTTAGTTCCCCAACCAGAGACCGGGTTATGTTCGTCACCAGGTTGCCGAACTCGTCGATCGCGAGTATCTCGCCCTCCACCCTCCTTCCGGACTTTCTTGGTTCGCCGATCCCGACCTTTTTTATCTCCGACGGGTCGATCTCCTCTCCCAGCCTCTCGGGAGGCAGGCCTTTTGCCAGGTGGGCGGCGGCTGGGGCGAACACGTCCCTGCCCGCGAAAGTGTTCGACCTCTCCTGGAAGACGTACCTGCTCCCCCTTATCTCGTACGCGCCCTTGATGCCGTCCTCCTCCGCCGCGATCGAGAGCACGCCGTTGTCCGGACCCACGAAGAAGAAACGTTTCGTCTCCAAGATCAGGTGTTTCCTCGGGGTCCCTACTCCCGGGTCTACGACGGCGACGTGGACCGTCCCGCGGGGGAAGAACTTGGCAGCTTGGGCCAGGGTTATGGCGGCGCGCCTCACGCCGAACTTCGGGACATCGTGGGACACGTCGATCACCTGAAGCCTTGGTTCGATCCCGAGGAGGACGCCCTTCATGGAGGCGACGTAGTGATCTCGAGTCCCGAAATCAGTCAGGAGGGTCACGATGCGCGCTGGAACCGGCATGGCGAGGGGGAGAACGGGGAGCCTCATAAGTCGTTGCCGGTTTCGAGCGGGGGCGCACGCGGGGGCGGAGGCGCGCTTGGCCTGCGCCGCGCCGGAAGGATAGGACTCGGTTGCCAAAACGCTTATTGAGTGCCCGGCCGGACCGTCGTGCGCCGGTGCTGCCATGATAAAGGACGGGAGTTTCGTGCTCATCGATTACGTCGCGACCGTGAAGGAGACGAACGAGGTTTTCGCCACCACGGTCGAGGAGGAGGCGAGGAAGGCGGGGCTCTTCAGGGCCGGGGAGGAGTACGAACCGAGGCTCCTCGTGGTAGGGAGCGCGTGGTTTCCGAGGGGGCTGGAGGAAAGTTTGGTGGGGCACGAGAAGGGGGAGAAGCTGACCGTCGAGGTGCCCCCGGAGAAGGCTTACGGCGCCAGGGACGCCAGCAAGATCAGGTCTTACCCGATCAGGAAGTTCAGGAACGCGGATTCGAGGCTCCAGCCCGGGGCGGGGGTCGAGGTAGACAACAAGCTCGGGGTAGTGCGTTCGGTCGGAGCCGGACGCGTGCAGGTGGATTTCAACCCGCCGCTTGCGGGGAAGACGCTCGTCTACTCCCTGGAGATCAAGGACGTGATCGAGGAGCCGGTCCGGAAGTTGGCGGCTCTGCTGCACAGGAGGGTGCCGTCGGTGCCGGTGGAGAGGTTCAAGGTCGGCATCGAGGGGAGCTCGGCGTCGATCGAGGTGCCGAGCGAAGCTTTCTTGATCGAGGGGCTGCAGGTCATAAAGAGGGCCTTGTTCAACGACGCCACGAGGTTCGTGCCCGAACTGAAGGAAGTCGTCTTCGTCGAGCGCTACGCCAAAGAGGAGCAGAGGCCGGCCGAGAAGCCCGCGGAGGCCGCGCCGGCGCCGCAGGCGCAGGGGAAGGAGATCGAGGCCGCTCCAGCCGGGGAGGGGTCGCGCAGCTAGTACTCGCCTTGAGAGGGATTAAGGTCCTTTCTCGGAAATCGCTTGGGAAACCGACAGCGGTCGGCGGCCCGAAACCAGGCCGCGCGAAGAACGCGTTTGCTCGCCGAGTGGAAGAAGAGTTGCGGCGCGCGGTCCGCGGGGCGGCCGGCGTGCTCCAGCAAGAACGTTAATAAGAGGCCGTTCTGGAAAGGCCAAGACGAGGATCGATTTGGAACCCAGGAGAACCGCGCGCCTCGCGCCCATGCTCGCGTTGCTGTCCGTCGCGGCGGTTTTCCTCGGGACTTTAGGCGCGTACGTATGGCTCAACTGGAAAGTGAACCAGACGATGTACGCCGCGAAGGCGGGGATCGATTGGTTCAAGACCGTTTTTTACGGCAACCTGACCTTCGGGGTCTCCGCCCTACTCGCCCTCCTGCTCCTGAACCCGGTGCCCTGGAGGAGCGACCTCTTCGAAGCCGTGAGTTCGGTCGTCGCGGCCACCTCGGGCGTCCTGAGGCCGGTGGCCCTGAGGCCGTCGAGGGCGCTCTGGGCCTTCTGGCAGTTCGCGAAATGGACCTTGGCTTTCGCGGCGTTCGTCACCTTCAACGGGATCCCGGGGATGGGGAACCTCGTCATCGCGGTCGCGATGATGCTCAGGGGGTACGGGGACTGGTCGCTCGTCCCCAGGATCTTCCTTTCGCCCGTGCAGCCGATGGAGGAGGGGGAGATAATCGCCGCGATCCCGGCGATGGAGGTCCAGTACAAGGTGGTGCACGACGTGCTGATCCTCCTTCTCGCCGTCTTGGCCGCGCGCCTCTTCCTTCGCTTCGTGAGGGACCTCTCGAGGGGGCGGGTTGGCCCCTCGCTGAAGGGGCTCTTCCTTTGCTTGTCGTGCGTAGTCCTCTCGATCATCGTCGGCGTTGGCTACTGGGAGATGGATGCCACGACTCCGTTCGCCTTCCTCGCGCTGTCCACGATCCTGTTCTCATTCATAGCAGCAAGCTTCGTCGCTAAGGCTGCCGTCCCCGAGGGGGGATCGTTCTCGAAGGGGAGGAGGGGCGCCGCTATCCTGGTCGGGGCCGTCCTGCTCTCCATCCTCCTGGCCAACATGGGCGTCATAGGGTGGTACAGGCTGAACTGGAACAACAACTGGACGCAGTACGAGTGGCAGCCCCTCACGAGGAAGCAGATAGCGGTGACGCGCTGGGCAGCCGGCATACGGGACGTCCAGGCTTACCCCCTCGACGCGATACCGCCTGGAAACACGTCGATGATCCTCTCCCTCGTGAGGCAGTGGGACAGGGACGCCGCGTTCACCAGGATGAAGAACCAGATAGGCGTGAACTGGATGACGCTCAGCGACGCGTACGTCGTGTACGTGAACGGGAGGGAGTACTGGGTCGCGCCCACCACGATACTTTACCCGAGCGACGACTGGATCAGCCACCACCTGATATACACCCACGCCTCCAGGGTCATCGTCATGGACAGCCACACGGGAGATTACGTGCCCGTGACCGAAGCTTTCGGGGTTCCCAAAGAACCATTGATATACTACGGGGAGGGGTTCTATGACAACGTCTACGTTCGGGTGAGGGGGTTCTCGGAGATAGAGAACGTTTCGTACGCGGGCGAACCCGATTACGTGCTCTCGGGCTGGGAGAGGATGCTCTGGTTCGCCTCTTCGGGGCAGTTCGGGTTCGCGTTCAGTCCCCCGCAGGACAGGATCGAGATGCTCTACAAGAGAGACATATTCGAGCGCGTGGAGGGCATGCTAATACACGGCCTTGACGTCGACCCCGCGGCATACCTCGTGACGGACGGGGAGCGCCTCTACGCGGCGGTGCAGGTCTTCGTCGACTACGACCTCCAATCCGGGTTCGCGGCGAGCAGCTACCTCAGGTTCCTGGGCGTCGTCCTGGTCGACATAGAGGACGGGAGGATGCATGGTTACTTGGTCGCGAAGACCGGGCCCGAGGACTTCCTCTTGGACTTCTATGCCAACTACTACGGGTGGGAGCAACCTCCTGAATGGCTCGTCCCGCAGCTCCGCTACCCGGAGCGGTTGCTCGGGACGCAGGAGGAGCCGAGGGGGCAGCTCGACGTCGACTTCAGGTACCACGTGGACGACGCCTTCGTCTGGAGGTCCGGCTCGGACTTCTACGAGAGGCCTGGTGCGACCGAGGTGCTGTACATACTGCACACCGTCGGCGACAAGGCGTACTTCGTGGGCCTGCAGCTCGTCGAGTACGAGGCTTCGCCCGGGAAGAACCTGGCGGGACTCTACCTCGTGTACGGGGGGGCGAGGATCGGGGAGATACAGTTCTACCGCTCGACGCCCCGCGCGAACGCCACGCAGCTGATAGGCCCGTCCGCGGCCCTCGAAGCCCTGGAAACCGACGATTACGTGCGGGCCCAGCTCACCTTGCTGACGAACAGCAGGCTGGGCAACATCCTGCTCTACTCGATAGGCGGGAAGCTCTACTACTTCATCCCGGTCTACATAACCACGGCGACGGCGGGAGGGGTCATAACGAAGATGGCCTTCATAGGGGTCGTCGACGCGGCTACGGGTTCGAAGGTCGCGACCGGGCAGGACGCCCTTTCGGCCTACAGGTCCCTTTCCGGAGCCGCCCCAACCACGGGGTGGGAGGAGAGGCTTCGGAAGGTTTTGGATATCTTTTCGTCCGAGGGGATCGAGGCCGTGAAGATCGAGAGAGTTCTCGCCAACGTCGAGATCGAGGTCGGCGAGGCGAGGTACGTCGCAGAGGGCGATTGGGAAAGCGCCAGGATCGCGGTGAAGGGGTTCGTCGAAGATTACGCGAAGAGGTTGGGGGCGGAGGAGGTATACTACTGGTCCGTCGACGAGAACACCGTCGGTTTTGGGGCGCTCGCCTCCGATCGGGGAGTCGTAAAACTTTATTACGTCACCCTCAAGCTCAAGTAGCCCCGTCCGGGGAATGCCAAGCTGCTCCGAGTGCGGCAGGAAGGTCATGCTGGCTTACAGGTGCCGCTACTGCGGGGAAGGGTTTTGCGAGGAGCACAGGCTGCCGGAGAGGCACCAGTGCCCTGGGATCGAGGCCGCGAAGGAAGAGGCGAGGATCGGCAGGGCCCGCGCGGGCGATAGGAGGGGCGATTTCGGTGCCTGGGTTGATTCGGCATCATCGACGAGGTTCTACCTCGAAGGGCACGTCTTCGAGAAGACGCTGAGCGGGGACATCCAGATAGACAACGGGAGGTTCAGCAGGGATGAGGCCCGGGAGATAGCTGAGATGCTCTCTTCCGACAACCCCTTCCTCAAGTTGAACGCGACGCTCGCGATCTGGGCCAAGAACGGGACGATCTACGTCGGCCTCCTGGTTGCGGCCGTGATCCTCCTCGCGGTAGTTATCGTGATCCTCAAGGTTTAGGCCGCGCCTTTGCAGCTGGTTTTTTCGCCCTCGGGGGTCGCCCTCCGCGCCCGGAACTAGGGCCAATTTTGGGGGCGCGGGGGATGGGCGTTGGAGATCGCTACTGACGCGGGTTTGCGTTCGGTTTGTTCGTTCTCCGACTCGTTCCGTAGCTGGGTTCGGGGACGAGAACCTCCAACCAAATCGAACCCCAGATTCGATTGCGCTGGAAAACTTCTCGAAGCACTTTATAGAAGTTGCAAAATTGTTATATAGAAAAAATCATGCCGCCAATCTAGGAGAAGAGGGCAGGATGGCGGAGCAAAGGGTGGAATTCGACATAGGGCCATGGCGCGACTGGAGGTCGTTCACGTTCTCGGTTGGCGCCCCCGGAACCTTGGAGCTGGAAGTGAGGTGGCAAGGAACAGCGGACGCGATGCGCGCCGAACTCTCGAACGTTGAGGTAGCGAGGAGGGAAAAGAAGGCGGCCCTAACCCTCCGCGGCCCGTCGCCCCTGAGGGGCAAGGTCGAGGTTGGAGCTGGCGAGGTGGGAAGATGGAGGGTCGCATTGGAGGTGATGAAGGGAGGCGCGAGGGGCACTTTGGTCCTCGCTTACGATCGAGCTGCCGCTTCTCCCCTGGAGGCGGAGAAGGCGGAACTCCCGCGCATGAGCCCTGAGGCGGCCAACTTCGTCTCCCTTTACGCTTACCACGTGGAGCGCGCGCTGGAGGGCATCAGGGAAACCGAGGTCGATCGGGCTATTGGCGGGGCGCTCGCGAGGGCGACGCGGGATGCGAGGGACTCGTACGAACTCTTCTTGAAGCGGTACAAGGCGGTGCCTTTTGAGGAGAAGGTAAGGCTGGGATTCGATCCCCAGGTTCTGCGCCAGCTTGAGGACTTCTCCAAGCCCTTGGCGAAGTCGGCGCTGAAAGATCTTGCCCGCGGGACGCTGCGACCGAGAACGCGGCCGAATCCGGTTCCGCGGGCGCGAGACGGGGACGATCCTGGGGACCCGGCCTCCGACGCTTGGTCCATGAATCTTGCTTGGACCGAGCTGGTGTGCCACCGCGAGACCACGGGCTTCTTGAGGCTGGGTTCCGACGAGCCGGTGGCCATCTTCTTGATGCTTGAAGGGGTAGTCACTTCTAGGATTGACGTAGCCCAGCTTTCCGACGCCTGCAAGGCCGAGCTTTTCCTCGCCGCGATCGCTGGAAGGCTGTCGGACGCGCTGGAGGGCGATCCCTCGGTCATAAGCCCCGGATGCCGGAACGAGCTTTTGGAAAAGATCAAGGCGAACACGGACTTCAGCATCACGGACAGGTGGATACGGAGGACGCAAAAGTTCGAGGACGTCGACAGCGGCGAAAGGAGGGCGGGCTACGTCCTCCTCTCCCCCAAGGAGGAGGGGCGAGGATGGCAGGTCCTGAGGGAATACGCCGTGTCCTCGGAGGGCGGGATCGTCAGCTTCTCAATGCCAGCGCACGTAGTGGTTTCGTTGATCTTCGAGCTGGACGACGGCGTGGACGGGATAATGGACGCGCTCGAGAGCCACCTTGGAAGCTTGGGGGAGGTGGCCGACGAGCTCGTCGACGCCGCTTTGGAGGACGTCGCGATCGGGGCGGCGATAGGCTCGATCGCCGGCATAATAGGGGCGGGAATCGGCGCGCTGATCGCCTGGGCGGTGCAGCCGGAGTTCGTGGGGCACGGCGAGATGGTCTTCACCTGCAGGGGTTACGGGAAGGGAGCCGATCCAAGCGACTTCGCAAACCTGCAACCACTCGCTCAGGGCACGAGCCATCCGAGCCTGAGGGACAGGCTGTTCACCGGGGACGGTTCCGATTACGAGCTCGGTTTCAGGCTAGCCTTGAGGAGTTCGGCGCTCTCGTGCGTCGGATTCGATCCGAGCGCCCTGGAGGTCGTGAGGAAGGGCTTCTTTTTCAGGTATTGGGTCATCGAGGAGCGTTCGGGAAAAAGGATCGCGCGGTTTGACCGGGAACGGGAAGCCAGGCTTGCGCTCTCGATAATCCGGCACTACGGCATGACGCAGCATTGCCAGCTCGGCGCGCCAGCGCCCTCGATGGAATATTGGCTCGTGAACGGGCGGCCCCCGGCCGGCGCGATGCCCGGCGAGGACTGCGTGGGCTTCGATCCGCAAAACCTGGAGGTCAAGAAAGTGGACGGCCGTTGGACGATCGTCGAAGGCACGCACTGGTTGCTGAGTTTCGGGGAAAGGGAGGAAGAAGCCAGGACCGCCCTGTCGATAATCAAGCAGTACGGGTTCAACCGAGTCTGCTTCGTCGGGCGGCCGAAGCCGTCGATGACGTACTTCCGCGTCTAGGTTCTCCGATAGCTTGGATGGCGCGCTGACCGGGAAGGCGGTTTTCGGGGCGGCCAAAGCGGGCGGGGATTCTCGCCCCCTGGGCGTGTCGCGGGCCCGTCGAGCCGGCCTGCTTCGATCGGCTTCTAAGTTTGATAGAAGGTTCGTAACGGTTGTTCACGAAGCGGATCGAGATCGTTCCGTTTCAATTACGCTCGTTCGCGCCGCCTGCGGCACCCCATCCGGTTGGCGCGGCAAGCTTTGCGGCCACGCGCGGGAAGCGGCCGCCGAGCAAGGGTGGACGCCCATCCCTGTTTTGCGATGAACGACGGGCTGGAGGCAAAAAAAGGCGCGACTACAGAAACGCAAAGGTCGATAATCGGATCAGAAAGGATATAACTCTTGGAGGCGGCAAGATGATCGATCGCGATACCGAAGGTGTATTGGACGGAAACGATACCCGAACCCCCGCGCGCGCCGGAGCCTCCTCCGCCGTTGTACGCCCCTCCCCAACTCCCGCCCTCCCCTCCGTTCAACGTTTGCGCCCGCTACGCCACGCTGGGGACGCTGCTCAACGTTTCCTACTGGATGTGGAGGCTCAACCCCTCCGCGACGGTTCCGGCGATGCTGAGCGGCGCGGTCGACGTCGTCAAGCAGTCGGCCGTGATCGCCGTCTTCATGGTCACGATCTCGCGTCTAGCTTCTGAGGGCGTACTCGATCGGCTCGCGGAAGCGATCTCGAGCGGAGACGCTTTCAAGGCGCTTGGAGCGGCATCTTCGCCCCAGATCGTCTCCTCGATCGTGTGGGCCGTCTCGGTCTCGGTGGCGCTCTACTACGCCGTCTCCGTGGTCGGGGGCGGGTTCGTTAATTCGGCGGAGTACGGCTCCTACCTCCAACTGGTAAGGACGGGAAGGCTGTCCGTATCGGACGTCGTCGAGAATTCCGGCGGGAGGTGGGTGGAGATGGCCTGGACCGTCATGGTCACCGAAGCTCTGAAGTACGGACCGCTGGCAGCGTCGTTGCTGTGGATCTTCACGAGCGGCGTCGAGAGCGCCGTGCTTGGAGGCGCGGGGGGCGTGCTTTCGAAAGCGCTGCTATGGCTGGCGGTCCTGGCGGCAGCCTGCGTCGCCACCGTCGCGCTCTTGGCGCTCACGGTCTACGCTTACCCTGCCGCCGCGAACGGCAAGTACGGGTTCTCGGCGATCAAAGACAGCGTCAGGGTTTGCAAGGCGTTCCCAGGTAAAACGGCCGCCTACCTGATGCTCAGGGGATCTTCATTCTTGGCGATAGCGGCCTCTTCGTACGCCGCGAGCCTGTTCAGCGTCCAGGTCTCTTCCGTCGCGGCGGCTCTGGCGAGCCTCGTGGCGGTTCCCGTCCTGCACGCCCTGAAGACGGCGATCTACGTCCGCGGCGAACCCCAGCCCGTCGTGATCCCCCTTCCGGTGGGGCCTCCGGTGATCGGGGACGCTCCCAGGTACGTGTTGAAGAAGGGCGTCGAGGGGGTGAGGGTCGGGCTGCGGGAGCTTGCCATCTTCCTCTCGGATCCGGGCAACCTGCCCTACCACCTCATTTCGGCGTCGACGTTCGCCGCCGGAGTCGCGGCTGGAAAGCAAGTTTCGAGCTCGGGGTTGGGCAGGCTGGTGCGAGCCCTCGGGTACGAGTCCGGGAGGGTGAACCCGGCCTTCAGGGGATTCGCCATTCCTTTCCTGGCGGTCGACATATCGTTCCACAACTGGCAGGTGTCTCTGGCTACGGCCCTCTCGGGGCTCGCGCTAGCGGTGCCGACGCTGATAACGATGATGTTCAACGGGTTCATACTCGGGCTGGTTGGTAGCCTCGTGCCGGACTTGGCGATGTTCCTGGCGGCGATCCTCCCCCACGGCATTGTGGAGCTTCCGGCGTTCGTCGTTTCCGGATCGGTCGGGCTGAGGCTGTCGGTCAGATTTCTTAAGGCTCTGGGGAAGGGAGGGGCGAGCTCTCGATCCGAGGTTCACGACGCTGCCAGGCAGGCCATATACGCCGTCCTTGGGCTCGTTCCGTTATTCCTGCTCGCTGGATTCGTGGAAGCCTTCGCCACGCCACTGATAATGAGGTCCTATGGATGGAAGTAGCTCCCCCTTGCGCCGAACGAGGCCCTTTTCCGAGATGGACAACGAGAACGTGAGGAAGCGCAACGCCAAAAGCGAGCAGGAGCCCACTTACTTATCCTGCGGTTATGGTGGCTGGCAAGCTGCTGAGTCAAAGCTGACCGCACTCGAGAAATTCGGGCGCGCGGTCGCTCAAATCCTCATCGCGCGCCTTCAGAGAATGTCATTGCCTATCCCAGTACGGCCTGGTCTGTATGTACTTCAGCTTGGCTTCCAGGAGGTCTTTGAGAAGTTCGTCCTCGCTGTAGTGCATCCTGGATAGGACCCTTGAGGCCGTTTGCGGCCCTATGCCGTAGACGGAGAGGGCGATGGCGCCATCCTTGCCGTAGGAGTGGATTATGTCCGCGCTCCTCCTCAAGTTGGAGAGTTGCTCGACCTCTTCCTCGGTGAGGCTCTCTCCCTTCAGCCTCTTCCTCAAGGCGTCCTTTGCGCGCGTCCCGTATCTGGGGAGGGGCGCGAGCAGCGTCGAACCGCACGAGCCGCACCTGGGGCGTTGAGCGAGATTCGAGATTGCGAAGGTTCCGAGCTCGGCAGCGCACTCCATGCAGATCAACTCGACCCGGGAGTGGAGTATCGCGTTCCTCACCCTCTCTATCGAGTCCCTCCGGGCGCTTTCGGGAGCGACCGTCTCCGGAAGCTCGGCGAACTTGTCCAGTATCGGGTAGGAGATCGGCGTCGGCCTTTCGCTCGAAAAGAAAGTCTCGACGCGGATTCGCCCGTTCGAGATCGCGGAGAACGCGTCCTTGAGAGCTTGGAGGTCCACCTTCTCCTGTTGAACCTCCCTCATGGTCTCCTCGTATATTGGAGTGCGCTTGAACCTGTTGTGGAGGTCGAGCAACCTCGATTCGCTGAGCACCAAACCTCGCTCGATGGCGCCGAACCGCTCGGCCACGAACTTCATGTAGTAGCCGAACGGGAACCTCTCGTCCATCAGAGCCCTGAACTCCTCCTCCACGTCTTCTGGGCTCGCGGGCAGCGCCTGCTTGACGAGGGAGGCGAGATTGGATTCGGTCACCTCGACCGGCATCTCGACCAGAACCCTGTAACCGTCCGCCCACCAGCTCCTGATCATCCCCCTCCTCGAGAGCCTCCTATCGATGACGTAACCCAATGCCCTGTTGGCCGACTCCCCCAAGCAGGAGTTTATTATCAGGTACCTGTCGAAACCTTCCACGAGTATCAGCCTGTCCGAAGGGATCGGAGCCCCCGATTTCGCGTGCTCCATCAGCTCCTCGGCTATTCTTTTCGCGACGTGCTCCTCGATCCTGAATCTGCTGCATAGCCAAAGGATCGCTTCTCTTCCTCCCCTTCCAGCGATCTCCCTCCTGAGCTTTCCAACCTCGTTGGCCAGCTCGTATGGGACCGGAAGGATCTCGCCATCCCATCCGGGAAGCGCCGCCCTCGGGTCCGCTACGGGGGTGACGTACACGAACCCTTCTTCAGCGATCCTCTCCAAGTTCCAGACCGTGCCGCGGCAGATGAAGTGAAGCCCCACCCTGGCCCTGAGGGCGATGAACTCCTCGCCGACGGTTCCCACAACCCTATCGGAAGTTAGGTCCACCACAGGATACCTCCTCTCGTCCGGTATCATCGACAGATTCTTGAAGTAATATCGCCTGCCCTTCCTCGTTGCGACGATCCGATCCCCTCGGACCGCGATGAGGCCGAGGCCGCGTACGCAATCCAAGACGGACCTGAACCTCTTCCCGTCCAGCTTCCTGTAGGGGTAGGCCCTGGAGACGATCTTGGCCGCCCTCGAAGCCCCGATTCCGCCGCGATCGAGGGAGAGGCCGACTATCTGGTGGGCCAAGACGTCAAGGGCGTTTTCGTGTATCTTGGTGGGCTCGATTAGGCCCTCCTCCGCCCTCCTCACGACCGCGATGGCCTCGAGGGCGTCGTCGACGAAGGCCGTAATTATCACGCCCTCGGACGTGAGCCCGAGCTTGTGGCCTGATCTACCGACCCTCTGGATGAGCGGCCCGACTTGGCGGGGGGATAGGTATTGGATGACGAGGTCGACGCTTCCTATGTCTATGCCAAGTTCTAGGGTCGAGGTGCAGACAATGGCCTTCAAAGCCCCCTTCTTGAAGCCGTCCTCGATCCTTTCCCTCTCCTCCCTCGAGAGGGAGCCGTGGTGTATGCCTATCTTCGGGTCCAGGGAGCCCAGCCTAAGGGCGAGCATCTCAGCCACCTGCCTGCTGTTCACGAATATCAGGGTCGATGCGTGGGTGTCGGCCAACTCCTTCATCGCCGATATCCTGGCGGCGGCTTCGGGCGTGGTGAAAAGGGAAGCGGAAAGCGCGAAATCCTCCTCGGTCGGCAGCGGCCACTGGATCCAGTAGTTGTAACCCTTGGGAATCGTTACGCGGACGATCTCCGCCTTGCCTTCGTTGCCCGCGAGAAGTTTGGCGACTCTCTCCGGGGTTCCTACGGTAGCTGAGAGCCCAACCCTCTGGAAGTCCCGGCCCGCGACCTCCCTGAGCCTTTCGAGCGCGACGGCGAGCTGGACGCCCCTCTTGCTCTCCGCTATCTCGTGGACCTCGTCTACGACTACCCACCTGACCGCCTTCAGGTTCGCCTGCATCCTCGCGCCAGGCAGGATGGCTTGCAGCGTCTCGGGCGTCGTTATCAGGACGTCGGGAGGTTTCCTCCTCCTCGAAGGGGGAGTGTCTCCGTGCCTGACCTCGACGGAAAGGCCCAGTTCGGCGCACCAACCTTCGAGCCTCCTCAGCATGTCCCTGTTCAGGGCCCTGAGCGGGGTCACGTAGACGAGGGAGATGCCCCTCCTCTTCTTGAGGCTGGCCAGCTTGCCCAAGATCGGCAATATCGCGGCTTCGGTCTTGCCGCTGCCGGTCGGGGCCATGAGCAGGACGTTCTTGCCCGCGGCGATCTCTGGGATCGCTCTCTCCTGCGGTTCGGTAAGCTCCCTTATTCCGATTCGTTCCATCGCCCGCCTTATCGGTTCTGGAAGCAGCTCCAGAGCTGTTTTTGATGGCGCGCTTTTCATTGTGCGAGATTTGTGGTTTCCAAGATATGTAACTTTCTGGCCGCTTCCGATCCGTGGTCGAAAGAAATCCGAACTTTGGTGAGCTCGGGTTCATTCACTCGATCGATGCTGCAAAGGGGAAGAGAGAACGATCCTCCAGGTTCGGGAGGGATTTCGGGCACCGATGGCGCATCTACGCGCAAGACTTGAGAGAAATCCAGCAAAGATATGCTTGGGAAGTTGGGATTCGAACTCGGCCAGCGATTTCCTTTCCTGGAAGCGAGCTCTCTTCCCCAGCCCGTCTCTTGACGTTGAGGTGGATCAAGTCGCGCGGTCAAGCGATGGACCTTGCCGCCAGACATTCTCCAGAATCAAGGCGCACGCTGCACAATACTTTTCCTGCGCTTCCTTCGGCAAATAGCGCGCGCTGCGCCTCAGGCGTGCAAGATTCCTGCGTTCATTAACGCCATCGATGATGTTGGGCATTCGGATCCCCTTCCGTGCTGGTAGGTCGACACCTTGACGTGATTTCCTTGCGCTTTACGTTAGCCAATGCAAGGGGCGCGCGGAGCGAATAGCTTAAGACGCTCCCAGCGCTCCCACTCGGTAAACTGAGGGGGGATTGGCCCTTGGTTTCAAAAGCAGGATACGCGGGCCCGGTAAGGGCGGTCGCGGCGGAAGAGGAGCTCTGCAACGGCTGCGGCCTTTGCGAACTCGCCTGCTCCTTGCTCGCGGAGGGGGCTTGCAACCCGAGCCTCTCCAGGATAACGGTAAGCAGGGATTTCTTCGCTGGCAGGTTCTACCCCGAGACGTGCAGGCAGTGCCCGGACGCCGAGTGCATGTCGAGCTGCCCGGTCGAGGGCGCGATGGTGGTTGACGCCGCGACCGGGGCGCGGAGGATAGTCGAGGAGGTTTGCACCGGGTGCGGCGCCTGCTCTTCCGCCTGCCCGTTCAACGGGGATTTGGGCGTAGTGAAGAGGAGGGGGGACAAGTTCGTGAAGTGCGACATGTGCTTCTCGAGGAGCGAAGGGCCGATATGCGTCAGCGTTTGCCCAACGAACGCCCTCAAGGTCGCGGTGCGGGGGGCCGGATGAAGGTGAGCTCCGGATGGGCTGGCAGGATATGCTTCGTCAACCTCGACTCGGGCGAGTTGCGCGAGGAGGAGACGGCCAGGTATGCCGAGGAATACATCGGCGGCAGGGGCTTCGCCGCGAGGATAGCTTGGGACCGCCTTCCCGGGGGAGTCGATGCCTTCGCGCCCGAAAACGTCCTCTTGATCATGACCGGCCCCCTGACGGGGACCCTTGCTCCTACTTCGGGGCGGACGGTTTTCGCGGGCGTTTCCCCGAGGGTCTTTCCCAGGCCATGGTACACCCATTCGACGATGGGCGGGTTCTTCGGCTCCGAGCTCAAGTACGCCGGGTTTGACGGCCTCGTGATCAAGGGCAGGGCGGAGAGGCCCGCGTACGTCCTCGTCATGGACGGGAAGGTCGAGGTGCGCGGCGCCGAAGACATCTGGGGGCTTGGTACCCACTCGACCGAGAGGCGCATGAAGGAGAGGCACGGCCGCAGGGCGCAGGTTGTGTCGATAGGCCCGGCCGGCGAGAACCTCGTCCGATTCGCCGCGATAGTTTCGCACTCTCCAGAAGCCGCTTCCGGGCACAGCGGGTTCGGGGCGGTCATGGGCTCGAAAAACCTGAAGGCCGTCGTCGCCAGGGGGAGCTCGGGCGTTGCAATCGCGGATCCCAAGGGATTCCTCGCCGCTTGCAGGCGCGCCATGGACTCGTCGAGGACGGGCATGGTCTCCTCGATCGCGAAGGGCTTGGAGGGAGCCCCCACGCCGATATGCACCCACGCGTGCAACGCGAGGTGCGGGCTGGGCAGGACTTACAAGAAGGTCGCCAGGAGGTTCGGACGGGGAGTCATAGAAAGGCAGGACCTCTTCTGCGTGGGCACGATCTGGGCCGAAAGCGGAGGGGGAGGTTTCGGTTGCGGCATAGACCTGCCCTCTGTGAGGGGCTGGAAACCCGAGGAGGGGGGAGTGGAGCTCCACGAAACGTGCGACGACCTAGGGCTGGACCTCTGGGTGCTTTTGACACTCCAGCCGTGGTTCGAGAGGTGCGCCGAGTGCGGGGTGAAGGAGATCGGCGGGAAGGAGCTCAGGCCGAGGGACGCCGGCTGGTTCCGCGAGCTCCTGAGCGACATAGCGCGCAGGAGGGGGATCGGAGACATCCTTGCCGAAGACCTGAGGAGGGCGGTTGAGAAGATGGGGCGGGAACTACCAGCCCCTGCCGTGGAGGCGGCGGAGGTCCTCGAGTTCGCTTTCGGGTTCCCGTCGCACAGGGAGGGCAGGGTTTGGGACCACGAGCCCCTTCCCTTCTGGGCCGTTTCCGCGATCATGTACGCGACCGAGAGCAGGGACCCGACGATAGGAACGCACGGCTACTTGCAGATAGCGGACCTTTACATGCGCGACCCCGCGCTCGCCTTGGAGAAGCTCAGGCCGCTGGCAAGGTCGGTCTGGGGATCCGAGCAGGCAGCGGAGCCCAGTTTCGAGGCGAAGGCGCAGGTCGCGGTATGGTGCCAGAACAGGCACGTCCTGATAGACTCCCTCCCGCTTTGCGACTTCGTCTTTCCCCGCCTGATCAGGCCATTCGAAAACGAGGAAGCCTGGCGGGAGGCCGGGGAGGTTCTCGGGGACCTGGACGTGGAGGCCGAGCTGTTTTCGACGTGCACTGGGGTTGAGATGGACAGCTCCGAGCTTGAGCGCGCGGCTGAGAGGACGTTCAACTTGGAGCGCGCCTTGCTCGCCAGGTTCGGGAGGGACAGAAGCGTAGACGAGGCCGTCGCGAAGCATTTCGAGCTGCCGTGCGAGAGCGACGGCACGAGGATCGATGAAGGGGCGTTCAGGAAGATGATGGACGAATACTACGCGGCCAGGGGCTGGGACGGGGTTTCAGGAATGCCCAACAGGAGCGTCCTTGAAAGGCTTGGCCTTGGGGGAGTCGCCGAGTCCTTGGGCTTGCCTTGACGTCCTCAGCCGAGGAGGAGGCTCGTCCTCTTCGCTATCTCCCTGGCCATCTCCATCGTGGTGGCTTCCCCTCCCAGGTCGTAAGTTACGTGCTTCCCCTCCCCTATGACGGCATAGGTAGCGTTGAATATGGCTTCGGCCTTCTCCTTCTCTCCCAAATAATCCGCCATCCAGGCTCCCGCGAGTATCGTCGCGGTCGGGTTCACCTTGCCCAAGCCCTTGTACTTCGGGGAGCTCCCGTGGGCGGGCTCGAACATCGCGTAGCTGTCGCCGATGTTGGCCGAGTAAACGCACCCGATGCTCGCTACGAGGGCGGCGGCCTCCTCGCTGAGTATGTCCATGAAGAGGTTCGTGCCCACTATGACGTTCCGGTCGAACCTCTGCGGGTTTTTCACGAGCTGCTGGGCGAGGTTGTCGACGAAGTAGTCCTCTAAGGTTATCGAAGGGAACTCCTTCGCCACTTCCCTGACGGACTTCAGGAAGAGGCCGCAAGTCTCCTTGCAGATGTTCGCTTTGTGGACCGCCACGACCTTGCCCCACCCTTTCTCTTGGGCGAGGCGGAAGGCGTACCTCGCGATCCTCTCGGACGACCTCTTCGTTATCTTCCTCACGGAGACCGCCAGGTCGTCCGTCAACCTGTGCTCGATCCCGGCGTACAAGCCTTCGGTGCCCTCGCGGACCATCACGAAATCGACGTCGCCGAGCGGGCGCTTAGTTCCGGGAAACGTCCGTATCGGCCTGACGTTCGCGTAGAGGTCGAACCTCTGCCTGATGCTCACCGCGACGCTCTTCGGCGTCCCGGGCTCGGGGATGGTCGTTGTTGGTCCCTTGAAGCAGGCGTCCGACCCTTCCAGGACGCGCCAGGTTTCCTGGGGTATGAAGCTGTCGCCGCCGTTCGCCTTCCACCACTCGAGGCCCGCTTCGCAAGGGACGAGCTCGATGCCGGAGCGCGCGGCTTCGAGGACGAGGATCATGGCTTCGACCAGCTCCGGTCCGGTTCCGTCTCCCCTGATGAGGGCTGCACGCTTGGACATCGGCCTCTTCGGCTCGAGGACCTTTCCCGGCCTTTTCTGCTTTCCGCAGCCGGACGCCCCGCCCCCCGCGAACCGGGATAGCCTTATCATGGCGCGCCTTTACCGCGTCCCGGCGCTTGGATTGGACCTGAAGAGGTTCTGGGGCCTGAGGGTTGAGCGGCGCGATTGCGAGCGGCTCCTGGAATTCCTGAGGGAAAGGAACCTTGTCGCCAAGGGGGCCAGGTTCAAAAGGATCGGGTCAGGCATCGCGGTCCCGATCGAGAGGCAACTCACGGCCGAGGAAACGGCTAGCTTGGCCTTGCTGGGAATCCGCTTCGAAGGCGCCGAGGAGGAGTTCGAGCTTCAAGAGGCCCGCCCAAGATCGCTGCACGACATCCTTTTGGACAAGCTTCCCCCCCACCTCCTTGCGAGCGTGCCGAGGGCCTACGACGTGATAGGCGACATCGTCGTGTTGGAACTTCCAGATGAGCTCAAGGGTTGCGGGGCGCTGGTGGGGGAGGCGGCGCTGGAGGTCAACAAGCGCGCCCGCTTGGTGCTGAACAAGACGTCCGACATCTCGGGAAAATTCAGGGTCGGGGGGTACGAGGTGATCGCGGGGAAAGGGCCTACCGAAACCTTGCACAGGGAGCACGGCTGCGTCTACAAGCTGGACCCGACGAAGGTCTTCTTCACGCCCAGGCTGTCGGCCGAGAGGGCAAGGGTCGCGTCTCAAGTTAAGAGGGGCGAGGTCGTCGCCGATTTGTTCGCGGGCGTGGGTCCGTTCAGCATCCTGATAGCGAAGAAGGTTCCGGACGCCAAAGTCTTCTCCGTCGACGCGAACCCCTTCGCCATAGCGTACCTGGAGGAAAACGTCAGGTTGAACAGGGTCGAGGGAAGGGTCACGGCGATCCTTGGCGACGCCGGGGAGGTGGCCGGAAACATGCTGAGGGGAAAGTGCAGCAGGGTCGTGATGAACCTTCCTGCGGGGTCCGAGCTTTTTTTGGAAGCCGCTTCAAGCGCCCTCCTCCAGAGGG
This sequence comes from Candidatus Brockarchaeota archaeon, assembly GCA_017601265.1. Taxonomy (GTDB): domain Archaea; phylum Thermoproteota; class EX4484-205; order EX4484-205; family DTQO01; genus DTQO01. The sequence goes on from JAFNJA010000007.1 coordinate 17,509, forward strand.
GGGGCGTCGTCCACATGCACGTTTTCGTCGAAGGCAGGGAGAGCGTGGAAGGGAAGGTCTCGGCGTTGGTGGAGAGGTTCAAGGAGTTGGGTTGGGGGAAAGCCGAAGCTTCTGGCTTCAGGATCGTGAGGGAGGTGGGGAAGAGGAGTTACCACGTTGCCGCGGACATTATTCTCGCCGGCCGTCTTGCCCATCAGCGTTGACGGCCTCGGCCCGAAAAACCGCTTCAAGGGCGATTTCAACCGGAAACTCCTTCCGGATCTCCTCTATCAGGGACCTCTTCAGGAGGGAGGCGGACTTGTCTGAATAGACTGCAACGGTCCTGCCGCAAGTGAATCCGCTCTTCCTGAAGACGATGTCGGTCGGGTGGGTGAACGTCAAGCCCCTGCTGCCTCGGGCAACGACCGAGTCCTCAACCCCGTTGCACCTTATGGCGAGGGTGATGACCGTTTCAGGAAACTTCGCGAGCCGCTTGAATTCCGAATCCAAATCGATCGCGCCCTTCTCCGACCTGACGGCGATTATGCAGCTCCCCCTCTTCGTCACGTGGGCGTCCTTCGTTATCTCAAGGGTTGCGTCGTGCCTTGCCGATATCAAACGGTGCCCGTTCGCCTTGAAGCGATCCGTCGCCCTTATCATCGCCCCGCGCTTCGGTTCGCGCGCGGAAAAACGTTACCCGGGGCTTACGCTTAATAGCCTCTTTCGACCTTGAACGTGCCTGCGGCGCCATGCAGGATAAAAAATGCGAGGAGAGGGCGGAGCTCGTGGCAAGGCTCAAGAGCCAAGGGATAGTGAAGAGCCGCGAAGTCGAGCGCGCTTTGCTTAGCGTCCCCCGCCACGAGTTCGTCTGGCCTTCGACGAGGAGGTGCGCGTACGAGGACACGCCCCTCCCTTTGGGGCAGACGGGCCAGACGATATCGGCCGTCCACATGGTTGCGATAATGGACGAGCTTCTGCAGCTCAGGCCGGGACTGAAGGTGCTTGAGGTCGGGACGGGGAGCGGGTACCACGCCGCGACGGTGGCGGAGATAGTCGCTCCGCTCTCGCAACCTCCCGAGAGCTGGGGGCACGTTTACACGCTGGAGATCGTCGAAGAACTCTTCGAGTTTGCCACGAGCAACCTCGAAAGGACCGGCTACTCCTCGAGGGTCAGCGTGATCATGCGCGACGGCTCGCTTGGGTATCCGGAAGCGGCCCCTTACGACAGAGTACTAGTTACGGCCGCGGCCCCGAGCATACCTCCGCCGCTCGTGGAGCAGATGTCCGTGGGGGGCATAATCGTCATCCCCCTCGGAGGGGAGCACTTTTTCCAGGAACTCGTCGTGGGGGTGAAGACCGAGTCAGGGAAGCTCAAGACCTCGGAGAAGGGAGGGGTAGCGTTCGTTCCCTTGAGGGGCGCTTACGGCTGGTGAATTTCAGGCCTCGGGTCGGGGGGTGGTTGGGTGAAGCGGTCGAAGAAGCTCCTCCTCTTCGTTTACGCCTCGGTCGCGTTGTTCGTGGTTGCGGCTTTCGTGGACCGGAGGATCGCGGATTACGTTGAAGGGGTTTCGATCGCCCTTAGGGATTGGAGCAAGAACAGCCCGACCGCGATGCACGCGTACCTGGCGTGCTTCCTGCTCTCTATAGTCGGGAACACGACCATATTCATCCCGTTCCCGTACGCGGCCATCGTCTTCATCATGACGTCGCAAGTCGGCCTCGATCCCCTCTTGCTTGGGATCGTTTCGGGCTTTGGAGCCGCGGCGGGCGAGCTTGCTTCCTACGCCCTAGGTTTCGGGGGCGGGAAGTACTTGGAGAAGCGCGGCTACGCTGAAAAGTTCGGTTCGCTCCACGCTTTCCTGCTCGAGCACCGGAGGCTCTTGCCTCTCGCGATCTACGTCTTCGCGGCGACGCCTCTCCCTGACGACGCGCTCATGATCCCCCTCGGCATGCTGCGGTATGGCTTAGTGGCCTCCATAGTTCCGTGTTTCCTGGGGAAGACGACCATGCTGCTTTTCATCGGGTACTTCGGGAGCTTCGTCTCCGGCATCGGCGTGGACTTGGACCCGGTGGCGGGGATCCTCTTCGACGCGGCGACGGTCTGTTTCGTGGCATCGATGGTTTACTTGGTCGCGGAGTGCGATTGGGCGAAGCTTCTGAAGCCCGTTGGAAAGGCTAGGTAAGAATCGAAGGGCTCAAAGCCACTTGCTGAGCGAGCCCTTCATGCCGCGTTGCGCCGTCGCGACCTCCTCCGCCGCCTTCCTGACCCTTTCTTCGCTGAAGTCGTGCTCGTCCCTCAGGTACTTTACCACGGCCTCGACGTCCATCGCCCTCCACTCGAGGTCGACGTCCTCGAGGACCTTGGGCTTCGTGAAGAAATCCCTGGCGTCATCGAGTTCCGGGGGCTTCTCGAGCCCCCTCTCCCTGTAGATCTCGTCGACGGTCTTGCCTTGCTTCACTAGTTTAAGGGCGGTCTTAGGGCCTAGGCCCCTGACGCCGGGGGTGAAGTCGGTTCCGACTAGAAGGCCGATCGTCACGAGTTGGTCCTGGGAGATGCCGTTCTGCTTTAGGACCTCCTCCAAAACCACGAGCTCAGGCTTCACCTCCACGTAAGAAGGCTTGTTGGGGAGCTTCCGCCTTCCCGTGATCGCTACGTTCCTCACCAGCCTCGGGGCGCCGAAGAGCAAGGAGTCGTAATCTTGGCTGGCCGCGGCCCAAACCACCTCGCTTTTCGCCATGTGCGCCGCCTGCGCCTCGCCCTCGGAAGGCGCCTGGACGACCGGTATCCCCATCGCGTCCAGGAGGCGGACGCTCGTCTCCACCATGTATTCCTCGAGGGTTGTAGAGGCCTGCGCGAACTTCCTCGCCTCCTCCGCTTCCCCCCTCGCGAGCGCCTCCTCGTACTTCGCCCTCGCCTCGGCCCTGGAGGCCCGCCTTCTTGAGATCTCCGCCTTCTTGAGCCTCGGGGGCTCCCCGTCCAGGACGAAGACGGGCCTCACGCCGAACTTCAGCAAGTTGCAGCACCTGAAGAAGATGCCGGAGAGGTGGCTGGTCACCTCCCCCTTCCGGTTCTTCAGGGGGGTCCCGTCATGCCCCCTTATTATGGAGAGGAATTGGTAGAGGGCGTTGAAGGCGTCTATCGCGACGCTCAGCCCCCTCAAAGACTCAAGGCTGACTTCCTGCCGCGGGACGATTTCGCCCAATTGGACGCCCACTTGATTTTCCTCCGCAGCTCGCTTCCGGCAAGCCTTCGAACTTCACTGGGTATGAGCTTGGGCCTGGCGCCTCACGAGCTCGACCCTTCTCCTCGACCTTCCGAGCGAGGTTATCGAGACTATGCCGTTCAGTTCGAGGCGCATGAGCTCCCTGTCGAGCTCGCTCTCGGTCAACTCTTTGTACTCTTCCTTCAGCTTCTTCGCCAGCTCTTCAGTAGTGAGCGCCTCCTTTTCCTCGAGGATCTCCACTATCGCGTTCCTCAGGGGCCTAGGGTACCATTCCATTTTCCTCATCGTAGGGGGCGGCTAGAGCCTTAAAGCTCTTCTCTGGCTCACGACCTCGACGTCCTCGACGTCAGCGTTCGACCTTATGGTTTGCTCGACCATGTCCAAGAGCCCCTCCACCTCCGGAACCACGACGTCCAGTATGAGGGCGTTCAATCCGAACGCCACCGGCTCGATCCTGCTCTTCGAGACCCTTGCTTGGCCGGGGAGGCTCTCCCCCACGCTTTTCGCTATGCCCTGCAAGTCCGTCTCCAAGCTTTTCGGGTATATCTTGAAACCGACTATGACTTCGCCCACCTTCGCCACCTCAAGGCCCTTGGAACCCGCACTTCGGGCAGGCGTAGTTCCTGACGAACTTCCTGCACTTCTGGCACCTCCACAGCGTGACCGCTCCGCAGCTCGGGCAGAAAAATTTCACGAACCTCTCTTTGGGCATTATCACCTTGTTGCAGGAGACGCAAGTCGGCACGAATTTCGCCTGCCTTTTGCGGCGTTAGGCCTTCCGGGTCATTAATTAAATGTTCGCGTCAGGACGTCCGCGACGATCATCGGGGGAATGCGCGTCAGGGCCAAGATCGGAACCAAGCCCGGCAGGGCGCCTTCGTGGAAGTCGAAATCCGTGCTGCGGAGCAGCCTTCGGAGCTCTCCGGCCCTGCTCCTCATCAAACGGATGCCGTGGTCGAGGGTCCTGTCCGAGGAGGCGGAGAGGAGGCGCCTCGCCAACAGGAGCCGCCTCATCCTCCTTACCATGGGCCTGCTGGCCACCTCCAGCTCCCTCAGCGGTTCCTCATCGAGGGTCGAGGCGAACCTGCCGGCCGCGAGCCCCGCGTGCTTCGCCATCATCCCGCCGAAAACGATCCCCCCTCCGGTCGTCGGCTTCGTGTGCCCCGCCGCGTCCCCGACGAGGAGTATCCTGCCGATCCTCGTCTCCCTCAGCTGCCCGCTCGTCCAGACCGCCCACCTGGATGAGCCGACGACCCTCGCTTCCCCGTAAGTTTTTTCGCAAACCATTTCGCAAACCTTCGCGGGATCGGCCCGCCTGGTCGCGCAACCCACCCTCGCGGTGCGCTCGTCCACCGGTATGGCGTACGCCATGAAGTCGCCGCAAGGACCTCCGAGGAAAACGTGGGCGAACGAAGGGTCTGCGAAACCGCACTTGACCGTCAACTGGGCCGCTGGTATCGCCTCCTTGACCCTAGCGTCGAATCCGGCTGAAGCGGCCAGGCGGCGCCCTATCCCTTCGGCGTCTATCGCGATCTGAGCCGCGGCCGCCTTGCCGTTGTCGGCTTCCGCCACCGCGAGCCCGCCGCGCTGCCTGAGCCTCAGGACCCTAGCCCTGATGAGCGAGCAGCCCGCCTCCTCGGCCAAAGCGGCTAGGCGCTGGTCGAAGAGGGCCCTGTCGATGACCTGGGCGCACGGCCTCCCGGCGTCCACCTCCACCGACTCGCCCGAGGGGGAATGGAAGACGAACCCTCTGATCTTGTTCAGGACCACGTCTTTCCCGGCCTCGACGCCGAGTTTCTCGAAAGCGTCCAAGCTCAAGAGCCCGCCGCAGTGCGAGGGCTGGCCGAAGGTTTGGTGCTCCTCGAAGAGCAGGACGTCGCTGAACCGGGCCGAATTGACCGCTGCCAAGAGGCCGGATGGCCCGCCACCTATGACGACGACGCCCACGCTCTGCAAGGCGGTACAAGGGCCGCCCGCGCTTGGGAGGGATTTATCGCCTGCCCTCAACACTTTTTCGCGACGACGAGGCGGTACTCATCCGGGCTCGTGTCCGTGGAGTTGTTGAGCCAAAAAACGAACTCCGTTTCCCCGAAGTAAGCGAAGGTGGCCTCGGGGGCTGAGCTCATGAGGCGCAGCCCGATTAACGTGACGTTTAGGCTGTCCACGAAGCCGCCGGGCTTCCAGGGATCGGGGAGCGTTAAAGCGAGCACGCCGCCTTCGGCCTCCTCGGCGCGGACTTTGGGGATCCTCAGGAGGACGGACCTGGCCCCGCCGACGTGCCAAGATCCTGAGTGCCAGAAGCTTCCGTCGCCCGTTGAGCGATTCACGAGCTGGGAGCCGTTGGAGCCGAACATCGCGCCCGCGATCAATAAAGCTTCCTCCACGTATCGGTCCCACCTTGGAGCGGTTCCTTTAAGGTTCGGCCAAGCGTTCTCGAAGGGGCCGGGGCGGAAGTCCAGCCGGACCTCGGCCGTCAAGTTCTCCAAGATCGTGGCCCTCACGTTCACGTACGATGGATACTCTTCCAAAACCACGCCGTGAGCCGTCTTCGAGGTGGGGCCGAAAATTCCCAACCAGGCGGCGGCCGCGACCACCGCTGCCAAAGAAATGGCTGCAACCTGCCTTCTTTCCAGGGGCGGGGGCCCGGCCGCTTCGACCTTCGTCTCGATCGGGGCAAGATGCCCGACGATGATGATGGAAGCGGAGTTGAAGAGCAGCAGAAGTAGCTTGGAGCCAAGCTCGCCCTCCAAGGCGGCGGAAATCGCTTGGATCGGGACTAGGCCCGAGATCCAGATGGCCGAGACCGACGCGAGGGCTTCTTCCCTGTTGGGGCAATCCAGCCGATCCGCCAGCGTCCGGGCGAGCTTCTTGAAGAGGACGTATATTGAGGGAACGTACGCGGCGAACCCAATGAAGGAGAGGGCGAGGAGGGGGACGCGGAAGAAGCGCGAGATCCAGTAAGGGTCGCCGCTTTGGCTTCCGGAGAGGAATGACGAGACCGAAGAGATCGCAAGGTAGGAGGACCCGCCGACCAAGGAATCGGCCGCCCAGAAGAAGAGGAGCAGCTTCGGCGCGAACCTCTTCATCTTCCCGGACAGGGCAAGGAGCAAAGCTCCTACGAGGATGTCGCTCGCTATGCCTCCAGCGTTCACCAGCCCTTTCTCCCAATCGGCCGCCTTTCCAAGGTCTACGTACGCCTCGCTCGTGCCTACGGGAGACGCGTAGAAGGCGTAGAAGGAGTGGCCGAGAAGCACCCCAACCAGGCCGTGGCCGAGGACCTCGTGCGTGAAGGCGCCAGCGAAACTGCTTGGGAACGCCGCGAGGGCCGCCAGCAACGCGAGCTCCAACCTGCCCCTGACGCTCCGGGGACCGCGCCTTTCCAAGCCGGTTTCGATCCTCGGCAAGGGCTGGCAACCTATTCATATATGTGCGCAAGGCGCGCGGCTCTGCTCGAGATGAAGAAGGAAGGGGCGCGCTTGTTCGCTTACAAGCAAAGCATAGTCGTGAGGGGCGACCTCGAACTGTCCAGGGGGAAGTGGTGCGCCCAGGCGGCGCACGCGTCGGTCCTCGCCTCGGAGGATGCCAGGAAGAAACGCAGGTCGTGGTTCAGGAGGTGGTGCGAGGAGGGCCAAAAGAAGGTCGTCCTCCAGGTTCCTGCGCTGGGGGAACTCGAGGAGCTGAAGAGGGCTGCTGACAGCCTCGGCATCCCTTCCGCCGTCGTAGTGGACTACGGATTGACCGAGGTGGATCCGGGGACCGTCACTTGCGTTGGGATAGGGCCGGCCCCGAGCGAACTCGTGGACAAGGTCACCGGCTCTCTGAAGCTCTTCAAGTGAACCGAAAAGCGGGGCGCGTTCGATTCGATCCAGGCCGTTACGCCACCCGGTCGCCTGCGGCCGAGAAAGGGATCAGGCCCGAGGCGAGCTTTTCGAGCGTGGCCGCCAGGTCCTTCGTGCCGGTCCTCACTTGGCTGCAGTCGTCCCTGTTCCTGATCGTGGCCGTTTCGTCCTCCAGGGTTTCGTAGTCGCAAGTCACGCAGAAGGGTATGCCGATCTCGTCGCACCTGGCGTACCTCCTACCGATGGAGCCGGACTGGTCGTACAGCACGTCGAACCTCTTGCGCAGCTCGCCGTACAACTCCCTGGCCTTCTCCGGTATCCCGTCCTTCGAAACCAGGGGGAGGACGGCGCAGAGGTAAGGCGCTATCCTGGGCGGGAATGCAAACCACTCCCAGCCCCTTCCGTCGTCCCTGTAACAGTGGAGGAGGACGGCGTAGACCGTCCTGTCGATGCCGAACGAAGGTTCCACGACGTGCGGCAAAACCTTCCCGCCTTCCTCGGCGAAGGTCAGGTCTTTTCCGCTGCTGCCCATGTGGGTCTTGAGGTCGAAGTCGGTCCTGTACGCGTTCCCAACCACCTCCTTCCAGCCGAAGTCGTACATGATCTCCATGTCGAAGTTCCCCTTCGAGTAGTGGGGCGTCTCGTTAGGCATCATGTGCCTGAACCTTATGGCGCCCTCGGGAACGCCCAAGCTGGAGTACCAGAGAAGCTCCTTGGCCATGAAGTACGCTTGGTACTTCGGCATGATCCTTGCCGCCTCCCCCGCGGTCAGCTCCTCAGGTTCCCCGTTTGACCTTTGCGCCTCCCTCGAGAGGATCCTGATCTTTACATTCTCGACCTTCTCGAAACCCGGGCAGGCGTCCGCCTCCCTGGGGTCTATGAACATCTCTATCTCCATCTGCCTGAACTCCCTCAGCCTCATCAGCCACTGCCTCGGAGATATCTCGTTCCTGTAAGAGGTGCCAACCTGCGCGACCCCGAACGGGAGCTTCGCCCTCGTGGATGCCAAGATGTTCCTGAAGTTGACGAATATCCCCTGCGCCGTCTCCGGCCTGAGGTAGGCTACGTTCCCCTCGACCGGTCCCACGTTCGTGCCGAGCATCAAGTGGAAACCCTCACCTCGCCAAGTTCGCCGCCGCACTTCGGGCACCTGACTTGCATCTCCGAGATCATCCTGGAGAGTTCGGCCGCGTCAGCGCCTTCTACGAATTGGCCGGTGCACTCTTCGACCAAGTTGTCCGCCCTGAAGATCGAGTTGCATTTCCTGCACTGCGTGGCTGGGTCGATGAAGTCCTTCAGGTGCCCGGAAGCTTTGAAGACTTGTTCCGGCATTATCGTGCAGGTTTCGACCTCGAAGATGTTGTCTTCCGAATGGAGGAAGAACTCCCTCCAGTACCTCACTATCTTTTCCTTGAGGAGGAAGCCCGCGGGGCCGTAGTCGAAGAAGCCGCTTATGCCGCCGTATATCTCGGAGGATTGGTATACCAAGCCCCTCCTCTTGGCTATGTCGACTATCCTGTCTATGTTTGCCTTCGCCATGCCTCCGCTCACCAAGTTGCTTTCCGGCGCCTTCGGATCGCAAAATCTTCGTCGGGCATAAGGCTTTTCCACCTGGAGGCCGGCGTTCCGGTCTCGAAAAGGCTGGAATCGGCTCTTTAACTTTTTCCAAGCGCTTGTAACTAGCTTCGGGGAGGCTTTACGCCAAACGCATTTATATTTCGAAGGCATCTGACATACGCATAACGTTCGAGAGCTGCGAGGCAGAACGGCATGGTATTTCCAGCAGAGGCGACCCTGAGACTTAGGAGGAGGTCGCTCCAGGTATGCCAGGAGCTGATGCGCCTGGTAGTCGACACGGTCAGGGAGACCGTGGTTCAGACCGGAGCGTTCCAGAAGGGCGACTTCAAGGCTGTCGAGCAGGCGTACGGAAACATAACGCAGTTGAAGGAGAAAGCCATGGAGACGAAGAGGGGGCTCACGAACGAGCTGATAGAGGCCGGAGCCATACTCCTGAGCAGGGAGGATTTCCTCAGGCTTGCGGCGCCCATAACGGAGATGTCCGATCTCGCGGAGGGGGTTTCGTACAGGTTGAAGGAACTGGCGTCGAGGAAGACGAAGGTCCCGAAGGAAATCTGCTCGGACCTCGTGAACCTGGCCGACGCGGTCCTCAACTCGGCGCTCCGCCTCAGGGAGGTAATCATATCGCTGAGCTACGATCCGTCGAAGGTTGAGGAACTGGCCAAGAACGTGGAATCTTCGGAAAGGATTGTGGACACCCTCTACCGCTCCACGGACACGAGGATAATCTTCTACGACAAGATCGAGATACCCATCATCATAGTTTTGCGCGACATCGCCAACCTTCTCGAGGAGATAGCGGACAAGACCGAGGACGCGGCGGACTCAGCAAGGGTCCTCGCGCTCAGCGCCTTCTGAGGGGCTGGCTGAAGATGGAAGGGGAACAAGGCCTCGCCAAGCGGGAGGCGCCGACCGCCGAGCTGGTCGAGGACAGGCTCATAATCTGGAACCCGGCGGAAGGGTCGGCGATATACAAGAAGGGCTACTTCGGGAAGCCGGTGGGCATATCGAAACCGAAAACGTCCGACTTCGACGTTCCCTTGACCCTCGACCTGATCGAAGGGCTTTACCTGCTGCAGAAGGGGGAGATCAAGGTGGTCGTCGGGCCCAAACGGAGGAACGTGACGGCCAAGCAGTTGAAGAGCAGGGCGAAGAAGACTCACGAAAGGTTTGTGGAGAAGTTCGCCGTCTACAGCGACCTCAGGAGGAAGGGCTACGTCGCCACCCCGGGCATAAAGTTCGGGTGCGACCTTTCGGTTTACGAGAGGGGGCCGGGGATAGACCACGCGCCTTTCCTGGTCGAGGTCAAGACTCCGAACGACTCCTTCGACGCGCCCGACATAGTCCGCGCCGGAAGGCTCGCGACAACCGTGAAGAAGAGGTTCGTGTTCGCGGTTTTCGACCACGCGACGGGAAACATCGACTACTTCTCCCTGAAGTGGTGGAAAGCCTGAAGGGCAAGCCGAGGTTCGCGCAATTACGCGGATATTCGGCGCCTTTGCCTCGCGGGGTAAAACGCGGGCAGCGTTAAGCGGGAGCGGGCCGGAGAAAGGGAAGGTTCCCGGCCGTTTCCAGGAGTTTAAAGGCGCGAGAAGCCAGGGAGGTTTCTTGGCCTCGGGGAATCGAATCGGAAAGGATATATTTTTCATGGAAAAGCTGGACGCGTCCCGCGGAAACCCGCGGTAAGGTGCTGCGAGCATCCCGCAGGCTCAGACTGGTAGAGCTTCCGGCTGTAGGTGGCGCGCCTCGAGCGCGCCCGTGCCAACCGGCTGCGGTACATCAGTTGAGACCGGAGTGTCGCAGGCTCAAAGGAGCTGAAAATGAGACTCCTGCCCGCGGGACCACTTGGCTTTTTCACTTTTTCGAAACGTCCTGGAACTTGGTAAACCGTTGACACATTTGCCAAGATTCGGCAAGTCAAGGCGCCTAGATTCCGAACCGGAGCGGCCCATAGGCGGTCAGCGCGGTTATGAATACTCCAACGCGCCCCCTAGCATGAAGCTGCCGACGAGCGGAACGACCCACTGCTCGTAGAGCTTCCTCCGACCTTCAGCGCGGCGTACTTCACGACCCACGCAGCCAGGCAGGCGAACCAGACGCGTGGAGCGACATAACCCAGTCCCACGCGACCACGGCCACGACGGGATCAGGAAGCCAAAGGAACTTGCAAAGGCACCTCATCGAGACCATGAACACGAACCCGGCGATCAGGTGCGGAGCCGCCTCGACGAGAGGCAGCGGCGAAGGCCACGGCTAGAAGTTGACCGCGCCGCCACCCGATTCGAGGGCAACGATCTTGCAGATCGGCGACGGAAACCTCCACGCGCCACAAAAATGACTTCGGGTCGGACTACCGTTGGCCAAACGAACATATTGATGACTCCTGGCGTGAAGCTGTAGCGCGGTTTCGTCACGAACCCTATCCTTCCCACAGCTTCGACATCATGGGCCAAGTTATTATGCCAGAAAGCACGAGGGAAGCCCAGAGGCTGAAGCCGGTGCAGACTAAGGGCCATCAGAAGCGCGTATGAAGCCACCAAGACATCCAAGATGCCCTGTACGAAATCGGTTCCAACTTCTCTTGCCCCTAGCGGCCGACAAGCGCAACCTTCGTTGCGCTCAAGATGCGGTCCTTCTCCGAGATATTTTTATCTACAGATAGTTGCGTCCAATATTGGGTTGGAAGCCTTAAACGCGTTGAAGGCGAGTTTCGGTGGAGGACTGGTCTTCAGCGGGGGGATCGGGAGCGTCTGGGACTGAATGTTCTTCCTCGGCCACATGTGCTGGGCATACGCGTTTGGCAAGTCAACCAGCCGCCTTACGTCGGGGAAGGTAAAGGTCCAGCTCCTCCTCCTTTGCGGCGTCCTGCCCGACGTCGACCTTTTCCTCGGCGTGGAGCACGGGGGCGCTGTGCACTCGGTAGCCTTCTGGATCGTCGCCTTCGTCCCGGTTCTTCTCTTGATCGGGCCCAAGAGGGGGCTGCCCTGCCTAGCCTCGACGCTGCAGCACCTCCTTTTCGGCGACATGGTAGCTGCAAAGTACAAGATCCTGGTGCCGTTCAGCGACACCGGGTTCGGCTTCGGGCTCGGGCTGCTCTCCACGATCAGCCTCTCGCTCGAGCTTTTGGGCTTCTTCGCCTTCATAATGCTCGCGCACTTCTCGGGCGAATTGAGGGCGCTCTTCCGCAAAGACCCGGAGAACCTGCTCAGCCTGCTGCCGGCGGTTGCGATGCTCGCCTCCATCGAGTCCGCCCTTTGGATGGGGGGGTTGGGCACCGTTGCATTCTGCTTCGAAGCCGCCCAGGTTTCGTTCCTTCTGCTCTTGCTCTACTCGTCGTTGATGGGAGCCGCCGGAAAAATGCCAATTGCGAGCCGCGAAGGGGGATTTCAAAGTGGGCGCGGTTCAAAATAGCGATCCTCGCGCCCAGCTAGCTCGTCGAGACGGAGCTGGTGCGGGCCAAAAATCGCCACCGACCCGTTTCCTTCGCGAGAAAGATGGAAGCCAAGTTGCATTCGCCTCGTCTCCTCGCTTCAAGTTGGCGTCAGAGTTCGGGACCTTGAAGGGCAGGTTTAGACCTGGCTTCGGGAGCGAAAGAGGCTTATGGAATTGATGCTGGCTAACCTGCTTGGAAAAGGAAGGGGCAGAAATCAACTGGTTAAGCGTTCAGCGCTCTTCGCCGCCTTGGCCCTAATCCTAATAACTTCGATCATACTCAGCCAAACGGCTGAGGAGGAGCGGCGAAGGGTGAAGCCCGCGATAGAGGTCAGGAGGGTCAGCGCCGAAGAGGTCCCGCTGTACGGCCTCCTCGAGATAGACTTGAACGTGACAGCCGATTTCCGAAACCCCTTCGACCCGGAGGAGGTTGAGGTCGTGGCTGTCGTTACTACTGAGAGCGGAAAGCGGTTCGAGATCCCGGCCTTCTACTACCAAGACTACGTCCGGGAACTGGAGGGGGGAAAGGAAACCCTGAAGCCGAACGGC
>JAFNJA010000080.1 GCA_017601265.1 Candidatus Brockarchaeota archaeon
GGATTCCGACAGGGGGGAGCCGTCGGGTTTCAAGACTCTCAGAACGAGGGCATCCTCGGCTTGGCCGTTCACCGCCGTCTCGAAAGCGTCGTAACCGAGCCCGTCGCCAGCGACGTCGCTTTTGGTCGAGTGTATGACGTAGTCTGTGCCGGGTTCCATCCATTCCTTGTTCGTGCGATCCCAGATCATCTCCCCGGGCTGAACCTTGCCGCAATATATCGCCGTGTGCTCGTAGGTCCCGACGACGAAGTTCACGACCGAGCAATCTACGTTCCCAAGCACGATTATGTCGCCGGGAAGCAGTCCTTCAGGGCTGACTTGGTTTTTGCCGCTCGAGAAGAATGAGTTTGCGCGCTCAACATTCACGCCAAACCCCAAAACGATTATGGACAAAATCGCGAAACTTGCCGCCTTCAAAGCACCCCCTCCGCACCGGGCTGCGGAGGGGCACGGGATAAAGTTTTCCTCCCTCGTCGGCTTTTTTCCGGATCCGGGACGGGCGGACCCGCGCCTTCTCCCAGCAGAATCCGCGGGGTTGAACCCCGGGTCACCGCGAAACTCTGGGGCGCAACCGCGATGGAAACGGTTATGCCTGTCGTGGCGCCGCATGAAGCGGAAGGCGCTTGAAGGTAATAGCCGGACCCACCTCGACTGTTCTGGGCAGGAAGGTGGCCGAACTCCTCAACTCGGGTGTCGTTGACGTGGAACAAAGGACCTTCCCCGACGGGGGGAGTTACGTAAGGCTTGCCGCGCCCGTTGCCGGGGACGAAGCCATAGTCGTCCAAACCCTGTCAAGGCCTCAGGACACGTCCATCATGCAGCTTTTGCAGATCATATCGGCCGCAAAGCGTTTTGGCGCGACGAAGGTTGTGGCCGTAGTCCCCTACTTCGCTTACGCGAGGCAAGACAAGGCGTTCCTCGAAGGCGAGGCCGTGACCTGCATGCTGCTTTCCGGCCTAATCGAGAGTGCCGGAGCCCAGGCCTTCGTGACCGTGGAGGCCCACAGCAGGGATTCGATGGGGTACTTCACGATCCCAGCCGCAAACGTCTGCGCCGCGCCCGCCATCTCCGGAAAGTTGAGGGAGATGGGGCTGGAGGGCGCCTCCGTAATAGCGCCCGACCAAGGAGCCCTAGAAAGGGCTCGCTCGCTGGCCAAGATGCTCGGGGGGGAAAGTTTTTCGGTCAAGAAGCATAGGGACAGGGTTACCGGAAAGGTCGTCGTCACCGAAAGCGATTTCGACGTCTCTGGCAAAAAAGCGGTCATATACGACGACATAATCAGCACGGGCGGTACGATCGTCGAGACAGCAAAGGTCGTTAAGAAGCAGAATCCGGCGAGGATAGTCGTCGCTTGCGTCCACGCGCTCCTTGTCGGGGACGCTCTCGAAAGGATATTTGCTGCTGGAGCCGAGAGGGTCTTTTCCACCGACACCCTCCCGTCCAAGACCGACACGGTTTCCGTGGCGCCCCTGATCGCGGAGGAGCTGTCTCGTTCTGCCTGAGGACATTTTCCTCGTGCTTTCGGGCGGCAACTTGCCGCTTGCGCTCTCCGAGTTCAGGGCTTCATGCGAAGCCGAGGGGGCGGCGCTCGAAATGGTGGAGGACTTTGGGAAGCTCTTGAGAATTCGGGGCGATCTTGCCCGGGCAGTAAGGTCGGCTCGAAGGTGCTCCTTCTCGAGGTGCGTCTGCAGGGAAGTCGCGAGGCTCCCCGGTTCGCCCGACGAAGCTCCGAAGCTGGAAAGGGACCGCCTGGGGATCAAGCCGGGCGAAACGTTCATGGTGCGAGCGCTTCGGATCGGCTCAGCTGGAAAGCCTTCCGACATTCCGGCCTGGGAGAGGGTTTTGGGAAACCGCATACGCGGGGAAACGGGAGCGAGGGTCGATGTCAAGAATCCAAGCAAGGAATTCCAGCTCGTGGCCACCCCATCCGGGTCGTTCCTAGGAGAGGTCGCCTGGCGCGCTGGCAAGGGGAGGTTCATTTGGAGGTCTCCGCAAAAAAGGCCATTCTTTTACGCCGCAACCCTGACCCCCGAGCTTGCTGCCTGCATGCTCAACCTGGCGAGGGTAAGGAAAGGGCAGATCGTCCTAGACCCTTTCTGCGGAGCCGGAGCGGTCCTCATAGAGTGTTCCCTGATGGGCGCGCTCCCGATCGGCGTCGACATAGCCAAGAGGATGGTGAAGGGCGCTGCAAAGAATCTGGAGTGGGCCGGCTGCACTTGGTTCGGGCTTGCGGTCGGGGACGCCAGGAAGCTTCCGATAAGGCAGGTGGACGCGGTGGTGACCGATCCGCCTTACGGCAAACTATCCTCGACGCGGGGAGAAAGGCCCGAAGCGTTGTTTTCGGCGCTCCTCGTGGCGGCTTCCGACGTTTTGCGAAGCAAAGGTTTTCTCGTGACCCTTTCTCCGATGAAGGTCGGCATCGAGGAGATGGCGGGAAAAGCAGGGCTGGAGTGCGTCGAGTCTCACCCCATATACGTCCACAAGCGCATGACGAGGGAGCTCGCCGTCTTCAGGAGTTGAGCGCGCCGTTGAAAGGAAGGCTAGTGTTCCTTGGAACGTCGGCCGGGGTGCCCACCCAGGACAGGGGGCTGCCTTCGATAGCGCTCAGGTGGGGCGGCGACTTGCTATTGTTCGACTGCGGGGAGGGGACCCAAAGGCAGATGGTGATCGCTGGAGTCGGATTGGGCAGGAAGGTGATGATCTTCTTCACGCACATGCACGGCGACCACGTCCTCGGCTTGCCGGGACTGCTCATGACCATGAGCCTTATGAACAGGAAGGAGAAGCTGGAAATTTTCGGGCCTCGCGGCCTTGACAAGTTCGTCAAGTCCATCCTGCCCTCCGTGAGGCTGGGGCTCACTTTCGACTTGGCCATCTCGGAGATCGACGGGGAAGGAAAGGTCGTTGGAGGGAGCGGTTACTCGGTCTACTCGGACAAGGCGGACCACCACGCCGAGAGCCAGGCTTACGCTTTCGTCGAAGACCCAAGGAGGGGGAGGTTCGACGCCGAGAAGGCCAAGAGCCTCGGCGTCGGGGAAGGGCCCGGCAGGTCCGTACTGGCCAAAGGCATGGAATTGGAGCTTCCGAATGGAAGGGTCGTGAAGCCTTCGGACGTCCTTGGCCCACCAAGGCAAGGTTTCAAGATGGTTTACACCGGTGACACGAGGTACTGCGAGCGCATAGTGAGGCTGTCGAAAGGAGCGGACGTGCTGATCCACGACTCGACCTTTGACGAATCAAGGGGCGACGAAGCTTACGAAACTTACCACTCCACCTGCGTCGACGCTGCCAGGGCTGCGCGCGAAGCCAACGCAAAGAAACTTTTCCTTTTCCACATAAGCGCCAGGTACCGCGACCCTTCACTTCTTTGCAAGCAGGCCAAGAAGTACTTTTCGAACGTCGAGGTCGCCGAGGACTTGGCTTCCTTCGAGATCCGCTAAGCCAAGCTTTTGACTATTCTCTCGATGGCCGGCTTCAGGTCTCGAACGCTCCCGTCGTTGACGATCATGAAGTCCGCTAGCGCCAAGGTTGTGCCGAGTCCGACGCTCAGCTCGGCCTCGTCCCTCAGCTCAAGATCCCTGACGCTCCTGGGCGCGTCCTTCCTCGGCCTCCTGCGCAGCCTTTCGAACCTCAGCTTCCTCGGGCAGAAAACGCCGATCAAGGCCACCTTGCCGAGCGCCTCGAACCTCTTGACCTCGGCCGGGCTCCTGATCCCGTCCACGACGACGGTTTTCGATCCCGCCTCGCGCACCAGCGGGACGCAAAGTTCCGCGACCGCGGCATCCCCCCTCTCCTCCCTCAGCCGGAGCATGAACTCCCTCATCCCCCCGGCGCTTGGCTTGGCGCCGCGGCGCGCGGCCTCTCTCCTGACCGCGTCGCCCATCACGACGATTGGAAAGCCGTAGCTGCGCAGTACCGAGGCTACCGTCGATTTGCCGGATCCCGGAAGGCCGACCAGCCCCAACATCCTGATGCCGTCCCCGCCTCGGATCCTCGAACGCCGCCTTGCTTTGAGCGCGGGCATCCTTTGACGGCCACCGTGGACTGCCGAAACGCCTTATAAGGAATCCTCGGTTTTAAATAGAAGTTGGGCGACGCAAGTAGGGGGTTTCGGGTTTGCCGATCAGGTGCTTCGTTTCGGTCGACATCGAGGATCCTTCGGTCATGAGCAAAGTGGAATCCTTGCAGAGAGAGCTGTTGTTGACGCACGCCGATTTGAGGCTGGTGAACCCAAAATCGATCCACCTCACGCTCCTGTTCCTCGGGGAGGTCGAGGAAACCGTCGCGAAAGGGATTTGCGGAGTTTTGAGGGGGAAGGAACTTTCTCCCAAGAAGGTCAGGCTGGAGGGGCTGGGGCTTTTCCCGTCGGCCAGCAGGCCTAACGTAGTCTGGATCGGGATAGCTTCAGGCGCGGAGGAGCTGAACGCGGCAGCATGCAGGGTGGCGTCCCTTTTGAAGCCTTTCGGCTTCTCGCCGGACGAGAAGGGGTTCCAAGCCCACGTGACGATCGCCAGGGTGAGATCGGGCAGGAACAAGGATAGGCTTTTGGAGAAGGTCAGGGAGCTTGGCAGGGTGCAGGTCGGCGAGGTTTCGACCTCCCCCGTCAGGCTTAAGAAAAGCACCCTGACTCCTGTGGGGCCCATCTACGAAACCTTGTGCGAGGCCGTACCATGACCGATTTTACCGAAGTGTTGGAAGCAGTCAGGGGGCGAGTTGTGCCGACCAAGAGGGAGAAGGAGGCGGTGCTCAGAAAAGCGGAGGTTGTGAGGAAGAGGTTGGAGGGGGCTTTCTCTAAGCTGCCGTACCAGGTCGAGGTCATGCTGGAGGGCTCGGTGGCGAAGGACACGTGGCTGAAGGGGGAGTTGGACGTGGACATATTCGTCAGATTCGATCCTGAGCTGGACAAGGAGCGGATAGCCTCGGCGACGATCTCGACGGTCAAGAAGCTGTTCGGCGAAAGGAGGTGCGTCGAAAGGTACGCGGAACACCCATTCGTCACCGCCCGCTTGGCTGGAATGAACGTGGACGTGGTTCCTTGTTACAGGTCCAAAAAGGGAGAATGGAAATCTGCAACGGACAGGACGCCCTACCACACGGAATTCGTGGTTTCAGAACTTTCCCGGGAGGAAAAGGACGAGGCCAGGCTCATCAAGCGGTTCGCGAAGGGGATAGGCGCTTACGGAGCCGAGATAAAGGTCGGCGGGTTCAGCGGCCTCCTCTGCGAGCTTTTGGCCCACCACTTCGGATCGTTCCTGAAAACGGCCGAGGCGATGGCCCGCTTGAGGCTGCCGCTCATCATAGATCCCGCGGGACATTACGAGGGCAGGGAGGGTGAGGCGAGCGACGCGTTCGGCCCAGGTTTCGTGGTTGTCGATCCGGTCGACGAGAGGAGGAACGTAGCGGCGGCCGTGACCCGGACGAAGCTCAACGAGTTCGTGGTCGCGTCCATGGCATTCCTCAAGGATCCGAGCGTTCGGTTCTTCTTCCCCGTGGTCAAAGATCCGACTTTGCGCCAGCTTAGGCGGAAAATAGCGGCGGAGGGGAGGAGGCTCCTGGCCATCCGGCTCCCGAAGATCCAGGCCCCTCCGGACGTGCTCTGGGGGCAGTTGTACAGCGCGAGGGACAAGGTCCTTACGATCATGAAGAACGGCGATTTCGACGTGATGAGGATCGCCGCTTGGACCGATGAAAAGGCTTGCTCCCTGATAGTAATGGAACTTGGCACCGCGGTCCTGCCGAACCTCAAATTGAAGACCGGGCCGCCCGCGGCTTCACCCCACACCCTCAGGTATTTGGACTTGTACGCCGGAGGGGGCGCTGCAGCCGGGCCGTGGATCCATGATGACAGGCTGTTCATATTGGCGAGGAGGAGGCACGTTGATGCCGCCGCGTACTTGGAGAAAACCATCAAAGAGTACGCGAAAGCCGGGGCCATTCCTTCGCTGGTAGCCGAGAAGCTTGAATCCGGAGCGAGGATACTCGTCGACTGGGAGGTGCTGTCCTCGGCCAAGGGCAAAGAGGCGAGGAGCTTCTTGTCCGGATTCGTTGACGGAAGGCCGGCGTGGATGAGGAGCGTTTGGGCCGCAAGCGGCAAGAGGCGGGTCGCCAGGAAGCTGCGCTGACCCGTTTCGTCCCGCAACGCGCGGTTGTCGAAAGCTTCTCCGGTAGCGGCGCTTCAAAAGGTGGGGACGGCGAGATCTGTTCTTTTGCCATTTGAACTCGCGATTTCTGGCGCTTTCGAGCCTCCAGCGCCCCAGGTTCCCCGCTCTCGGCTCTGGGATCCTTTTGGCGGGATGCGACCCAGGACCATACTAGACTACGTCCCCGCGCCAAACCGGCGCTTCAGTTCCCAATAAATGCATCTGTCGAGGGCCTCGGTTAGTTTCTCAGCGCCTAACCAACGCTTATAAGGCTCCGTTGCGAGCCGCAGCAAGGCATGCCCGCAGTGTATTGCCCTGAGTGCGGCGGAGAGATGTTCTTCGACCCTCCTGCGAAGAGCTACGTCTGCAGGAGCTGCGGAGTGCTTTATTCGAGGGAGCGGCTGGCAGAGGCCAGGGAGAAACAGTTCAGCGTCGCGGACGACGAGAAGGCCCAGGCGAAGAGGAAGAGGAGAGAAGTGCTGAAGTGGTGGCTGTCCGACAAAACGCGTGAAAGTTAGGTCGGGTCGAAGTTACGATCCGGGGATGGGGGCGTGGGGCTGGGCCGTCCTTGCTGGACGAGTACGAGCGCGTAAACGAACTCAAGCAGAAAGCTGCTTCGCTGCAGAAGGTTCTGGACGCGGCGAAGGAGGAATACGAAGCCATCAAGGGCAAGAGGAGAAAACTGCTGGAAAAGGCCGCCTCGATGAAAGCCGATGCGGAGGCGGCGGCGGAAAAGAGGGACGCCGCGAACAAGGAAGTCCGTGACCTGGGCGAAAAGATAGGCGGCTTGCTGAAGGCCAAATCCGAAACTGAAGCGGAGATCGAAAGAAAGGCGAAGGAACTCCGCGAGGCAAGAACCAAGCTTCCGGGCGGCGAGGAATACCTCAAAAGGAAGCTGAGGGAACTCGAATGGAAGCTCATCACGGCTGGCGTCCCGTTCGAGGAGGAGGCGGAGATTGTTTCGTCAATCGCCGAGCTGCACCGCAAGCTTGCTCCTTACGAGAAGGCGAAGGGAATCGTGGGGGAGCTTGGAAAGCTGAAGGAAAGGCATTCTGAACTGAAAATCGAACTCGGGAAACTTCTTGAAGAGAAGGGGAGGCTCGTTGGGGAGTCTAGGAAGCACCACGAATCGTTCCTCCAGGCGAAGGAAAAGCGCTCGAAAGCCTTGGAGGAGGCGGAAAAAATGAGGGGCGAAGCTTCGAGGTTGAAGGCCCAGATTGAAGAAAAGTTCATGGAACTCTTGACCGCCAACGCAGAGATAGCTCTGCACGAGTCTAAAATGCGTAAATCGAGGGAGGACGCGGAGAGGGAGAAAAGGCGGGCGGAAGAAACCACGAAAGCCCAGGTGGCCCAAGCCGCCGCCGAAAAGCTGAGAAGAGGCGAATCCGTGGGCTGGGAAGAGTTCAAGATTTATATGGAAAGAAATTCGGGCGGCTGAAGCCAAAGAAAGTGGAACTAAAAACCCCTAGCGCAAAACGCCTTATATCGGCCAAGCCGCTAATGGAAATCCAAATAGATACCGACGGCGGAGACGGGGCCCGTTGAGCGAAGGGAAGCCGGAAGAGAGAAAGGTGCTCGTCCTGTGCATCGACAGGGACAACGACATAGGGCAGAAAACGGGCATCTCAACTCCGATCTTCGGGAAGCTCGAGGTCCTCGAGGCGGCCACGAGGTTGGCCATAGCCGATCCCGAAGAATCCGACTCGAACGCCATGTTCGAGGCGATCAGGATCTCGGAGGCGCTTGAAAAAGAGGGCACCAATTGCAGGGTCGCGGTCGTGACCGGGGAGGTTAGGCGGACCCTAGACTCGGACAGGAAGATCCTCAAAGAGATCGCCGAAGTGGCGCGCGGGTTCCAACCGACCGAGACCGTGTTGGTGACGGACGGCTTCGGGGACGAGGACGTGGTCCCGGTAATAAAGTCGAACCTTCCCCTAACCTCCGTCAGGAGGGTCGTGGTGAAGCACAGCAGGACGGTGGAGGAGTCTTACATAGTACTCGGGCGCTACATCAAGATGCTCGTGACCGACCCGAAGTTCAAGAAGTGGTTTCTCGGAGCCCCGGGGATCGCGGCGGTGCTCCTGGCCCTGGCTCCAAGCTGGGCGCTTCCGGTTTTCCTTGCGATCGTCGGCTTGGCTGCCGTAATAAAGGGTTTCGACATCGACAAGGCGATCGTGTCGCAAATAAGGAGGATTTCGACGTCGACCCTGCCGGCGCCGATATTCGTGATCGAGGTCTTCTCCGCTATATCGGCCTTGACGCTCATCCTGGTCGGGGGGTACATCGGGGCCTTCAGGGTTTGGGTTCACTACCCGAACAAGGTAACGAGCTTGGCTACGATATTTGCCAACCTCTCCCTTCTGCTCGGAGAGTGGACGAGGCAGACGATAGACGCCGCGGCTGTCGGGCTCTCCGTTTACACGATCGGGAAGCTGGTACCGGCGGTGTACATGAGGAGCGAAGAAGCCTGGCATTACATGCTCTGGATGGTCCTGATATTTTCCGTTCACCCCCTTTTGTTAGGGGTATCCGGAGTGCTCATATCCGTGGATTCGGAAACGCTGCACGAACTTTTGGAATATTCCGTTCAAGCGTTGCTGACGCTCCTGGTGGCAAGCTCGGCCCTCTACTTGGTGAGGCGAGTAGCCTTGGGCAGTAAGGGCAAGAAGGGCAAAAATGAAAAATCCAAAGGCGAGTTTGGGAGAACGCTGGATTGATGTCCGCCATCTACAGGTTGCTGTCCAAGCTCGTGTACAACGGCCTCACGATTAGGCTCTACGAATGGTACTTGTCGAGGCAGATAGCAAACGGG
>JAFNJA010000081.1 GCA_017601265.1 Candidatus Brockarchaeota archaeon
CCCTCCAGCTTGGCTTTTTGCGCGGGCATAAGCTCGTTGAAAACTCCCGCGAAGCTTGCCGCTCCCACGACCCCGTCACGCCCAACCCTTCCCAGCTCCCTCTCGAAGAACGAAACGAGATCCCCGGAGTTCCTTTCCTCTTCCTTTTCCAACATTTTTCCTCCTGTCCTTCCCTATTGCGCGTTTATCCCAACCACTTGGTAAACTCGGAGGCAGAGTACGCCCTCAGCGCGGTAAAGCTTGCCCAGGGCGTTGAAGCTCGCGCCCTTCTTCAATACCGATCTCGGCCCGTCGTAATCTTCCGCCGCAAGGCGGGCCCGCCACTTCCCGTTCACCCACACCACCGCACCTCCTTTAAGCACCTTATCCACGGTGACTTCGTACTCCTCTCCCCTCGCCAACCTGGGGATCTCGACCGCTCCAGGCCTGGGGGAGAGGGCCCTCCGCTCCTTGATCAACTTCCTTAGCGCCGCCTCTGCCACGGCGTTCGAGTAGCCTTCCACCTCGAGGTCTGAAAGTAGGTTTTCGACCTTCGCGTGCCCTCCGTACTCCAAAACCTTCGCGTAGAGGGCCCTGCACGCCCTTCCGACTTCCCTGTACGCCGCCTCCTCGGCCTCCGAGGCGAAAGGGACCTCGGCCTCCTCGACGGGATAGCGAGCCTTCCTTTCCAAAACCGACAGCTCCTCCTGGGTCATCGGGTCCGGGGGCGGCCTAGGCCTCGGGGTTTTGGCGGAAAGCGCCCTCCTGACCCTCTCCATCATGCTCCTCATGTTCTCCAAGCGCCTCGAGCTCGCCCTCAGGTACGCCAAGTCGAGGGCGTTGTTGGCCGCGAGCACTACCACCTTCCCCGGGGCCCTCCTCCCCGTCCTGCCGCGCCTCTGTATGTACCTTATCTCGCTCGGGATGGGCTCGTAGAAGACGACGAGGTCAACCTCAGGTATGTCCAGGCCTTCTTCGGCGATGCTCGTGCACACGAGGAGGTTCACCGACCCGTCCCTCAGCTCGTCCAGCACCTGGATCTGCTCCTTCTGGCTCATCCCCCTCCCGCCGAACCTGGAAGCTTGCCCGATGAAGCGCGACGCCGAAACGCCCTCCACCTTTTCCAAGACCTTCACCAGGTATTCGACCGTGTCCCTGTACTGCGAGAAGACCAAGATGCGGCCCCTCCGGTTCTCGCCGATGTGCTCCTTCACTATCTTGACCAATTGCAGCACCTTTGGGTGGGGCACGCGCTTCAGCCTCTCAAGCTTACCCAAAACGCCCGCCGATGCCATCTCGGACAAGAGGATGCCGTAGCTCCTCTTTTCCGCCCTCTCCGCCCTCATCTTTTCGACGAAGCAAGAAAGGGTGTGGGGCCCCTGGCTGAGGAGCAGCTCTATCATGTGGAATATCGTCAGGGCCGCGGATTGGTGGACTATCGCCCGCATCCACCTGCCCCTCTCCTCCTCTATGCTGGCCTCGAGGCGGTATCGGAGGAGTTCGCCGAGTTCCACGAGCTCCTTCCTCCCGACGAACCTCAGGTCTTTCCTGACGTAACCCTCCGCGGAGAGCTTCCTCAACCTGTCGAGCAGCATGGCCCTCAGGTCCCTCTCGAGAATGCCGTACTCCGCTGGCAGGTCGATCTTCTTCCAATCGACCTTTATGGCTTGGACGTAGGGCCTAACGTCCTCGTCCTCCTCGGTCCTGTAAAAGACCTGTTCTATCGAGAGGTTCGAGCAAACCTCCTGGATCCTCTCGAGCTTCGACCCGGGCGAGGCCGTCATCGCCAGGATGAGCGGATTCTCGGCTTGCCGTTCGTAGAAGCTAGCGACGTCCGTGTACGCGTACTCCTTGACTGCCCTGTGGCACTCGTCGAACACGAGGAGGCCGAAGCTCGCCAGCGTCAACCGACCCTCTAAAAGGTCGTTCCTCACGACCTGCGGCGTGGCGAACACGATCCGGGCGGGGCTTTTCCAAACCACCTCCCGAACCTCCGGGGACGTGTTGCCCGTGAGCATGGCCGAGTCCTCTTCGCCGATTTTGAGGATCCGGAGGAAACTTTCCCTGTGTTGCGCCACAAGAGGCCTGGTCGGCGCCATCACGAGGACGCGGGCACTTCTGTAGGTGTACAGCGTGTTCGCGGCCACGAGCGCGGATATGACGGTCTTCCCGAGGGCGGTCGGGAGGACCACGAGCGTGTTCCCCTTCACGGCGGCTTCGGCTATGCTGGCTTGGTAAGCCCTGTACTCGACCGCGCCGGCCCTCACCAGTGGGTGGTCGTAAAACGCCCTGCCTTCAGGAGGATGCGGGAGCAACTAAATCTCCAATACGTCTTCTCCCGGTTTCACGAACTTCCTCTTCTCCGCGGGGTTCGCCGTCTCAACGCTCTTGACCAGCGGTTCCAGCTTGTCCATCTGGAACAGCTGCTTGTACTGCTCGAGTTCCTCGAAGTTCCTCAATATCAACCCCCTCCTCCTTGTCGGGTTCCCGGCGTCGTCGGTCGGGTTGAGCTCGACCGCGAGGCGCGCTGGATTGCCGCGAAAGGGCGGGAGCTTTAGGACGAAAACCCCCGGAACGCTCGTTTTGAGCCTGGCCCAGTCCGCTCCGGTCTTCAAGAAACTCTTCAGCTTTTCCTCCAAAGCTTCCACGCTGGCGCGTTCCGAAGGCGGCGATTTAAGAGTTTCAGCGCTTAACGGATGGCTGGAACCTGCAGGCGAGCGTCCTGGGAGCGGAGCCGGGTCAACCCAAGAACCTCTCGATCTCGAGCTCGGAGTTGTCCGCCTTCACGAAGATGGGCACGTTTTCTATCCCGGTCGCGACGTAGCTGGAAAGCAGCCACTCCCCGGGGGCGAACTCGAGCGTCTTCTCCAGTATCCCCTGGTCGATGGTGAATGTGTTGCTGACCAAGCTGCGGTCGTAGGGGCGCGGCATGGGCCCTATGAAATAAGTGTGCAGTTGCTGCAGCGCGTTCGTGTTCAGGTAGGCTATCCTCTGCGTCGCTATGCAGCCTCCGAGCCCGTACTTCCTGCCCTGCCTCAGCAGCGTCTCGACCTGCACCGTGCACTCCCTCTCTATCCCCCTCGCCCTGTCGTGGGACGGGATGAACTCCTGCGCCTCGTCGAATATGAAGAGGATCGAAGGCTCGACCTTGAACTCCCTCTTCCTCTCCGTCAACACCTTCCTCGATAGCTCGATCGCCAAAGACTTGATCGCGTTCGGGTCCACTATGGAGAGGCAGACGAGCCTGGCCTCCGACTCGATCGCTTCCGTTATGCCTTGCACGTCGTAACTCCCGCCCTCCTTTTCCCCGCCCCCCAACCCGATCCTTTCCTTCAGCTCGCTCCTGGTCGCCGCCCAGGCGTACAGGCTACCGCCCTTCCAGATCTTGTACTTCTCGACCGCCTTGGCCGCCTCCCCGCTCAGGAAATCGACGAACCCCTCGTCTATGGCCATTCCGCGCTGAAGCCTCCTCTCCCTCATGTACCCCGTTACGGCCCTCTGGACGGCGTCGATGGCTTCGAGGTTGGTGGCCTTGCCCTCATTCTCTTGTCTGAGCATTTCGAATTGGCGGAAGACGTCTTCGTAAGTAGGGGTGGTTGATGTCGGTTCCGCATAGTAACCCACCTTTCCCTGCCGCATGATCTCCTCGAAGGACCTCTTCGCCCTCTCGTCCTTCTCGAAACCCCTCGGCTTGACGACCACCTTGTAGAGTTGCCCGGCGTCTTCTATCGGGGTCTCCAGCACGACCTTCGAAGGTATTTTGGGATCCGCCAAAACGTCCTGCAGGAGGAAAGGGTACTCCATCGAGATGTCGAATATCACGACCTTGACGTCCTTCGAGTGGTAGATGAGCCTCCTGAGTATGTTCGACATTAGGTTGGACTTGCCGGAGCCGGTGAAGCCGAAAATCCCGAAGTGGTACCTCACGAGCCTTTCGAAATCGACGTAGATCGGGACGCTCTCCCCCTCCGCCTCGAACATCTTGATCGTTCCCAGCCTGCAATCTTCCCTCGCCAAGTGGGACGTCTCGATCTTCTTCCAATTCCTCCCCATCCTCTCCAAAACGGGCCTGTTGTACATCTGGTGTATAGTCTCCTTGCTGAGCACGTAAACTTCCTCCGCTATGACCGGGTAAGTGAATCCCTTGACGTACCTGCACTCCCCGTTTTCGTCTATGGCCAAGTCGTAGTTCAAGGGGATGGCGTTCATCAAGATCATCATTATCGCCTTGTCGTCCGTCCCCCAGTCGTCTACCGTCTGCTCTATCACCTCGAACTGGTAGGGGTAGTAGCTCGAGTCGGAGAGCCCCTTGAGGCCGTAGTGCTCGGGCCCGATCCGCGATATCTCGAGGAGCGTGTACCTCCCTCCCGCGCCGGTTTTAGGAGACTTGAAGTTCCGGACCGCGAGGAGCATCCCTTCCTCGAGGAGGCCCATCAGGTCCTTCTGGTACTCCGCCTTTATCCTGCACTGGTACTTCGCCGAGACTCCCGTGGTTTCGGAGGGCGCGGCCGCGGTCCCGCTGGCCTGCACGGAGCTGAGGCGCGCCCTGAACCTCCCGCCGAAATCGGTGAAGTACTTGCTACGGGCCTCTTGCGCGTTCAACCTCAGCCCTCCTTTCCCTGAAGGTGTTCATATAAAAGCAGAACCGCCTGAGCTTGGAGCTGTTCATCAGCCAGTGGCCGGTCGCGTCCAGCATGCCCGCGACGCTCGCCCTCTGGGCCTTGGCAACCTTGTCGGCGACGAACAGCGCCCTGTTGTGGCCAAACGCTTCCGGGATGCTCCCGCCTCCCATGCTCCCCAGGATCGTGACCACCAGGTTCTGGAGCTCGTTCCTCGAATCCTTGTCCTCGTGGAAGACGACCTCGACCGGCTCGACGGCTCCGCCGTACTCGTGCTTGAGCACGATGCGGGAATCGTCGAAACCGGGGTACGCCAGCCTGTCTATGAAGAGCACGTTGCTCCTGAACTTCGGGTCCCTTTTCGACTGGTCCAGCTGGACGTAAGTCTTGACGAAGAGCCTCTCGGCGCTTATCCTGTTCTTCCTCGCCCCGCTCACGAACCCCTTCCTTTTCTTGAAGTCGGGCACGATCGTTTGGAAAGAGGCGTCGTACTCGATCAGGCTCCAGGGGACGGGCACCTCCTCGAAGTTGTTCATGCTGATCGACTGGAGGAACATCCTGTCCGTCGTGGGGATGTCCCTGAGCTTCCGCTCGTCCACCTTCCATATCCCCTCGTTAGCGCAAACCGGAACCAAGTGGGAAACGAAGTCCCTTGCCGTCGTGTCTTTCGTGATCCCAACCAGGAGGACGTTCCTTTTCCAGCACTCCTCGACCAGCATGTAGAGGCAGTAGAGCGCCAGAAACGCCATGTCCCGCGTCGTCAGCCACCTGGACCCCTCCCCCTTTTTCAGGCGCATGGGGTTTCCCCTTCCCGCCCCGAAAAGCTGACTGCCGATCGCGTCGACGAGTTTCCTCAACCTCTCCCAGCTCTTCTCGTAACGCGGGTCCGCGGCGTACTTGCCGTCTTGGACCCTCGCGTACCCGTCGATGACTGCCTTGTCCAAGAACTTCCTGACCCTCTCCCTCCTGTCGGGTCCGTCCGCTCCAAGGGCGGAGCAAACCTCCTCGGGGCTCATCGGCCTCCCTTTCTCCTGCAGGAGGTAGACGATCGAATACCTGATCGAGTCTCCGCGCGCCGAGGGTATCTTCAGTTCCCGGTTGACGTAGTGGTACCTCCCGTACGCCATCTCGTTCTTGTCTATCGGCACGCCGTCAACCTCGAGGCCGCAGATGGCGCACTCGCTCTCCCACCTGCCCCTCCTTGAAGTGTCGTAGATGAGGCTCGTCTGCGTGTTCGAAAGGCTGCGGTCCAGAAGCACGATCTTCGCGCCTTCGTCGACCACCATCCTGTACGCGAGGTAAAGTTCCGAGAACGTCATGATCCACCCCGCGATGCTCGAGTTGTCGACTACCGCCTGCTCGGTAAGGGGCAAAGCCAACGTTACTTTTCCCGATTCTGCCAGCTTCATCACCGCCTGATCCACCTCGGCCACCTGGTCCACGTAGATGGGCACGCAACTCGACACCCCCCTTCCCCTCTTCGTGAACTCCGAGTCGTAATAAACTTCGGGCGGGTACCCCCTCCTGAACTCCACGACCCCGGTAGAGGCGTAAGCCCCTCCCCAAAATACTGCCAGCCCCGCTACCAGCCTCTGGTCTTCAGACCCGTCTATGGCCGCGAACTTGACTCTGGTTGATCCGAACAGCTTCTCGGCGGTTTGCGCCGCCTTGTCCCGGTCGAAGCCAGAGACGATCAAGTTCGAGACGAAATCCCTGTAAAGTTGCGCGGCGGATTCGAGCCTCGCCTTCGTCTCCTCGACCTCGCCCTCCGCCCCGTCGCGCAAGAGCGCGCCCAACCTCTTCAGCTGGGAACTCAGATCCGAGGGCACCCTAAACCAACTCCCGCGCCGTTCCTCCCGCGGCTCCGAGAATCAAGAATTCAATCCCAGATCTAGGCTTGGAGCCCGCAGACCTTTTTCGCATCTTAGAGACGCACCTCGCCGTTGCTTTTGAACGTTGCGTTGGGGAGGGCGCGCCGCGGGGGTTTGCGAAGGTTGCGCAACCGTTATCATCCCCCCATCCTTACCAGCCTCCGGCACCGGATTTGAGGACGGAGTCGTTGCTCAGAGTCCTGAACGAGGGCGAGATGGACGGGATCCACGAACTCTCGTTGCAGATACTCGAAAAGGTCGGGGTGCGCATGACGCATCGAAGGGCCCTGGACCTCCTCAAGAGTGGGGGATGCGTAGTCGACGAGAGCAAAAGCAGGGTGAGGATCCCGCGGAACCTTTCCGAGGAAATAATCAAGAAAAGCACCGGAAGGGAACTGAAGCTGTACTACCGGGACCGGAAGCGTTGCGTCAAGATGGGCGAGGACGTCTTCTTTTCCCTCGGCCCCCTCCAATTCCAAGACTTGCTGACCGGAACCGTCAACGACTACGTATTCGACCTCGAGAGGCTTGAAAGGCGGTACGCGACGAAGGAAGACGTGGCCAAAGCCGGGATCCTCGCGGATTCCCTCGAAAACGTAAAGATATTGGGCGTGCCGCTCGTTCCCCACGACCCCCCGGCGAAGACCAGGGGGCTCCACGCCCTAGCGATACTTGCCCAAAACGCTTCGAAGCCGATCGCCTGGATACACGTCATCGACCTCGAGATGGCGAGGATCGCCGTTGAGGTGGAAAAAATCTTGGCCGGCGGAATGGAAGAGCTGAGGAAAAGGCCAAGGCACACGGCCCTCCTGGAGGCGATCTCGCCCCTCTCTTACGACGACCGCGTCGTCAACCTCCTCTTCTTCTACTCGGAACTCGGCCTGCCCGCTTTTTCCATCGGCTCGATGCCTCAGCCCGGGGTGACGGCGCCGATGTCGATACCCGCGGCGATCGCGCAGAACGTGGCCGAGATACTTCCGGGCCTGTACCTGACGGAGCTGGCGAACCCCGATCTCGTCCCAGCTCCGGCTTGGTGCCTCGGGGTTTGCGTGAAGCACTGCTGGGCGCTGGACGTGATGCTCTCCGACCCTCGGAACCTCCGCCACCTGTACGCGGCTCCCGAGACTGCTTTGGTGGGCTTGGCGGAGTCCCAGTTCTTCAGGGAGTACTATGGCGTTCCGGTATGGGGCACGCGCGCCCTCCGAACGGACGCGAAGATGCCCGGAATTCAGGCCGCGATCGAGAAAGCTTTGACCGCGACGCTTGCGGTCCTTGCAGGAGCGACAACCTTGGGGCCTGCCGGGCAGGTGGATTCGGACCAGATCTTCTGCTTCGAGCAGCTCGTGATAGACAACGAGATAGCGGAGCTGTTGAAGAGGCTGAAGCGCGGAATCCCGACGGAAAAGATCGATTTCGAGCTGCAG
Source organism: Candidatus Brockarchaeota archaeon (assembly GCA_017601265.1). Classification (GTDB taxonomy): domain Archaea; phylum Thermoproteota; class EX4484-205; order EX4484-205; family DTQO01; genus DTQO01. The sequence continues at coordinate 7,894 of JAFNJA010000081.1, forward strand.
ATCGTGGAACGCGGCCTCGAGAAAGGCAACTACCTCTCGGATCCGCTTACGCTCCGGAGGAACAGGGAGATGGTCTACATACCGAAACTGCTTGACAGGCAGAGGTACGAGCAGTGGGCCAAAGCTGGAAAGGAGGACGTTCTGCCGAGGGCCAAGAGGGAGGTGGAGAGGATACTTAAGGACCTCCAGCCCTCGCCCCAGGTCGACCAGGCGACGGCGAGGCAGATCGAGAAACTGCTGGCCGACGCGGACAGGAGGATTGCAGGGAAGTGATCCAAATTAACTATTCGGTTTCCTTTGTCGTTAACGCATCGAGGACCAGCAAGACCAAGCTTTCAGGCGCTTGACCCGCCCAAGTCTTAAAAGCTTCCCGTGAAGTTCCGCTTAGATCGGCAAAAATCTTCGGAGGGGTGCAGCATGGAAAAGGTCGAAGAATGCGCTCTGCCCCAAGCGATCGAGTCGGAACCGGTCCTTGAAAGCTTGTTGTCGAAGCCGTCTAGGGAGTCGGTCGAAGTTTTGTCGAAGCTCCAAGGAGACGTCCTGATACTCGGGGCCGGGGGGAAGATCGGCCCGAGCTTGGCCAAGTTGGTGAAGAACGCGGTCGAGGAATCTGGAGTCGAAAGGAGGGTTTGCGCTGTTTCTCGATTCTCGAGGCCCGAAGTGAAGGAAGGCCTGGCCGCCCTCGGGATCGAAACGATCTCTTGCGACCTCCTGGAGGAGGGCAGCCTGGCTTCCGTTCCGGAAATGCCCAACGTCATATTCATGGTCGGGATGAAGTTCGGAACGGAGGAGAACGAGCCCCTCACTTGGGCGACGAACGCCTACGTCCCGGGAAT
>JAFNJA010000082.1 GCA_017601265.1 Candidatus Brockarchaeota archaeon
CCGAACACTGCCCCCGCTGCAAGGGCCAAGATCCTAGCAAGCTATTCGCGAAGGCGGCTAACGATTACCACGAGCATTTGGTAAAGGAGCGCGGGGTGGAGATGCTCATGTGGGGGGACCGCCTGCTCGACAGCGCGGCAACGGGTTACGGCAAGTGGGAAGCTTCCGAAAACCGGACTCACCAGGCGATCAACCTAGTGCCCAAGGACATAGTGGTATGCGATTGGCACTACACTCTGCGCGAAGACTATCCATCCATCCCCACCTTCTTGGAAAAAGGGTTCCGCGTCTGGCCGAGTGGGTGGAAGGACGTTGAGGCGGTGAAAGCGTTAATCGATTTTTCCCGCCGGTACAATGTCGAGCGCATGCTCGGTTACCTATGCACGACTTGGGGAGCGGTTAAGCCCGGCCAACTTGCCCAGTGGCCGCCGGTACAAGTCGCCATGGAAAAGCTTCGCTGACATAGCATTACGGGCCGAAAGCTTCCTTCCATGATTAAGCGCAACCACCGAATGCAGGCGTTCGCCGATTCGGGGCATTGAAGAAAATCCTGACAGGAGGTAAAGGATCGCGGCCAACGAGGCTGCGAATGGGAATCGTAACGTTCCCGTCCTAATCAAGGGCATAGGAGAAGGGAACGCGGGGATCGCCCCGAAGGAAACTAATCCGCGTGTCCGCGCCCGGTCACGTTTCCGTATTCCAGAGAATATCGGCCAACTCGCTTAGATTCGGGATCCTTTTTACCGAAGGGTTGCACTCGACGAATCCGTAGAAAGCGTTGAACGTGAAAAGGAGGCAAAGGGACAAAAGCTTACGGGCTGCCTCGTTTCCGATCCGGCCTGGATGGCCCTAAGCTGAAATGTACTCAAGCATTTCTTCCACGGTTTCCACTCCTTGTGCACGGGGAATGACATTCGGCGAGGGGTAAAACCTTCCTACCCGAAATGCGGGACGTCAAGCCATACGTTCCCCCTCATCGCCGCTTCGTGGGCAATTATGCCAGGGACGGTGATCTCAAGCGACTTCACAATATCGATTGGAGGTCGCTTGTCTTCGTCGATGGAATCAACGAAATCCCTCACGAGATAGTATTCGCTCGTCCCATGCCCTCCCCTCGAGGCTTCCTCCGGCGCCTCGGGATCCGATATGGGCCACTTAATCCCCCTCGGCTCCGCGTCTCGCCCCTCTATGTAGATCTTCCCGTCCTCCGCCCTGCTCTCCAGGAAGCCTTTCGTGCCGTACACCACGTAATTGAGCTGGTAGGGGCCCGCGTAAACAGAACTCCTAAGGATCTTTATCGTCACCCCATTCTTGGTTTCGAAAAGTCCAACTTGCATGTTTATCGCCCCCGGGCCAAGGTTCGGGACGATGTCGGCCCTCCTTCCAGAACCCGTGGCCCTCACCACGTAATCGCCACCGAGGAACGTGAGCAAAGGACCCAAAGAGTGAGAGCAATAGTGCAATGGGGGCCTGTTCATCCTCCAGTACGTTTCCCCCGTGCTCCTGTTGTAGAGCAAATCCCTGATCTCATGCAGGTACTCGGCTTCCATGTAGTACACGTTTCCCAACTCCCCCCTTTCTATCGTCGTCCTCCACCCCCTGATGAAATTGTAATAGCAGCAGTTTTCGGCCATCATGTATTTGGCTTTCGACCTCTTTGCCGCTTCGAACAGCCTTTCGCATTCATCCAAGCTTGTGGCCGCGGTCACCTCGGACAAAACGTGCTTGTCCCTGTCCAGCGCCTTGATCGCCTCCTCCGCGTGGAAAGGCATCGGCGTACCGATAAACACGATATCTATGTCCGCCTTGTCCAAAAATCCGTCGTAGTCGGTGAAGATCGAACCTTCGCCGATCCCAAGTTCCTCAGCCACCTCCTTCCCGCGTTTGAAGTCGATGTCGCAAACCGCCGTCACCCTGGTCCTGGGGTGCGCCTTGAATATCCGTCCGTAACTGCTCCCCCTGTTCGCCCCCACCAATCCGACCTTCAGCCTTTCCATTTCGCGTGGACCAATCGGAAAACGCGTTTTAAGGTTTATGAGCTTATCCGGCGAAACGCGCTCCCGGTCCGGCCAAGCTCCTGAGCGAGACGGCCCGACAGCAAGCAAAGTCGGGCATTCCGAGGGCGGCCCATGAGCTGGGGGCATCGGCGATAGCCTCTTTTGCCCCAAAGTTGGGAGTACGTTCCGATAGATCGCGTGTGGAGCGGAAACGATCCAAGCGCGCGTCTCGCCCCAATCAACGGACGATAACGTTTTTAGAACGCCAGGAGCCCGGGCGGAGAGAGCCCGCAAGGGGATGGTTTGCCTGGAACTCGAAACCTTCCATTTGGAAAGGTTCCAATCCACGTGGGAACACGCGGTCGAATACAACCTGGCCGAAAGCGGTGTCCAGCCGCTCGCGTTGGAAGAGCTCCTGGGGGGCAAGGATGTAGTCGAAAGGTTCATGAAACGCTCCCTAGGGTACGTGCATACGAACGGAAGCCCTTCCCTAAGGAGGAACATATCCGAACTCTACCAGGACGCTGGCGAAGAAAACGTGCTCGTTACGAACGGAAGCAGCGAGGCGAATTTCCTGGCCGCCTGGTCGTTGTTGGAAAGGGGAGACGAGGCCTTGGTCATGCTGCCAAATTACGCGCAGGTTTGGGGTTTGGCCAAGATGATGGGAGGGGCCGCCGTCCCCCTCTGGCTCCGAAATAGGCGCGGTTGGAACCTCGACCTGGAGGAGGTCAAGGAGAAGGTTTCGCGCAAGACGAAACTAGTGGCCATTTGCAACCCAAACAACCCGACCGGCGCCGTGATCGACCGGACCACCCTTCGGGGGATTTGCGAGATAGCCGAAGACGCCGGGTCTTGGGTTTTGTGCGACGAGGTGTACCGGGGCGCGGAATTGGAGGGAGGCATGACACCGTCGGTCTGGGGGATCTACGAAAAGGCGATAGCGACCTCCGGGCTGTCGAAGGCTTTCGGATTGCCAGGCTTGCGCGTCGGTTGGATCTTGGCTCGAAAGGACGTGGCAAACAGGCTATGGGCATATCACGATTACACGACGATATGCGTCTCCGCGGCGAGCGATTTCTTGGCCAGCCTGGCCCTAGAGGCGGACAACAAGGCGAGGATTCTCTCGAGAACCAGGAGGCTGCTCACCAGCAATTGGTCGATCTTGGAAAGGTGGTTTGGAAGGCACTCCGGAATTTTCGCGTGCGAGAAGCCCAAGGCGGGCGCCGTCTCCTTTGCCAAATACAGCGTAAACGAAAACTCGACCTTGATCGCCGAACGGTTGGTGAGGGAGAAGGGCGTCTTGATTGTTCCTGGCGACCACTTTCTCATGGACGGCTACGTGAGGATAGGCTACGGCTCGGACGCCGGGCGGTTGGAAAAGTCGCTCGCCCTAGTCTCTGACTTTTTCGAAAGATTGGGGAAGCGAATCCGTTCCGGATCGTGAAAAATCCCGTTGGCGCCTCCAGCGGATGCCCGCTTTCAGCTTCACCCGAGCGTCAGCATGCATGATCGAAACCCCGCACAACACCATCGACGCCCCGATCCACTGCGCGAAACCCAACCTTTCGCCCAAGAACGCGAACGCGAGGGCCAAAGCCGAAACCATTTCGACCGTGCCCGTTATTCCGGCCTTGCCCGCGTCAACGCGCTTCAAGCCGAAAGAATACAGGCCGAACGCGAGCAAGGTGGGCACGGCGGCAAGGCCGGCGAGCGATAGCCAAGCTTCAGCGCCACCGATCGGCTGAAAACCGTACAACGCCCCCTGGATCGCCGCCAGGCTTGCTGCCGCGTAAAAAATCGAGTAGACTGTGACGGTTTGGGCCCCGATTCCCCGCCTCTCCATGAGGAGCTTTCCAAACACCGTGTAGAAGGAATAGGCCAACCCAGCTCCTACTCCGGAGGCCAAGCCTGAAGCGCTCGGCCAGGCCTCGGCCCCCAACCCGTTGACGGAGAGCAGGCAGCCAGCGAGGACCGCGGCCGCGGAAAGCGATTTAGCCGCCGTCACCCTTTCCCCCAGAACCAGCTTGGCCGCAACAAGCGTGAAGACGGGGTGCAGGTAGAGCAGCAGGATCGCAAGCGAAGCCGAGATCGAATTTATGGCTTGGAAGTACAGCAATATCCCCACCGAGACGCCCACCGATCCGTGGGCTCCAAGCATGAGGGCGTCGACAGGTCTAACCGAGAAACGGCGAGGGCCGAGGGCGAGCACTGCGGGCAGGAGCGCGAAAGAGGCGATCGCGAACCTGTAGCTGGCGGCGCTCAAAGGGCTCAGGCCGTGTGACATAGTCACTTTGGCCAAGATCCCCGAAGACCCGAAGCACGCGCCAGCTAGGACGACCGCCGCGAAACCCAAGCCGTCTGAATTTCCCGTGGCCGAAAGCTGCTTTCGAACCATGCGATCGGGTCCGGCATCGAAACCAGCTTAAGCTTTTTGAAACGCGATCCCGCAGTTACCCAGCTTCACGGAACTGTTGAAAAGAAAGGCACTTTTTCGCGTTCGCAGACCATCTTTATGGCGTTGCGGCCCGAAATGGCGGAAGTGGGCACGCCTCCGCCCGGTTCGACCCACTGCCCAGCCATGTAGAAGTTGTCGAGGCCGGGAAGGGTTTTCCTCATCTGCAGGCCGGCGCTCTCCGGCGTCAGCATCCACCCTTCGTAGGACCCCCTCCAGTTCCCGGTGTAGCGGTGGAACGTGGCGGGCGTTGCAACGTCGCGCATCTCGACCCGGTCGGCGAGCCCGGGAAAGCGCTCGTCCAAGGCGTAGGCGATCCGGTCGGCTACAAGATCCTTCTCAGACCTGTACAGGTCCGGGCGCTCGCGCAGCCCTTTCCAATAATCGTAATCTGAGGGGAGCATGACCTTCAAGACGGTCTTTCCAGGCGGAGCCAAGGTCGGGTCGAAATTGTATACCAAGACGCCGAGCCGGCGGAACTCCGTGCCGGCGACCTTTATAGCGCTTGAGAGTGGGAAAGATATGCCGTTCGCCACGGGCGGCACATCTTCAAACGAGCGGTCCACGCCCAAAGCCACGTGCAGCAAGGGAGGGAAGGGCTGAAGGCGTTCGTAGTAGCCTCGGATTTCGCTGTCCGCGTACCTGCCGTCCAGCATGTCGAAGATCGTGGCGTGCCCGTCGGCAGCCGAGATGACGTAGTCCGAGCGGTGCTCGCTCCCGTCCTCCAGCTTGACCCCTGCGGCGCGGCCGCCCTCTACCAGCACCTTCGCAACCCTCGAGCCGTAGCGGGCCTCTCCGCCCAGCTCCAAGTAACGGCGCTCTATCGAGCGCGAAAACGCGAGGGACCCTCCGACTGGGTAACCGACCTCGCCCTTGTGCAAAAATGAAAGGATCATGAGGAAGAAAGAAGCTGGAGCGCTCGGGTGCCAAAGGCTCTCGAAAATCCCGCGAAGCGCGGGGCTCTTGATCGAGAGGCTGAATTCGCCCATCGCCCTCCCTCCCCACTTTTCCTGAAGCTTTTCAATGGTTGGCTTGCTCGTTGCGCCGCGGTTCTCGTTCCCTTCAACGGGCGCCTCCGCCCGCACGAATTCGCGCGCGCTGTTTATGAAATTCCTCACGGAACTCTCGTCTTCCGGCGACATCTCGAGCATGTGCTGTTCCAATCGGTCGAGGTTGCTGTACTGGATGAAGGTCTTGCCGTTCACGCCCTCGATGCGCACGAACTCCTCGTGGTTGACGAACCTCCTCCCCCGCGTTGCGCCAAGCTCCTCCCAGATCCTGTAGAGGCCCGAGCTTGGCGCGGTTCCTACGAGCCATTGCAGGCAACCATCTATCGTGTAGCTCCCTCGGCGCCACGACGTGCAGAGCCCTCCAGGCGAGGTGTGCATCTCGAATATCCTGGTACGGAAACCGTTCATTTGCCCGTAGCATCCTGCTGATAATCCGGCGATTCCAGCCCCGATGACGATGATGGACTTGCGAGCCAAAGCGATTCGCCAGCTGTTGCGTCACCGCTTGGCCTATAAACGTACCCGCAACCGATGCTCTCCTGACCTTGGCTGGAGGCCCATGCGAGGCTGAAACCTCGACCGCCCGCAAAAATCGCTCTGAACTTACGGCCTCCGTTTAGACCAACCCCTCCCCCAGGAGGCGCTGCAACCCTTATTCCTACGGTGGCGCTGCCTAAGCTGGAGGCCTGAGGGCCTTTCCGCCTGCAGCGATGCGAACCGCGCAGCGGGGGACCGTTTGCATGACCGATTCAAGAAAACTGGCTGCCCTGTGCCGACTCGGGAGGTGGGATGCCGCGGATTCGGAGGCCCAAAGAACGACCGGATTCGGCTTCCAAAAAGGAAGCGATTCGGAACGCAACGGGGGCGCCAAGGAACTTGAACTTGAAAAGGTCTGGACGTTGGGCGAGGGGACCGAAAGGGACAATTGCGGCTGGTCAAACTCCGGGCAAAACTTGTTCGAGTCCATAGCCGCGTCCGGGGCATTCCGCGCGGCCACCCCCAGGGGCTCTTGCACGCTATTGAAAACCCTATACACCAACGCCTGCAATTCGGACTGCGCCTACTGCATCAACTCAAACCGATCAAGGGAGACTTACAGCTACACGCCAGAGGAACTCGCCAGGGTCTTCAACCAACTCCACCAAAGAAAGATGGTGCAGGGCCTCTTCCTGAGCTCGGCGATGGGGGCGGACCAAGAGTCCACGATGGACGAGATGATCCAGGCCGTCGAGATCCTGAGGGCGAGGTACGCGTACAAAGGGTACGTCCACCTCAAGATACTCCCGGGGTCCAGCCGCTACCAGGTTAAGAGGGCCGTCGACCTCGCGGACAGGGTGAGCCTGAACGTGGAAGAACCGAGCGGAAGCAGGCTTGCGGAGGTGTCGACGACAAAGGACTACGAGATAGACATACTCAGGAGGCAGGCTTGGGTCAAGGAATTGGCTCCTCGCCCGGCAGGAGGCCAGGCGACCCAGCTAGTCGTCGGAGCCGCGGAAGAAACCGACCGGGAAATCGTCGACCGGATGCGAAAGCTTTACGAAGAGGCGTCCGTGAGGCGGGTTCACTACTCCGCCTTCGAACCTGTTCCGGGCACGAGGCTCCAGGATAGGAGAGCGGCCCCTTCCTGGAGGGAACGCAGGCTCTACCAGGTGGATTGGCTGTACAGGGTTTACCGTTTCCCTATGGAAGAGATACTTGAGGCCCTGGTTGGAGACTTCCTGCCGAACAGGGACCCGAAGATCGCATTGGCTCGATTGCGCTTGGAAAGGCCCCTGGAGGTCAACGACGCCAGCAGGGAGGAGCTCCTCAGGGTCCCGGGGATCGGTCCAAAAAGCGCCAACAGGATCCTTTCGCTCCAAAGGAAAGGCGTGAGGATCCGGTCGAGGAGGCAGCTGGCGGAGGCAGGGGTCGTGCTCGGAAGGGCTCTGCCGTTCATAAAGTTGGACGGCAACCGCCAAGAAACGCTCAAAGGCTGGTTGTGAGCCGCGCCTGCTTGCGCGCCCCTTTACCTCGAACGGAACACTAGTGCGCGATAAGTTTCAACCAAGGGAATCTGGATTTTTAACATTGCCTTGGACGCCGCCCATTACTCCGCGGCTCGCGATTTTGCGGGTAATCTTCCGTCCAGGCGCCTAAAGCAATTCGGCCAATTCCTTGGCGACCAGGTTGGGCTTTAGCCCGCGCAATTGATCTACCGTGTGCTTTCCCGAAGCCACCGCTATGGTAAAGCAGCCCGCGGCCATCGCCGCGGCAACGTCGTGGATCGAGTCCCCTATCACCAAGCTTTTGCTGGTCGAAGCGCCCCCCTTGGCGGCGGCCTTGACGAAAACGTCGGGATTGGGTTTGCCCTCGGCGACGTCCTCGGCCGTGACCATCCGCTCGAAGAAGCCCGCCAAGCCGGAAGCTTTCAAGATCTTCTCGACGTTTTCCAAGGTCGTCGAAGAAGCCAGAACTACGGGCAGGCCGAGCCTTTTCAGCTCCTTGAGGAGCTCCGCCGCGCCCGGGAGCGGGCGGACTTCCCCCAGCAATTGGGCGAGGACGTCCTCCTTCCTCTTTGCGTAGAAAGCGAGCTCCGATTCGCTTATTTCGGGCACGATCGCGCGCAGGACGTCCGCGGCCGTCCGCCCCATGTTTTGCTCGATGAGTTCCACCGGGACGTCGGCGCCGATCTCTTTGGCTACCCTGACGAACGCTTCCACGTGGATCCCCAGGGTGTCAACGAGGGTTCCGTCGAGGTCGAGTATGACGCACTCGATCCCCCATCGCTCGATTATTGCCCCGATGCTTGGCATTTTCTAGACATCCGCGCGACCAGGTTAAATGGCAACTCATTTTATATGTTGCTAAGTCGTCTTAGCGAGGCATGGAAGCCATAACGCTGGCGAAGGACGGCAAGACCGATTACAACATCGTCGTTTCCAGTTCGTGCTCGGCGTCCGAAAGACACGCCGCGGTCGAGCTGAAGATCTTCCTGAACGCCATCTCCTCTGCAGATTTCAACTTGGTCGACGACAAGGAAAAGGAAACCGAGAGCGAGATCCTCGTCGGGGAAAGCGGGCGTTTCGCGGATCTTCGCCTCGGCATGGATCTCCCGAGGTTGGGGGAAGAAGGGTTCGCCATCAAGACGCGCGGGAGGCGGCTCGTGATCGCCGGCGGAAGGAGGAGGGGGACGATGTACGGAACTTACACGTTCCTCGAGAAGTACCTCGGTTGCAGGTGGTTTTCTTCTAAAGTGAGCAAGATCCCAAAAATGCG
>JAFNJA010000083.1 GCA_017601265.1 Candidatus Brockarchaeota archaeon
CCTGGCAAAAAGCACTATTGCCGCCAGGGCGGCCGCGGGTGGAAGGGCGTACTGGACCAGCCAGAAAAAGTTGGAGGACCGCCTAACTTCCAACGGCGCTTTCTGGCTCGCGCTTCCCAAGTACTCCGCGTTGCCGGACCAAGTTGCCTGGACGTGCCAAACGCCCGCTTCGTCCACCAACACCTTCGTCGCGAACGATCCGGCGGACGTCGCCGTTACCACCTGGTTGAAAGTGGCGCCGTCCGGCTTCGTGTAGGTTATCACGACAGGTACCGCCAAGGGGGGCTCTATCCTGCCCAGGACGACCACCTCTTCCCCTTCGGCCGCCTCACGGTTCCCGAATTCGACGTAGAGCTTCGTCTCCATGCTCAGGAACTCCGCAGCCGGCTCTCCGGAAGGGAAGTTTCTGGGCCCGTGCCACGTGATCGAACCCCCGAAAGCGTCCGGTTTCGGGGAGACGTAATCCGCCCTGTATCCGGGCGGGGGGATGACCGTTATCGAGTCGTTCCCGTAGAGGTAAAGCCCTCCCTCGAAGACGTCCCCCATGTAGGTATGTCACCGTGCCCCTCGAGACGGTCGGCGTGTTGACGATCGCCGCGCACGAATCGAAGTTAACCGCGTACATTTCCCGCCCCGTCAGGTCGGCCGCCTGCTCCACGATCTGGGCCATCCGCTGCTCGAAAGCGTCGACGAACTCCTGTTTCGAAGCGGTGAAGTTTTGGACGTATTGGGCGAAAAGCGCAACATCCTCCGAATCGAGCAGGGGGACGCTGTACGTTATCTGCCAGAGGGCGGAGCGGTTGGCGTAGAGCTCTATCCTGTACGAGGTGCTCGCGTTGGCTATCTCGATCTGGCCGGCGGCCGCGACCTTGGGGAAATGCGGCAGCGAGGCGAGTAAAAATAGGAGCAGCGCTGTCGCTCCCGGATTCGGAACGGGGATCCGCCTAGACGGCCAGGCCAATCTCGCACGCGCTTTCGTTTTGGAGCGGCGGGGACTTAACCTTTCCGTGTCAAAAAAGCCTGAATAAATGAAAAAAGCTTAAAGAATGTTGGGCGCGGGTCGGCATCAAGCGCGAAAACCGGTGGCGCCCAGCGCCGCCGTCTTGGAAGCGCGAACGTTTCAGCGCTTGAGCGCCGCCATCTTGGCGCGCCTCTTGTTTGGAACTCCTGCCTCAACGACCGCGAGCGCCGCGATGATCGTCGATGCCCCGACTATGGCGGGCTTCCAAACGCTCTCCAGCCTGACAAGTATGCTCAAGATCATCATCGCGCCAGCCACGAAGCAGAGGTTAAAGTCAACCACGTCCCTTTTCGTGAATTTCACGCCGAACATTTTCACCTCCTCCTTTTACTCCTTCTACTCCTTCTTCCGGCTCCCGCGCCCCTGTTTGCCATTCCCGCCGCCGTTCGATTCGCCTTCGCCGCCCTTGCCTTTGCCCTTCCCTTGCCCTCCGCCATTGCCTCCGTCTTTCCCGCCGCCTCCGTCCCCGCCGCCGTTCGATTCGCCTTCGCCGCCCTTGCCTTTGCCCTTCCCTTGCCCTCCGCCATTATCCCCGCCCTGTTGCCCCTTGCCTTGCCCGCGCGACTTGCCCTTTGAGGCCAGTTCTCCGAAGCTGCTTTCCAACTCAGAACAGTTGCCCACTAGAGCTTTGGCGGCCTTCATGAATTGGCCGAGGTGCTTGCCCAGTCCGGGCCTCGTCTGGTTGAGCTCTTCAAGTTCTTCGGACAGGAGTTCCGCCACCGCTTTTACGAAGTTCACCGTATCGTTGCTTCCTTCGAGCTCCATGACGAGCGTTTGGTAATCGACCGTCCCGTTGTCCAAGAGGCCCTGCATGAGCCGCGTCCTGATCCTCGCCCGCTCCAGGAGCCTGTAAAGCTGCGCTTGCGTCGAATTAAGCAGGGAAAGGAGCTCCTCGTTGGTCACGCACTCTTCCAACCTGACCCTAACCATGAACCTTGCCATGTGCATCTCCTGCTTGGCCAAGGTTTTCCCGACGTTTAACGCAAGCTTCTTTCCAAGCGGGACGAGGGTCGATTCGATCATCGAGTCTATGAATTGAATGTACTCGAATGCCCTTTCGACAAGTTCAGCGGCCAAATCTTCGCCTATGCTCTTGCCCGACTGCGCCAGTACTTTGTGCACGAATGCCGTGAGCATGTTCCTAGCCGCCCTGAGCTGGTTGGCGGCTGCGTGCCCGTCCTCGTCGAGAAGTTCGACGGCCGCCTCCACCTTCGCGATGCAGTTCGACAGGCTGGCCAGCAAACTTTCCGCCGTTTCGATCTCCGAAGATGCCACCAGTTCCTCCAGCCCTTCAAGCTCGCCCGCAAGGGCACCGAGCCTCTCGCCCGCGCCCGAACGTACGTCGAACTCAACCGAGGCTAGCGGTTCCCCGTCGCCCCCTGCAGCGTATACCTGGGCAACGTACGTCCCGTTCTCGGCGTCGTACGGTATCTGCCATTCCACTTGCATCCCGTCGGAATCGTAAGTGAAATCCAGGCTCGCGAAGAGATTAAGTTCCCCGTCAACCTTGAGCGATATATCAATACGATAGTTTCCGGCCTCGAATCCGGAAATGGCAAAGACTACAGTTTCGCCAGCTGCGTACTCAGGCTCGTCCGTGATGTCCGTGCTAATTGTGGGATCGGCAGGTTCTTGGCCCCTCGCGCCGACCAAGTTGAACGCAGGCAGCACCATCGCAACGAGCAGAACCAAGCAAGCGACGCGCGTAAGGAGAGCCTTTTTTCCGGCAATCAACTCAACCATCTTCTTCACCTTTTTCCAACCGCGCGCTTCGCGCGCATGCTAAATGCCTCCCGTTAAGACCGAATAACCCTTTCCGGGCGAAATGAGGAAAAATAAGGTTCATAATAGTTCAGAATGGTTCAAATGCCCCAAAAAAGCTTCAGAATATTTCACGTGCCCCTCGAACGCGGGCAGGTTTTTTCTCCGCGATAGCAGGGCCCTACGCCCGCCGCGCAAAGCCAAGCGAGCTTCGAGAACGTATTTCAGTTAAAACGGCGGGCCAAAAAACTTTGAAGAAACTAAGCTCGTTAACGCGGCGGACCTATCAGCCATCCGCTCCGCGCCCCGCCCCAAGTTCAGGACATATCGGCGAAGAGCAAAGGTGCATGGCGCCTGTACCGCCCATCCCATCACCATTCCGCTCCGCAATCGGCCTGATTGGTACAAGCAAGATTTAAATCGGAAAAACAGGCCGAAAACGCGGGGCCCGTAACTCAGACGATCCGGGTCGAACCGAAAAGCGCGGCTCGGACATCGGAAGAGTCAGGTAGAGTGGCAGGCTCTTAACCGGCTTCGCGCGAAAAGGACGCCGGCGGGGCCACCTGTTCGCCATGGGTTCGCACTGTCCGCAACGGACGTTGGCCCAAAAATCCCACCGGGCCCGCTTCTAAACAAAACCGCCCTCGAGTCGGTCAGAGATAACTTGATCTATCGCCGCTCATTTACTACCTTGCTTAGCTTATCGATATGCGGATGCCACTCGACATGAAGCGCGAAAGTCTATGCTGCGTGGCGAACGAAACCTTATCCACATCGTTACAAACGCCTGCCGCCATCCCCCTGATCTCCTCATGGACTTCAGGAGCTGCGCCAACCTGCCGGCGAGGGGCATCCTGGTCCCCCGAGATCTGGGGCAGGGCGCGACATTCTACAGAAGATGGGGCATACGCAAAACCCTCCGATCCGATGGCAAGATCGGCCTCCCGAGCATAGGGCCCGACGAGTACGTGATGAGCGAGGCTTACTTCCTCGACTTCCTCAGGTTCGCGCTCGAGTGCAACTTCTTCGTAGTCGCCTGGGATGCCCCGACATACGTGGACATGCCGACCGATATCTCTTGGAGGAACACCGTCCATGGCGTCGAGCAACTGCGGAGGATCATCAAGGCCGGCATCCCCGCGATCGGGCTGTCGAACGGTTCCAGCGCGGATCAGTACGGAAAGTTCGCCGGGCTCTTGGCAGCGACGGGCGTCGATTTCGTTTCTACCGCGTCCACTCCAGCATTAAAGTATCCCCACCTTCTCGAGGACGTGGATTCCGAGCGTCAAGTAAAAGATCGCGGTCAGGGGAATGTGCAGGGTCCTCCAGTACCCTCTCAAAAACTTGGTCTTGACGTACCTTCCCACGATTCCACTGACAACGATCGTCGCCATAAGGACAAAGGTGAAGAAGCTCAGGAAGTGCTGGGGCCTCGCGTAAGCGACCCTGTTGGCCAAGTGGATGCCGGTCACCAGGAGCGATAAAATTCCAGGTATGCAGTGAACTGCCAGCCATGACTTCACGTTCCCCGGGAATCCCCTCTTTAGCGCGGAGTAGGATGCCGAAGCGCCCAAAAGGACCGCCCCGGCCCAACCGAACCAGTGAGCCACGTCCCGGGGGAAGATCCTCCAAGGGCCGCGGTGGCGCACGGGTCCGGTGCCGATAAGGAGAGCCGTCAACGCCAGGAGCGACGCGAGGACCAACGCGAGAACAAATGCTGGCCTTTTTATCCCTTCCATCGATACCCGCCGTCGAGATATGCATTCTTATGCGTTGCGTCGCGCAAGGTTGGGCGCGATGAGTTTGCCGCACGATCCTCCAAATCCACATCAGACGCACGAAAGGTTAGTTTTTAAGGCCTCGAAACGGAACGCTTTCACTTGGACGCGCGCCTCCAGCTCTGTCGAATGGAGCTCGAGCCGGAGCCCCTTCGCGCGCTTTTCCCGACGCTGCCCAAGGACCTATGTCGCCAGTATCGCGTTCAAGCGGTAAAGCTTCCTGTCCAGCTTCTTCCTCCCCCTCCAGGCGTAATCGAGCCTGTGCGCGACGACCCTACCGCGCTCCATTCCCACCATCAGCCCTCCCCTGCCCTTGATCAGAAGCCTCACCGCCTCGTGGCCGAACACGCTCGCGAGGTGCCTCGAAAACGCGGTGGGCGGCCCTCCCCTCTGCACGTACCCGAGGGTGCTGACGCGAACCTCGTACCCCGTCCTCCTCGCTATCTCGCGCGCGACCTCCGAGGAATCGCCAGCCCCTTCCGCCATCACTATGATGCTCGACCTCTTCCCCTTCTTGCGCGCTTCCTCGAGTTCGCGGCAGATTTTTCCCAGGCTGTACCTTATCTCCGGGACAAGGATGAACTCGGCTCCGGCTGCCAACCCAACTTGGAGCGCCAAGAACCCCCTGTTCCTTCCCATCACCTCTATTATGAACACCCTCTCGTGGGATGTCGCTGTGTCCCTGATCTTGTCTATCGCTTCTAGCGCCGTGTTGGCCGCGGTGTCGAACCCTATCGTGTAATCCGTGCCAGCAACATCGTTGTCGATCGAGGCCGGGATTCCGATCACCGGTATCCCGCTCGCCTTGTAAAGCTTCCACGCCCCCCGAAGCGACCCGTCTCCCCCGATTATCACGACCCCCTCAATCCCGTTCTTCCTGAGAGTCTCAACGGCTTTCGCGACCCCTTCCCTGGCCTTCATTCTCTCGCACCTCGCCGTCTTCAACACCGTGCCCCCGAGGTTGACGATGCCGCTAACCGACCTCCTCGTCAGTTCGTCGACCTGTCCTTCTATCAGCCCCTTGTACCCCCTCTCGACCCCCAAGACCTCGAGGCCGTGGAAAAGCGCAGTCCTCACGACTGCCCTGATGGCGGCATTCATCCCCGGAGCGTCCCCGCCGCTGGTCACGACCGCGATCCTCTTCATTCGACCATCCCCCAACCCCTTTAAGCGCGCGTTATAGGGGTTGCACTTTCCCCAAGGTTTCCAGCGCCTCCCTGATCCGGCTGCCGCCTTGCGGTCCGCGCGGCAAACCGGTTCCAACTACCATATATACCGAGGTTGCGCGGGAAGCGGAGGAAGGCCATGAAGTTCAGCGTGTTCACGGTCATGATGCCGGAATACTCGCCCGAGGAAACGGCGAGCATTCTCGGAAAGATGGGTTTCGACGGCGTCGAATGGAGGGTCGAAAAGTTCGCCGAAAGAAGGGGGGAGAAAGCTTCCTACTGGGGGTACAACAGAAGCACTCTGGACCTTGGTTCCATCTTCGAAAAAGCTCCCGAAGTAAAGTCGCTCGCCGATCGAAACGGGCTCGAGGTTTGTTGCTTGGCCACGTACTTGGGTGTGGACCAACAACGGGAGATCGCGAAGGTCGCGAAGGCTGCGAGCATAATGGAATGCCCCTGCATACGGGTCGGCGCCCCCAGGTACGACGGAACGGTGGACTACAACCGCTTGTACGCCGAGACCGTTAGAAACGTGAAAGAGGTCGAAGGGATCGCCAAGGAGAACGGCGTCGCGGCATTGCTCGAGATCCACATGGGGAACATCATGCCCAGCGCGGGCCTCGCGCACCGGATAGTATCGAACTTCGACCCGGAGCACGTGGGCGTCATCTACGACCCGGGTAACATGGTTTACGAGGGTTACGAGCAATGGAAGATGGGGATGGAGTTGCTCGGGAAATACCTGCGCCACGTCCACGTAAAGAACTCGGCGTGGCTAAAGGATTCGCGAGGAAAATGGAAAGCGGAATCGGCAAAGCTTGATGAAGGAATAGTTGATTGGGAACAGGTCATGTCAAACCTGAGGGCCGTCGGCTACCGCGGGTATCTCTCCCTCGAAGATTTTTCGGAGCAGGATACGGCCTCGAAACTCAAAATGGATTTGGAATACCTAAGGAAGATCCAAGCACGTTTGAAATGAGCTTCTGATGGGCATGGGCATAGTCGGAGAAATCGAACCGGCAAAGCTGCCAGAATGCGGCACTTTAGAATCCGCCCGTGCAACCGAATTGAACGGCGGACCGAACGGCACCCGCCGTCATGAGTCCGCCCGCATCGAAGGGCTTCATTTGACTGAGATGCCGTCTACGAGCTCCAAAATCTTCGGCGTGCTAAGGCGGTAGTATAACCACTTCCCTTCGCGCCTTTTCTTGACTATGCCCTCTCGCTCAAGGATGTTCAAGTGGTGCGACGCGTTGGGTTGGGTCAGGCCAAGCGCAACCATCATCTCGCAAACGCACAGCTCCCTGGCGGCCATCATCTTGATCATCCTCAGCCTCATCGAGTTGCCAAGGGCCTTGAATAGCCTCTCCTTGGACTTTAAGTAACGCTCGTCGCCAGCGCTCCTGGCTAACCGCCTAAGCTCCTCGGAGTATCTCTCGACTCCCACTTCCCTTCCTTTCCTTGAGGAGGTTAAACGTTTCAACCTCGCGTAAGCGTTGCCCATGTTGGCTCACTGCGCACGGACGTGGCTAAATGTTTAGCGGATGATCGAGCGAGGCCGAAACAGGGGCCTTGGCCGTTCCTTGCCTTTCCAGAACGCTATGGATGGGTCAGGTATTGCCCCGCAGGCGATCTGTGCTCAACGTATATCTTGAAAGCCAAATCCTTCTCCAACCCCCGGACGCTTAGGCGGATCCTCCCCCCAGAAGCTTCGGCCTCCTCGCGCCTCAAGATGGTTCCGATGTAGGTGTCCCACCACTCAACCACGTACTCTCCATCAACGAACCCGGAGAGTTCAAACTCGACTTCCCCGATCGGCTCCACCGTTACGTTGTTGACCGCGTTCCACCAGTTATGCTCGGAGTTCTGGATCCAAGCGAGCGCTAGCGTCCCGTTACTCAGGCCGATGATCCTTGCTTTTGCCCCCTTCATCATCGCGAAGGTGAATTTCACGTAATCTACGGATAGCCAGTCCCCGCCCGAGTTGTCAAGCTTTATCTCGTGAGTTCCGGGCAAGAGCGAAGCCTTCACGAACTCGTCATATTCTTTCGCGGACGCGTCGTTCTTTCGATCCAAGTCCGGAAGAGCTGCAGACTTGACCAATGAGCCGTTGTCGTAAATCTCGAGGATCGCGCCCGAAATCGCCACCGAATTAACGTGCACGACCACTTCCCCGCCGAATGGGAAGTTCACCACGAAGGTGGGGTTGTTCCTCAGCTCCGGATGGGCCCTCCCGTGCACGAATTGGGAGAGCTGCGAAACGTTGCCCACCTTCCCGTCGAGACCGACGTAGAAGCGGTTTGCTTCGGGCCTGGCCCACCCGAGCCCGGGATAAACCGTTAAGTCCGCCAAGTCCCCCTTCCCCTCCGGGGGCGAAAGAACCAACTTGGCCCGGAGGTAGTCGAACCTCGCCTTCGCCGGATCGATGCCCTCGAGGTATTCGCTTAGGGCTTTAAAGTGGTAGTAAAGATCATAGGGGTGGACGTAAGAATCCCACCACCAAAGAAAGGCCGAGGACGGCGAGCCGGACATTATGGAGGACCATATCCCCTCGTGAATCTCGACCCCTTCCACGTCTTTGTAGGTGTAGGGATCGCCGAACCACCTCCAATCCGCCCCGAACTCGGTGACCATTACGGGCTTTCCGTACCTGGCAGAAAGTTCCTTCACCATTTCTTGCACTCCGCCGGCTATGTCCTTGAAAGACTCGGGGCCGTACCTGTGCACCGTAACGAACGAGATCGAATCCAGGCTCCCGAAGCGCGGATCCGAGCTGGTTGTTACCATGTGCCCGTAAGGGTCGATTTCCCTCATGTATTTCGCAATCACGTCGTGCCAAACCGAGACGGCGCCGAAGTCGTAACCGTCCGTCAGCTCGACTTCGTTCCATAACTCCCACGCCAAAACGTTGGTGCAGTACCCCCA
>JAFNJA010000084.1:0-295 GCA_017601265.1 Candidatus Brockarchaeota archaeon
TCCTGAGGAGGAGCGGCGCCAAACCCGGGAACGTTTTGGCAGTGACTGGCAAGTTCGGCCTTACGAGCGTCGGGTACAAGATCCTGCTTGAAGGCCTCGAAGCGCCAACCGGAGTCAAAAAAGCCGCCTTGAGGGCCGTTTACGCGCCCAGCGCAAGGATGAGGGAAGGTTTGGCCGCAGCGAAAGCGCGCGGCGTTACGGCGTGCATGGATTGCAGCGACGGCCTGGCCAGGTCGCTCCACCAACTCTCTGAGATGAGCGGCGTCGGCTTCAGGGTTTGCGAGGTTCCGATCGC
>JAFNJA010000084.1:309-8624 GCA_017601265.1 Candidatus Brockarchaeota archaeon
GACCGAGAAGGTAGAGCCTCTCGGGTGGGAGCACTTCAGGAAGTGGCATCGATCCCGCTAGGCCTTAAAGGTCTTTTCCGGGCGCGTGCAGGGCTTCCCGGTCAGCGTCGCGAACCGCCTCGATGAGCGCTTCCGTTACAGTCGGGTGGGCGATGACGCACTCCTTCATCTTCCCTGCGTCGGCTCCGAGGGCGATCGCCACGGTTGCCGCCGCTATGATCTCGGCCGCCGCGGGACCTACCGCGTGGGCTCCGACCAGCGCGTTGCTTTCCCTGTCTACCAGGACTTTCACGAATCCCTCCGTTTCATCCAAGGCCCTGGCTTCAGCGTTTGCCGCGAAGGGGAACCTCCCCACTTTGTACCCGCTTTCCTCCTCGATCCCGCCAGTTTTGATCCCCACGCTCGCTGCCTCGGGAATTGTGTACACGCAGCTTGGAACTTTTCCGAGGTCTATCTTCGCTTCTCCCCCCATAACGTTCCGAGCGCACGCCATGCCTTCCGCGAACGCGGCGTGGGCCAGGAAAGGTTGCCCGGTTACGTCCCCCACGGCATAGATCCCTTTCACGTTCGTCTCCATCCTCCGATCGACCTCTATTCCTCGGTCGGAAAACTTGACCCCCAACCTTGCGAGTTCCCCGGGATTTATGCGGGGTTTCCGTCCGATGGCCACGAGGATCTTCTCCGACCAGATCGCTTTGGTCCCTTCCCTTGTCTTGACCTCCAAGCCGTCCCTCCCGAGCCCCTTCACCTGGCAACCAGTCATGACTTCGATCCCGGCGCGGCCCATCCTCCTTCGCATGAATTCGGACACTTCCCAATCCTCCGATGGAAGGATGCGTTCCATCTTTTCCAGCACGGTTATCCTCGTCCCTAGGGCTTTGAAGATCGTTGCAAACTCCAAGCCGACGGCGCCCCCTCCGACGATGGTCAAGGATTCCGGCGGAGCGTTGAGCGCCAACATATCGTCGCTGGTCAAGACCCTCTCTCCGTCGAACTCCAGTTCCCGCATCCCTTGAGGCAAGGAGCCGGTAGCTAACACGACGTTCTTTGCTTCGATCCTCCTCGTTTGGCCTCCTTCGGAAACTTTGACGGAGCTTTTGGACAGGGGCTCGCCCACCCCCATAACTACGGGTATTCCATAACTGTCGAGGAGCCTTTCGATGCCCCTGACCGACGCGTCCACCAGCCGCTCCCTCCTTTTCACGATCTCCGCGTAACTGATCGATTCATTCTCGAGATGGATCGCGAACCTCTCGGCCCTCCTTAGGCGTTCAAGAAGTTTCACGCTGGCCTGCATAGCTTTCGTGGGTATGCACCCATAGTTAGCGCAAACCCCTCCGAGCCTCCCCTTTTCGACTATGACGGCCTCACCGCCAAGCTGGGCTATCTTGATCGCTGCCGCGTAACCTCCCGGGCCCCCTCCGATTATTACGGCGTCCTTCACCGTTTCCACTCAACCCCGCTCAGTGCCTATGGTTCCATTCCCTCGTCGAATACTTGCTTGCCGCGAGGTGGGCTGCCAGTTTTTGTTCGCTCTCAGTCAACGTCCCCTCCACGAGGTTCACGTTCAGCGCAACCCCAAAACCTTTGGCGAGTTCCCCCACCAGGCGCCCTTGGCTCACATCCGCCCCCAAGATTCCGTTGATGCCGGCCACGTGCTCCTTCAACTCTTCGACGGTCCTACGCTTCATCTTCCTCGCGGACCTTTTCAGCAAAGAGAGGATTTCTTCGTAATTCACGTCCAATAGAACGGTTCCATGCTGCAGTATCGTGTGGTGCTTGCGCGTCTGCGCGCTGCCGGAGACTTTCTTGCCGTCAACCAACACGTCGTTAACGGGCTTGAACTTTGCCTCTATGCCCAGTCCCTTCAGGCCTTCGATCACCCCCATGCAGATCAGCCTTATCGACTCCTGGATGTCGCGGGGCATCGCAGGATCGTCCTCCGACACCACGAGGCTGTACGTGACCTCGTTATCGTGGAATACCGCGCCCCCGCCGCTTATCCTGCGCACGTAGGCGACGCCAAGCGCCGCGGCCTTTTCCAGATCGACCTCCTCCTCGATCGCTTGGAAATAACCTATGCTGATCGTTGGCGTTGACCATCCGTAAAACCTCACCGTCGGTTGGTTCTCACCCCTGCTCCTGTGCAAGAGCAGCGATTCGTCGATCGCCATGTTCACGTAAGGGTCACCAAGCCCTGTCAGGAGCAGCCTCCACGCGGGTCTAGCGTTCATTTTCGTTGCTTTCCATCCAGCCCTCGCTTTTGGCGCCGCGCTCATTTAACCATCGCGCTTTCCAAGAGCCGGAGTTCCTCTTCGAACTCGACGTCCGATAGCGGCCTGGGATAGTTGTACATCCTGCGGCTCGGCCTTTCGTTGTAGAACGGCCTGTTGCAGCCCGGGCAGCCTGATGTCATGAAAGCCGAGGGTTCGAGGATAGGCTTCAGATCCTCCCAATCGCGGCCGAAGAACGTGACCTGCCCCTTCGAATCGAACTCGAAATCCCGGGCCATGCCGCGCTCTATAAGGTATAGCGCGACCTGCGCCCTCCTGTACTTTTTGTAATCGGGCGCCGGGTGCTTCGCCATCTTCGTTCCGGGGCACGGCGTGAAGGCGAAGAGAGCTATCTTGACGCCTGAAAGGTTGAGCTTCGCCATCACCCTTACGAGCTCGTCCTCCCGCTCCCCGAGTCCGACGATGAGGTGCGTTGACAACCTGCCCCTGAACCTCTCGGCCGCTTCCTCCACAAGAGACAAGTCCCTCTCGAGGCACCCTGACCTCAGCTCCTCGTAGATTCCCGGGCTCGCGGCGTCGATCGAAAGGCCGAGCCTGTCGACGCCGGCATCGAAGAATTTCTCTGCAAGGTCCGCCTGCATGGGCCTTGCCGCCAAGCTTATGGGCAGCGACAGCGAGCTCAACGCGCTTACCGCGTCCAATGCCCGCGCAACCCAATCGCGCCCATGCACTACCTGCACGCACACCCTCTGGAATAGGGATTCGCGCCTTGAAAGGGAGTTGAGGACCTCTTCGTCTTCAAAGGTAGGCCAACTTATCCTCGACAAAGCGTTTCGAGCGGTGCTTCCCGCAGCCTGGGCGCAGTAGCCGCACCTGAATGCGCAATTTCCCGGGATCATCAGGTGCGCGGTCGTAGGCTTCACGTCGAGCCTCAACCTGGCCAGGCCCAGGAGGGCGGCCGTGCCTATCGCGACTCTTAACGTGGGGTTTCACCTTCGGCAGCCATCACCGATCGGAAAGCGGCGGATCTTTCCTCGACGCACCGAATTTCATATGGCGCAGCACTCTTCCCTCCTCGCCACTTTGAAACCATTCTCCTCCGCGAACCTTACGGCGTTCCTTGAAGGCACCACGATCCTGTCTATTCCGAGCTGTACGGCGATTAGGTCGATCCTTTTCCTGTATTCCCCTTTCGGCCTCATGCACCCGAGGAATATCGAAGTTTTTCGAAGCTTCTCCTTCGCCTCCTTCAAGATTCCGGCAACCTCGCTCAAGCTTGGAGGTTCCAAACTCGCGTACGGGGTCCCCGGAGTTGGGATCAAGATGTTGAAGACCACCGCATCGGCGCCCAACGAGTCCAAGACCTCTATCGCCTTCCTTTCGCCAGCAACCTTCCCCTTTTTCAACCCAATCGTGACGTGGGGGACGACCCTGACGTGCCTGCGCAGAGCGCGGTAGGATTCTACGTAATCGTCCACTGACTTTTCCAAGCCGTACACTTCGCGTATGGTATCGTCGTCGCACAAGAGGTTGAACGATGCCACGTGCACGAAGGGGGATATCGCCTTGACGCTCTCCTCCCTGATCAGCCCCGTGTGTACCACGAGCTTGTACCTGCGCGACAGGGTTCGGAGGGTGCCGAGGTGCTCCACCAGTGGAACCTCGCCATCGCGGTTACAGCCGCCCGTAACGAGGCAGCTTTTGGCACCCTTCCTGTCCAGATTTCTTAGGTAAACCGCGTTGCAGTGGGGGCACCTGAGTGCGCACTCTTTCCCAGTCACGCTGACCTCCGCGGTCTTGGTGGGGTAGACGAACTCGATTTTTTTACCCGATCCATCCTTTTCAGCCGCGGTTTTGATGCGACCCATCTGGATGGGCCCTCACCATCGCGCTTGCCCCATTGCCGTGGCTTCCCCACAAACGTTCCAGTCCCGGAAGTTGCCAGTCGGTTCCGCAAAACGCGGCGCCCGGGAGCGGTTGGAAGGCGGGCGAGGCTTTCGTTCCTTTCATCGCTCTTTCCACCTCAGGTTCGGCTTTCTTGCCGCCGTCAGGGCATCGAGCCTGGTCGTGGGCGTGGTCTTTGGGGCGTTGCGTAGAAGTTCAGGTTCCTTCTCAGCCTCTTCCGCTATCTTCAGCATCGCCTCGACGAAAGAGTCCAAGGTCTCCTTCCCCTCCGTTTCGGTGGGCTCTATCATTATCGCCTCTTTTACGATCAGCGGGAAGTACACCGTGGGCGGATGGAATCCATAATCGATAAGCCTTTTCGCTATGTCCATCGCGTGGACTCCGAAGTCGAGCTGCCTCTTGCCCGAGAGCACGAACTCGTGTTTGCAGACGCGGTCGTAGGGCAATTCGTAGGCGCCTTCAAGCTTCCGCATGACGTAGTTGGCGTTGAGGACCGCGTTTTCGGCGACCTCTTTCAACCCTTCAGGCCCCAGGGCCCTGATGTAAGCGTAAGCCTTGACGAGGACCGAAAAGTTTCCGTAAAAGGCTTTGACCCGCCCTATCGATTCCGGCCGGTCGTAATCCAGGAAGTACCTGCCCCCGTTTTTTTGGACGACGGGTTTCGGGAGGAAACGCGCCAAGCGCTCCTTCACGCCTACGGGGCCGGAGCCGGGCCCGCCCCCTCCGTGGGGCGCTGAGAAAGTCTTGTGGAGGTTCAGGTGGACGATGTCGAAACCCATGTCCCCCGGCTTGGCGATTCCCAGGATCGCGTTCATGTTCGCCCCGTCGCAGTACATCAATCCCCCATTTCCGTGCACGATGTCCGATATCTCGAGTATGTTTTCCTCGAACAAACCCAAGGTGTTCGGGTTCGTCAGCATGAGCGCCGCCACGTCCTCGGTCGCCTTGCCCTTCAGCTCGACCATGTCGACTCCGCCTCTTGGATCGGAAGGAATTTCGACGACCTCGTAACCGCAGAGCGCCGCGCTCGCCGGGTTCGTGCCGTGCGCGGAGTCGGGCACCAGCACCTTTTTCCTGTTCTCGCCTCTTCTCTTGAAGTACGCCTTCGCCATCATCAGGCCCGTCAGCTCTCCCTGCGCGCCGGCAGCAGGCTGGAGCGTGAACGCGTCCATTCCGGTTATCTCCGCGAGGTCCCTTGAGAGTTCGTAGATCACCTGGAGGCAGCCCTGGCTCAATTCCTCGGGCTGGTAAGGGTGCGCCGATTTGAAGCCCGGAAGGCCGGCTATAACCTCGTTTACCTTCGGGTTGTACTTCATCGTGCATGAGCCGAGGGGATAGAAACCCGAATCTACGCCGAAGTTCATCCGCGAGAGCGCCGTGTAGTGCCTCACCACGTCGACCTCCGAGACCTCCGGGAGAGGGATTTCGCTCCTGAGCTCCGTTTCCGGGATGCCCAAATCCTGCTCCGGAACGTCCAATTCCGGCAAAGACGCCCCTTCGCGGCCCTCTGCGGACAGTTCGAAGATCAGCTTCATCCGCAGATCCCCCTGAGGGTTTCGATCAGGAGATCGATGTCCTTTCTCGCGCTCTTCTCCGTGGCGCAAAGGAGCCAGCAGTCTTCCAGCCCCCGGTAGAACCTCCCAACGGGCAGGCCGCCCAGTATCGATCTTTTCGTCAATTCCTCGTTTATCTTGCGGGGGTCGATCGGGCACCTTACGACGAATTCGTTGTAGTACGGTTTTTCGAATCGGGCTTCGAATCCCTTGAGCTCCAACACTCTGGAGCGTAGGTACCTCGCCTTCTGGGCGTTCAGCGTGGAAAGTTTCCTGAAACCCCTCCTTCCGAGGGCGGCCAGGTATACCGTCGCCGCCAAAGCGTTCAGAGCCTGGTTGGAGCAGATGTTCGAGGTGGCTTTCTCGCGCCTCACGTGCTGTTCCCTGGCCTGGAGCGTCATCACGAATCCCCTCCTTCCTTCGGTGTCCGTTGTCATGCCGACAAGCCTTCCCGGCATCTTTTGCAGGAACTCCTGCCTCGCGGCCAGGAAGCCGAGGTGGGGGCCGCCGAAACTGACGCTGTTGCCCAGGCTCTGCCCCTCGCCCGCGGCGATGTCGGCGCCGAATTCGCCGGGCGCCTTAAGGAGGCCGAGCGAAGTTGGTTCCACCACGCAGACTACGAAGAGGGCTTTCTTTTCGTGCGCGATCTTGCCAACTTCGTCTAAATCTTCCAAGTTTCCGAAGAAGTTCGGATTTTGGACGAGCACGGCGGAGGTCTTGTCAGAAACCTCTTTGGCCAATTCCGTCACGGAAGTGACGCCGTCCTCCCAGCCCACCTCCCTGAACTCGAGGCCCCTGTTTTCGACGTACGTTTTGACGACCTCCCTGTATTCGGGATGGATCGTCGAAGATGCTATGACCTCGCCCCTCCTCGACACGTTCGAGGCCATTATCGCCGCTTCGGCAAGGGCGGAGGCGCCGTCGTAAAGCGAGGCGTTGCAGACGTCCATGCCTGTAAGTTGGCAGATGAGCGTTTGGAACTCGTATATCGCCTGGAGCATCCCTTGGCTCGCTTCAGCCTGGTAAGGCGTGTACGCCGTGTAAAATTCGGACCTGCCAACCAGGCATGGGACTACGCTGGGTATGAAGTGGTCGTAGGCTCCCGCGCCCAGGAAGCACTTGTATCTTTCCGTGTCGGCGTTCTTCCCGCTGATCTCCGAGAACGCTTCCAAGAGTTCTTGTTCCGACAGGGGGCGTTGCAGGTTTAGAGGCCTTTTGAGGAGGATCTCCTCGTCAATGTCCTTGAAAAGTTCTTGGACCGATCCGATCCCTATCGAATCCATCATCTCCCGCCGTTCTTTGTCTGTGTTGACAACGAACCTCATCCAAAGCACCCTGAAAAAAGGCGCTTCTCATCTGCGCGCCGTGCTCTTCCTCTTCTCCTCCGCCACGTATGCCTCGTACCGTTCTAGCGTCATAAGCGAACCAAGTTCCTCCCTGTTGGACAGCCGGATCTTGAATATCCACCCTCCGCGGTAAGGATCTTGGTTTATCAGTTCCGGGTGGTCCTGAAGGCTTTTGTTCACTTCCACGACGCGTCCGGACGCCGGGCTGTATATGTCCGAGGTCGTCTTCAAGGAGTCGACGATCGCCACGCTCTCAAACTGCTTCACCTCCCTTCCAACCTCCGGAAGCTCGACGGTCACTATGTCGCCAAGCTGGCTCTGCGCGTAATCGGTTATGCCCACCGTGCCGATGTCGCCTTCGGCATGGATCCATTCGTGTTCCTTCGTGTACAAGTACCGTTCGTGGCCCAAGCCAAACACTCCTCGATCCGAGTTTTACGCTTGGTTCGAGCCTTGCAAGCCTCTTATCTGTTTTGGTCAGTCGCGTTTCCCGAGGGGCGTTCCAGCCTCCGCGAGCGTGGTTCGGTTTGCGAGGGCCTTCGTCCCGGCGACCGGCCCTTTTATGGCGCGCCGCCCCTCCTACTTTATCTCCACGTACTCGTAAGCTTCGCGCGGCGAATCGAAGCAGTAGCGTACCTTTTGGAAGCCCTTACGCAGCTCCGCTACGTCCTTTGCCACGGAGTTGGGATTTTCCCTTTTGATCACGATCCTCTCCACGAGCCTCGCGATCTCTGCCATCTCGGAGCCGCCCATCCCAAGTCTCGTCACTTCCGACGTTCCGAGCCTGAGGCCGCCCGGCTTCCTGTAGTCCCGCCCGAGCCTCTTGTCCCAAGGCAGAAGGTTCCTGTTCGCTATAATGTTCGCCGCCTCAAGATCCTTCTCTATGCTTGCTCCGTCCCCGAACTTGGAGACGTCCACGATGATCGTGTGCGATTGGGTAAAGCCCTTGTGTTCGCACAGGACGTCGAAGCCCCTTTGGTAGAGTTCTTGCCCCAGCCTCTTGGCGTTTTCGATTACCTTCCCGGTGTACTCCTCGCCAAACTTCAACATTTCGGCGAGAGCTACGGCCAAGCCAGCGACGTTGTGCAGGTGGTGGTTGCTGACCAGTCCTGGAAAGGTGATCCTTTTTATCTTCTCCCCGAGCTCCTCTGCCGCCACTACCGCGCCGTGCTGGGGCCCTGGAAGTGTCTTGTGGGTGCTCATGGACATCACCTCGGCTCCTTCCCTGAGCGGATCTTGGAAATGCCCCCCGGCTATCAGCCCAGACACGTGGGCTG
>JAFNJA010000085.1:0-3913 GCA_017601265.1 Candidatus Brockarchaeota archaeon
GAATGACTCGGCTGAATGTGAAGTCTCTTCATGCTTCACCAGATACTGATTGGAATGATGGGGAGTGAAGAATGTCGAAATTCGATTCCACTCGGCATTTTAACTAATAAGGAAAGGCCCTTCAAATGGCACGTCCAATGAAATGACGCTTGTAAATGCGTTCCAACCTGTTTGTGCATGAGCCTTAGAATCCGCTGGATCATTCTTTCGAGGAATCTCAACCATTCGAACGAAATGCCAACGGGAACTGAACTTACGCGCATGGCGGTCAAAAGAATTATATGCAACGTGCGGAAAAGGAGTTTACCGTGAAGATCCACCTCGCAGCGTTTCCTAAATGTTTCATGGACGAGCTTTGCGTGAAAAGGTCGATGACGATCTTCGATTGGATCTCGATGGCGAGGACCCTGGACGTGGAGGGCATCGAACTATACAACGGCTTCTTTGAAAGCTTCGACGAAGATTACTTGCGGAGGGTGAGGGAAGCCATAGAGGGCGCCGGGCTCAAAGCACCGATGTTCTGCTACTCGCCCGATTTCACAAACCCGGATCCGGCTAGGAGGAGAAGGGAGATCGAGGCCGAGATCAAGGTCATGCGGGTCGCGAGCTTCTTCGGAGCCAGGACTTGCAGGGTACTTTCGGGCCAGCGATACCCATCCGTTTCGAGGGAGGAAGGCGTCAGGTGGGTCGTCGCGGCGATCCGCTCTCTCCTCCCGCACGCTGAGGAGCTCGGCCTTGTACTCGCGATGGAGAACCATTACAAGGACAACTACTGGACCTACCCGGAGTTCGCCCAAAAATCCGACGTTTTCCTGGAGATAATCGGCCAGATAGAATCCAAGTGGTTCGGGATCAACTACGACCCTTCCAACGCTTTGATAGCCGGGGAGGATCCGATAAATTTGCTAGAGGCGGTCAAGCACAGGCTCGTGAGCATGCACGCCAGCGACAGGTATCTGGAAGGCGGCACGATCGAGGACCTCAGGAAGATGGAAGACTCGGTCGGGTACGCGAAGATCCTGAAGCACGGAGTCGTGGGCAAAGGGATGATAGATTACGACAAGATATTCGAGATTTTGAGAAGCGTGGATTTCGAGGGCTGGATCTCGATAGAGGATGGCTTGAACGGCCTGGAAGAGATAAGGGATTCCGCCTCCTTCCTCAGGAGGAAGATAAAGGAATACGGCGGATAGGCCAAAGGTGCCTTCAGGCAGGACTTTCGCAAATTTAAATAGTCTCAAGCAAAGTCCAGAGGTAGAATGAAGGCCGTCGTCAAGACTAGGCTGGGCGATGGCGCCGTCGAGCTTTTGGAAGTTCCAAAGCCATCACTAAGCTACGGACAGGTCCTTGTCGAGGTGAAGGCTGCCGGGGTCTGCGGGAGCGACGTGCATTTTTACAGGGGGAGATACGACGCCTACCTTAATCCCCCGGTGATACTTGGCCACGAGTTTTCAGGCACGGTCGTCGAGCTCGGCGAGGGCGCGCGAGACGTAAAGGTCGGAAGCAGGGTCACGGTCGAGACCCACGCTAGGGTCTGTGGGAAGTGTATGTTCTGCAACACCGGCCAGTACAACCTTTGCATGGAGAGGGTCGCCTTCGGGTACGGAACGAACGGAGCTTTCACTGGCTACGTTGCAGCGCCCTCCAACAGGGTTCATGAACTTCCAGAGAAAGTGTCGTTCGATGAGGGTGCCCTGACCGAGCCCGTTGCGGTTGTTCACCACGCGGTCGTTGATCGCACTCCCCTGGTACCAGGATGCACCGCCGCGATACTCGGCCCGGGCCCGATAGGGCTCCTAGTCCTCCAGACGGCCAAGATGATGGGGGCCGGTTTCGTCGCCGTCACTGGCTTGCCCTCCGATGCGAAGCGGCTCGAGCTCGCCGAAAGGCTCGGAGCTGACCTAGCGATCGACGTAAGGAAGGAGGACGCGGTCGCGGAGGTGAGAAAGGCCTCGCGCGGGTACGGCGCGGACGTCGTCTTCGAGACCTCGGGCTCGGCGCAGGCCATGAGGCAGGCCATCCAGATGGTTAGGAGTGGCGGGCAGATAACCAGGATCGGCCACGGCGCGGGCGAGATGAGCATCGACCTCGACCCCATCACGGTTAGGCAGATAACGATCCAGGGCACCTTCAGCCACACCTGGAAAAATTGGGAGGGGGCGCTTCAAGAGATGGCGTCCGGCAAGGTTTCAGTGAAGGATCTGATAACGCACAGGCTCCCGATATCGAGGTGGAAGGAAGCGTTCGAGCTCATGGAGCGGCAGGAATCGGTCAAGATAATCCTCTACCCTGGGGCGTAACCCTACCAAAACTCTCGCTCATTACCGAAAAACCATTTATCCTCTGGGTATAGTCCCGAACCGGATGGGCAAGGGCTTGTCTTCGATCAGGCTCGGAAAAACCAAGTACCCCGTGGTCCAAGTTTCTTTGGACGTCGAAACGATAGAGAAGGCTTTAGCCGTGGCGGAGAAAGCCGTAGCTGCAGGGGTTGACTGGCTCGAGGCCGGAACTCCACTGATATTGAGCGAGGGCTTCAGGTCGGTTTCCGCCCTGAGGAAGCGTTTTCCCGACCGGGTCATAGTTTCAGACCAAAAGAGCATGGACGGCGGCGGCTTGGAGACCGAGCAGGCTGCAAGGGCCGGCGCGGACGTCGTCGTGGTTATGGCTGCGGCGCACGACGCCACGATCAAGGAAGCGGTGAAGTACGCCCGGAAGTACGGCGTAGCTGTAATGGCGGACTTGCTGGCCGTGAAAGACAAGGTCGAGAGGGCCAAAGAGGTGGAGGCTTTCGGGGTCGACTACGTCATCGTCCACACCGGCTTCGACGAAAGGCATTACGACGCGGGCGCTAGCCCGCTCTCCGACCTCCCAGCCGTCGTCAGGGCCGTAAAGATACCGGTCCAAGCCGTAGGAGGCCTGACGGTCGAGCAGGCGGTGGAGACCTTGGAGATGGGCGCGAAGCTGATCGTCTTGGGGGCGCCGCTGGTCACGAGGGACGACAAGTTCGACGTGGGCGACGAGAGGTTCGACTTGACCCTGAGGCAGGTCGTCAGAAAGGTCAAGGGAGTGCGGCAGGCCGGATAGCGCTCGCGCGAAGGCGTGGGGCAGATCGCCGCCATTCCGCAGAAGCTTCGGGCTCGGCCAGGCAAAGGGCGCCGATCAGTGCCTGAAGCACCTGACGCCCGTGAAAACCATCGCGATGCCGTGCTCGTCCGCCGATTGAATTACCTCTTGGTCCCTTATCGAGCCTCCGGGCTGGATTATGGCCGAAATCCCCGCCTTCGCGGCTTCCTCCACGGTGTCCTTGAACGGTATGAACCCGTCCGAAGCCAAGCAGCTTCCCGCCGCCTTCTGCCCGGCCTTCGCTATCGCGATCTTGGCCGAATCGACCCTGCTCATCTGGCCCGCCCCTATGCCCAAGGTTTGTTTTTCCTTCGCTATGACTATGGAGTTCGACTTGACGTGCTTAGCCACCTTCCAGGCGAAGGCGAGGTCCTCGATCTCGCCAGGGGAGGGCTTCTTGGAAGTCACGGTTTTCATGTCCGATGCCTCGATGCCCCGCGCGTCGACCTCCTGTACCAAGATCCCGCTAACTACCGACCTCATCTCGAGCCCCTTCCTGGGCTTGACCTCCGTGCCCTTCCCAAGGTCTAGCACCGCCAAGTTCTTCTTCCTGCCAAGTATTTCCAGCGCGCCTTCGCCGTACCCTGCCGCGATGATCGCCTCGTAGAAGCTATTCGCGATAAGTTCCGCCGTCCCGACGTCAACCTCGCAGTTCGCCCCTATCACGCCGCCATAAGCCGACACGGGGTCAGACCGGTAGGCTTTTTCGTAGGCTTCCGAAGCGCTTCGGCCGCATGCGGCTCCGCACGGGTTCGTGTGTTTCATGATAGCTACCGCTTTCTCGTCGAAC
>JAFNJA010000085.1:3923-8570 GCA_017601265.1 Candidatus Brockarchaeota archaeon
GCAACCCTAGCGCACTGTCGAGGTCGATAACGTTGTTGTACGAAAGGGCCTTCCCCTGAAGTTTCCTCGCGTTCAAGACGGAGTCGGGCCAAACATCTTCGTCCGCGTAAAGCGCCGCCGACTGGTGGGGGTTTTCCCCGTACCTCAAGTCCAGGAGCTTTTCGCGCCTCAGCCTGAGTGTCGAAGGAAGTCTCGGCGGCTCTGCCAGAACCTTGCCGAGGTAGTTTGCGATGTGGTAATCGTAATCCGACGTGCGCTCGAACGCCTTGACCGCCAACTCCTCCCTGGTCTTGGCGCTCACCCTGCCGGACCCCTTCAGTTCCGAAATCACCCTCCCGTAATCCCCGGGGTCGACGACGACGGCCACGTCCTTGAAATTCTTGGCCGCGGCCCTTATCAGGGCAGGCCCTCCGACGTCCACGTTCTCTATGGCTTCGTCCAAGCTGCCGCCCCTTTTCACGGTCTCTTGGAACGGATACAGGTTTACGACCACGACCTCCACCTCGGGCATTCCGTATTCCCTGAGTTGCATGATGTGTTCAGGCTTGCTCCTGTCCGCCAATATGCCGCCGTATACCGCGGGGTGAAGGGTCTTGACCCTTCCTCCAAGCAGCTCCGGGTACCCGGTCACCTCGGAGATTTCCTTAACGGCCACGCCTTCGCTTTTCAGCAGTTTCGCCGTTCCTCCCGTCGATAGGATCTCAAACCCGCACTGAACCAGGGTCTTGGCTAAATCAGCGACGCCCCTTTTGTCCGACACGCTGATTATGGCTCTCCTCGTCAACGTTTGGCCGGCCGCTCCCGCGAATGCCCGTCCTAATGAAGGTTTTCCGAAGTCTCGACCGCGCGCGGAGAGGCCGATTTCCCCAAATCACGCCCTACCGCCACGCCTAGGCGGCGTCAATACCTCGACCCGATCCTCCTGCCGACGTCGGCCTTGGCGATTTCCTTCCCTTCTTCCAAAGCCCTCCTTCGCGGCTGGAGGGTTTCGAGCGGAACGAAGAACGCGCAAACCCTCCTCAAGTGGTAGCACCTCTTGCACAGCCTGCATTTCTGCAGGAACCGGCACGACAACGCGCAAACGGAAAACGCGTCCGCTTTTTCTCCACACCCGTCGCACCTGATCTCCCCCTTTCGGCTCGCTGGAACCCATCTTTTCGGCGCCGCGTCCCAATCCAACATCTGGATGATTTTGTCGCCCGCGGGCGGCGCCTTCTGGGGAATTTGCGCGGGAGCGGCCTCGGGAAACCTCGCCGCGGCGCGGGCGGTGCCCTCTTCCTGGATCCCCGGCCTCCTGCCCTCTTCGACGTTAACCCGCGCGCCCGTTTTTCCCTCCACCTTGAAGTCGGCCAGGGACATCCCCCATTCCGATAGCAGCTCGCTCAACCTTTTTTTCGAAGCCTCCGCTATTTTAGGCTGCCATGACGGATCGTAAGATTCCAGAATAGACGCTTCCTCCCTCATTATGCTGGACAACCTGCCGATCACCTCTTCCGAAA
Organism: Candidatus Brockarchaeota archaeon; assembly: GCA_017601265.1. Lineage (GTDB taxonomy): Archaea > Thermoproteota > EX4484-205 > EX4484-205 > DTQO01 > DTQO01. Next base: position 5,423 of record JAFNJA010000085.1, read on the forward strand.
GGTTTTGGCTTTTGCCCTGGATTTGCGTCGCGCGGCTGACGGTTTTGGCGGGATCGGTTATGCGCAGAGTCAGCTCTCCTCGGAGGCGTTGGCTCGCGCCTTGGATGCGCAAGTCTTCAACGTCGAAGCCAAGGGTCAAGGGCCTGAGGTCCAGCCAAACCAGCTCGAAACCCGATGCGTTGATCTCGCCCTCGGCCAGCTCGGACTCCGGCTTCATCACCCACGAACCTTCGGGCACCAAGGCCGCTACCTCCCCTCCCCTCAAAACCGCCACGATCTCGTTATTTCCAACCTTGAAACCGTCGATGGTGGTGACCTTTCCTTCGCTAGTGTCCTGCCAAACCAGGCTTGTAAGCTTCCAAAGAATGCCGGGGTTTTTTTGGCGGTCCCAGCCGATCAAGGAAAATTGGCTCAGCACTAACTCAGGGACGCTCGAGGCTGGAACTATGCCTAACGAAGCCCTGGCTAGTTCCGACCCGAGGTCTTGGTTTGGCATTTACGCTTTACCACCGTCGAACGCTGATCGGCCCGATTAGGCCGCCTCCTCTTTCATGCATTTCCTTCTACAGCTCTCGACTCAAATTTCGTAATGTCGGACGCCTTGCCGATTCCGAAAGGACCTGGGCCGCGTCGATACGGCAAACGTCTGCGATTGAATGCTTGAGGTCCGGCGGAACCATTGCCTCGTTGGTGAAAGGAGCCGTTTCGGCTGTCCAAAAGTGGCCGAAAAAGCTGCCCGCGCAGGACGGCGGCGTTTTTCCGCCTTCGCAAGTTTTATGAGCCGCGACGCGTCGAACGGCTCCTGGAGGTAAAGGCGCGACGGTGAGGAAGGCGAGGGTGTCGACGATATCTTTCGCGGGCGCGGGCGGAAGCGGCTCGACGGAGGAGAAGATCGAGATGAACCGGAAGGCCGCCTTGGAACTTCTCGAAACGGCTTCCCTCGACAAGCCTGACATAGTCTGCCTGCCAGAGACTTTCACGGGATTGGGCCTCGAGCTCAAGGAGTGGATTAGGTCGGCAGAGCCGGTTCCCGGACCTACGACGGAAGCCGTTTCAAAGTTAGCAAAAGAACGCAAAATGTACGTAGTTTGCCCCATAATAGAGAAGTCCGGCGGTAAAACCTACAATTCGGCCGTGCTCGTCGGCAGGGACGGAGAAGTCTTGGGTTCTTACCACAAGATCCACCCTACGATCGGCGAGATCGAAGCGGGGATAACGCCCGGCAACATGCCAAAGGTATTTGAAACGGATTTCGGCCGCGTGGGGCTCGCCATATGCTTCGACCTGAATTTCAGGGGCGTCGCGGAAGGCTTGAAGGAAGAGGGCGCGGAGCTGGTTTTCTTCCCATCGATGTACCCGGGTGGCCTCCAGCTTTCCATCTGGGCGCATGACATGTCCTTCTTCGTCGCGTCCGCCTTCACGGGAAACGGAAGCGCGATAGTCGACCCGCTCGGGAGGACTCTCGTGACGTCGAGCGGTTGCATGAAGATAATCTCCCGGCCCATCAACTTGGACTTCGGGGTTTTCCACATAGACTACAACTGCGAGAGGTGGCCCGCAATCAAGGGCAAGTACGGCCCAGGCGTGGAAATAGACGTCGCCGAACCCGAAGGGGTCTTCGCGCTTTATTGCAACTTGGAGGGGAAAACCGTCGAAGACCTCATTGAGGAATTCAAGCTCGAGAGGAGGGACGAATACTTCAAAAGGGCCGAGGGCGTGAGGGAGAAGGCCCTCCGGTGAGTTCCGGTAGCTGACAAGGAATGCGAACGTTTTTCTCCTAGCGCGCCAACGGTCGGGCGCGCAGTTGGTTTCGGACTTCAACCTGCTCTCCGAGCCGATCCGTTCAGGGCTGAAGGAGCTGGGCCTGGACAGCCCTACTGGAATACAGACCGAAGCTTTCGCCCCGATACTCGAAGGGCAAAACGTCCTCCTCATCGCCCCTACCGGCACCGGTAAAACGGAAGCGGCGGTCCTTCCGATCCTCGATACGCTCCTCCGCCTCGGGAGGAGGGCCGGAATCTCCCTCCTTTACATAACTCCCCTCCGGGCCCTGAACCGGGACATGTTGAGGAGGCTCCGCTTTTGGGCGGACCGCCTCGGCCTGAGTATGGACGTCAGGCACGGCGACACGACTCCGGCGCAGAGGAGAAGGCAATCGTCCTGCCCGCCGGACGTTCTCATCACGACTCCCGAGACCCTCCAGGCGATGCTTCCATCGAAATCCATGCGCCGCCACTTGAGGTCCGTGAGGTGGGTCATCGTCGACGAGGTGCACAACCTCGCGGAGTCGAAGAGGGGGACCCAGCTGGCCGTGGCCCTCGAAAGGCTCCGCGAAATCGCCGAGACCGATTTCCAGAGGATCGGTCTGTCCGCGACCATAGGTTCTCCGCAGGCAGTAGCGGACTTTTTGGGCGGCGCTGGTAGGGAGGTCCTGGTCCTCCAGGCCTCCACCCCGAAAGAGTACGAATACGGCGTCGTTTGGCCCTCGCCCGGGGACGAAGCCAGGGCCGCTTCGGAGCAGCTCTACACCTCCCCCGAAGCGGCAGCAAGGATATTGTTGATGAAGGAAATGGTCGACGCCCATAGATCAACCTTGATCTTCGTCAACAGCAGGCAACACGCCGAGATGCTCGGCTTGAGGTTCAACATGTTGGGCAAAGGCATCGCCGTGCACCACGGTTCCCTCTCCAAGGAGGAGAGGCAGAGGGTCGAGGAGGAGTTCAAGAGCGGCTCTTTGAAAGCCATAGTCTGCACCTCGACCCTCGAGCTCGGCATAGACGTCGGAAGCGTCGACTGCGTCCTCCAATACCTTTCTCCGAGGCAGGTGGCTTCGCTGATCCAAAGGGTCGGAAGATCAGGCCACAGGGTGGGGGGAAAATCGTTCGGAACCATCGTCTGCGCTTCAACGGACGACTTCGTCGAGTCCTTGGCCGCGGTCAAGGCAGCCAAGGACGGTTTCATGGAACCTATCCGCATGCACGAAAACGCCCTGGACGTGCTTGCCCACCAGTGCGCAGGCCTGGTGATGGATTTCGGGAAGATAGGGATCGACGACATCATGAAGATACTCAGGCGGGCCCATCCCTATAGGAACTTGCCGGCCGAGGAACTCAACTCGGTCTTGGAATACATGAGGTCGCTTGGGAAG
>JAFNJA010000086.1:0-5156 GCA_017601265.1 Candidatus Brockarchaeota archaeon
GGCCTTGGAGGCGCGGTGGCGACGTACCAGTTCTGCCGCTTCTCGATGAAGCCTTTCGAAGGTTTCGGGCTCAGGGAGGGGGAGAGCCTCCTTGGCTCGAACGTCCCCATATTCGACCTCGGCGAGTTCGGGAAGAGGAGCCTCGCGGCGAGGAGGGATTGGGTCGAATTCCTCTACGGCCTTGAGCGGGACTATTACTTCACCGACATGGGAAGGTACCTCAAGGAGGAGCTGGGAGTAAAGGCCTTGGTGGTGGGGACCATTGTAGGTTGCAGCACGCCTAACATCATGTCGGAACTGGACGTGTTGGATACGCACGCTTACTGGCAGCACCCTGTTTTTCCAGGAGAACCTTGGGATCCCGACAACTGGTACGTCGTCAACGAGCCGATGGTCAACCATCCCGAGGATGGCAACATACCTTGGTTAGCGCTCAAGAGGGTTCGAGGCAAGCCTCACATAGTGAGCGAGTACAACCACCCCGCGCCCAACTTTTACGACGCTGAAACCGTGGTGACTCTCGCGGCGTACGCGGCGCTCCAAGACTGGGACGGAATCTTCCTTTTCGATTACGGGAGCGGAGACGATTGGAACTCGATGCGGATTAGGGGGTTTTTCGACGTGGATCAGCACCCGGCAAAGATGGCGACCATGATACCTGCGCACGCGATATTCGTCAGGGGGGACGTGTCTCCAGCCAAATATTCGGTGTCCGGGAAGCTCGACGATCGGCTTGAGGTCGAGCTGATCGCCAGAGGGAGGGCTTCAGCTTGGAACCTCCCGGACGGGAGGTACGTTGGAATGAGCCCTGCGGCCGCGCTCGTCCACAGGACCGCGCTCGTGGCGGAGGGCGAGGCGAGCAGGATCGACGTAAGCCCTTCCGGACCAGTTTACATCTCGGACACGAAGGAGATAACCTTGAACGTGACGGATCGGAAGAGGGGGGTGCTCGTCGTAAACACGTCCATGAGCGTAGCGGTGGTTGGGTTCGGCGGGGGAAGGAGTTTCGACTTTGGTAGCTTGGTGGTCGAACCGGGCGAAACGCTTTTGGACGGATGGTGCGTAGTGACCGTTTCAGTGATGGATGGCGAGGGCTTCGGCAACTTCAAGAAGCTCCTCCTCGTTGCTGTGGGCTACGCGACAAATACCGGGATGAGGGTACGAGATTACGGGAGCGGGAGGGAGATAGCGTTCGGTTCGACCGAATTGATGGAGATCGATCCTTACTGGGGGCCGATAACCTGCGGCAACAGCTGGGGGAAGGCCCCGACCTTGGTGGAGGGGATGCCGATCGAGGTGAAGATCAAAAATTCGGGAGACGTCTCGGTCTGGGCGTTGGATGGAGTTGGCAACCGGAAGGGCCAGGTTCCCGTATCCGCTTTAGACGGTTACAGGACGTTCACCGTTGGAAGGGAGTTTCAGACGATATGGTACGAGATAGCGGTCGAGGGGTGATGGGGATGGAGCAACAGGGAACTTGGCACGTTGGACTTTTAGCGTAATGATCCTCGCCAATTCCCGTTGAATGGGATTCAATGCCATCGCATCTCTTATATATCCTGAGATCCGTTTTGAATGAAGGTCGGCGGAAATGATCATGCTCGTGGTCATGGCCCCCACCTTGGAAAAGTATGAGCGGATCGGGGGAATGTTCGAGTTGAAGAGGCGTTTGGAGAGGTTGAGCGGAGAGCCGTGCCTGGTCATAAGCAACCTACAAGTGACGCGCGCCCTCGTGGAGGAGCTGAGCCCAGGTGCGATGATCCTGAGCGGTTTTGGGTTTTCATTTCGAGAATTCGAACCTAAATCCCTCCTGCCATTGGAGGAGGCGATCAAGAAGGCCGACTTTCCAATCTTGGCGATCTGCGGAAGCCACCAACTTTTAGGGTTCATGTACAACTTGGACTTGCGTTCCGCAAGCAGGTTGGAAGACGAACCGATGAGGAAGCTACTCCCAGGAGAAGCGGACCTCGCGGACTACTATCCGGGTTACTTCAAAGAGTATGGATTCTACCCCGTAAAAATAGTGAGGGACGATCCGATCTTCGAAGGTTTGCCGAACCCCTTCGTCGTGCGCGAGGCTCACTACTGCGAGGTGAAGGTTCTCCCGCCCGGCTTTTCGCTTCTGGCTTCGACCGACGCTTGCCGGATCCAAGCAATGAAGCATCTCAAAAACGCGATCTACGGCACGCAGTTCCATCCGGAGGGTTACACCGATTACTACCCGCATGGCAAAGTTTTTTGGAAAATTTCTTCAAAATCGCTTTCAGGCGCTAGATTTTTAAGTGGCAATCCCCAGGTTTCCGGCGCCTGTCCTGAACCTTTGCTGGAACTCCTGCTTCTTCCCCCTATTCCACCCTCCCACGTCCTGGTAGTAGCCCGTCACCCTCGACCACCACCTGACGCTGGCGGATCCGCAGTTAGGGCACCTCTTGTAAACCCCGCCTTGGACCTTGCCGCAATTTTCGCAGACCGTGAGGTCCCTGGTGTAAGCGAAATAGCCTATCTGCGTCTTGGCGGAGATTTTCTTGGTCATCTCGAGCAGCGACTCCGGGTCCGGGTCCCCCTCCCCGAGCCACACGTGGAACATGTTCCCCCCGTCAAGGATCGGGAAGAACTTGTTCTCGATCTTCATCCTCTCAACCAAGGGCAACCTCGCGCCCACGTAGACGTGCGTCCCGTTGCTGTAATACACCGGAACGTCCCTCTCGCCCTTGCGGAGCATCTTCAGCGCTTCGCCCATGCTTCCTTTCACAGTCATTCTCGCCTTCGCTCCGAATTCACCGCTCAGGAGGTCGCAGACCGCGAGCCTCTGCGCGCAGGATTCGGCAGGCGTCCTCGCAAGGGCCAGCTTCATCCCGCTCCTGATCCTGAGTTCCTTGAGGTATTTCTTCATCTCGAGCACGGCCCTTACGGCTAGCTTCACCGCTTCTGCCGACTCGTGCAGTTGCTTCCCGGTGTGGTGCTGCGCCATCTCGTTAGCTCCCACCAGGCCGATCGTGTAGGCTAGCTCTTCGAAATCGACGGCAGTGGGTCCCCTCTTCCCGCCCGACGGGTCGATAGGCCTTTGGGTCGCGAAGGGCATCCTTCGGTTGTCGGGCATCAGCTACATCAACCTCCTCTTCGTCTTGAACACCTCGACGCAAAGGTCCATGAGCTTCCTCAGCTCCTCGAAGAGCCTCTCGTCTTGGCCGCCAGCCCTGTACGCGGCCCTGGGCAGGTTGAGGGTGACGACCTGCCAGGACCCCATGCTGAAGTGCTCCCCGCCCTCGAAGTACATCTTGTCCTTGAATTTCTCATCGGTTTCGGGGGTTTCGACGAAGCTGTACGAACAACATTGGTAGCAAGAGACTCCCTTCCCGTATCCCCTATACTCCGGCATCATGTTGTCGAAGTAAGGGGAACCGAACTTCGCCACGACCTCGTGTGCTAGTAGGAGTTCGGCCTCGTTCTCTGGCCTCAGCACCTCAGGCGTAATGCCGTTCTCGAGCTTCGGGAAGTTGAACGGCTTGCCCCAGTAGTCTCCCTGCAGGGAAACCTCGTTTATGGCCCTGTAGAGATTCTTCACCTCTTCCTGGTATGAGCCGTAAGTGTCGGGCCCGACCTTTCCACCATGGACTACCGGCTTGTCGGCCCATATCTCCGGAATGGAGGGCATTATCTGCACGTTGCTGAAGACTGGCTGCCCTCCCCTCGCCACGTACATCTGGGTGAGCTCGAAGAACATCATCTGCATCAGCTGCTTTACCTCAAGGTAGCTCAGGCCCCGCATGTAGGGCGCGAGGAACACGAGGTAGTTGTAGAAACCTTCTCCTCCGGCGAAGTTCGTCTGCGCCGCTGCGAGCACCTTAACGGAGTGCAAGACCGCGACCTCGGGCCTCTTCGCCGGCCCTGCCACTGAGGTCTTGAAGCCGAGACCGTCGGGCATGAATCCGTAGTAGAAGAAGTACCTGAGGTCCCAGTTCTGGCAGAAAGGGCGAGTTCCGAAGTACTCCAGATCGTGGATGTGTATGTCGCCTTTGAGGTGGGCGTCGGCCTGATCCATGGGCATCAGGAGTAGGTACTCCTCCTTCGCGGTCTTGTCTCCCTTCTTTTTGTGAACCGTCTCGGCGTTCGGCTGCAGATTCGCGTTCTCCTTCGACTCGAATCCCTTTCCGATGTCGATCTGGAAGGCATCGTAGACCGGGGCGCCGACCCTCGTCATTATGTTGCGGTAGACCCTGAAGTTCGGGTTGCCCGGCTCCTCGAGGAGGACGTTGTTAACGATCTCCCTGACCAAAGCGCCCGACACGAACCTGAGCCCCATCCTCCTGATCTTGTCCTCCACCTTCGAGGCCACGCGCTCGGCCTGCTTCCTCGTTATGGCCGGGGTTTCGAGGAACTCCTCCGCGAGCTTTGTCTCCCTCAGCAGCGATCTCGTTATCGCTCCCCTGTCCCATGGCACGAAGTGGCCGCTCGTCGTCCTGACCATCGGCATCTTTTTGTCCTGATTTCTACCTCCAGAAACCATCGTTCCCTTCACCTGCCGCACGCCTTTAACGCTTCGAGCAGGAACTTCTCATTCAGCCTCCCACCTTCGAACAGGTCTTGGGCCAAGATGAACCTATCTTCGACGCCCAGTATCGGGGAGGAAGCCGCGTAAACGTCCTTCATGATCAGGTCCGCCAGTACCTCGGTGTTCGAAAGGTCGAGCTCCTCGAACTCGTATCCCCTTGCCTTCAGCCACCTCTTTAGCTGCCTGCACCTGGAGCATTTTGGGGTCGTGTAGACCCTCAACCCGCGCTTTTTCCTTTCCATCGGGCTACGGGAAGGTGGCTCCACACCTTAATAAGCCGCGCGGAATCGGCTTTGGAACGAATTCGTCTTATCGAGTTTGGCGGCTCGAAGCGCCCCCTCATTCAGCCTTCTTTCTAGAGCGAGCGGAAGTAACCACCCGCCGAACGCAAGGCCTCCTTCGCCAAGTCGTCCGCCTCGCCGGCTCGGAACCTGTCCCAACCTTCGAAGTGCCTGAAGTTGCCGACGCTTGCGAAGCTTGGATCGAACGATTCCAGTCCTTCCGGGTCCAGGACCACCGCCACCATGTCGAGTTCCTTGTGGAGGCTCAGCGGGGACGTGAAGAGCCTTTGCAAGTCCATCTCGTTGTCCACGCTCAATTTCCC
>JAFNJA010000086.1:5166-8464 GCA_017601265.1 Candidatus Brockarchaeota archaeon
TCCCCGATCCCGTCCTGGATCTTATCTCGTCGAACTTTCCCTTCAGTTTCGAATTGGTGAACTCCACGATCGCGTAGGCAGCGTCGAGAGGGTGGACCTTCTCCCTAAACTCCCTGGAGAGCGCTTCCTGGTGGACGTGCACGTGCACTCCCCTTCCCGACCACTTGACGAACACCGATTCGATCCCCCTGCCCTCGAGGAAGGCGCGTATCTCCCCGGCAACCTCCAGGGTCGCCCTCCAACGGTCGAGCTCGTTGTCCACGTCCCAAGTGGGCATGCACGCCACGATGTTCTCGGGCGAGGAGACGTCAGACTTGCCGGAGAGCTTGCGGTAAGCGTTGGCGGTCGCGTAGATGGTCCTGGGCCCAAGCCTCCCGAACCTCTTGAGAAGCTGCTCCACTTGGTTCTCCTGGCTTATGGTGATGGGCCTTCCCCGGTCGTACCTCAAGAGAATCGGCCTGCCGTCCCTGGCCCTCGAGGAGCAATGGACGCCAACCCACCTGCCCCTGGAGAACCTCGCTATCTCCGCTTTCACTTCTGGCCTTGAATAGTGCTCCTCGGCGGCTAAGGGTCCCTGGTTTTGCACTCCGGCCCGACTCCTTCCGGGGCCTTCCGCTAACGCCTCCCAGAAACCAGGATAAAAGCGAAACTGCCTAAGCTTCTGGCTTTCCATCGGCGGCCTAAGTTACCCGGAACATCGAGACCGCCAAGACGCCCGCTATCAGGGCGTTCAGCACGTCCCCGAGTATGAATCCCCCGACGAACGGCACTACCCTCTCGCTGTAGAGCTTGCTTCCCCCGATCTTCAGGATGATCCATTTCAGGACGGCGCATATCGATGCTGCCATCCAAGTTCCAAACAGCGAACCCACCCAGTCCCAGGCGACTATGCTCATGAACGGATCCGGGACCCAGAGGAACCTGGCCTGTATCAATTTTACCGCTACCACGAACGCGAAGCCTGCCAGCACCCATGGGGCGATCTCGGTCATCGGGCGCGGCGAAGGTTTGGTCCATACCGTGTCGATCCTGCCCATTAGGTCGTACGATCCGCGCATCCAGCTAGTTCCCAGACCGTATACTCCTGGGATTACCATGTTCAGAATGCTGGCCATGAAGGCGCCTACCATTAAAGCTACGACAACCGCCTTGATCATGTTCTTTGGGTGCACCCCCGCCAAACTTGACATCTTGTACGTCCCTAAAGTGGCGTAGAAGGTCGTCGCGTGCGGCATGTATGGGCCGCAATCTAACTCGTAGTTGAGCGATGGAGCGAGGACCAAGTCTGTCGAGGTGACGGGCAGGCGGAACTGATCCGGCCAGACGAGCATCTTCAAGAAACCTGGCGCGAAGTTGTATCCAGGCTCATTGCCGAAACCAACCCTTCCCCAAAGCTGGCTGGCGGTGAACCAGGTCACGACGCTGGTGAGCACAAGCACGAAAGATACCCAAAGGCTTATTCCAGCGTACACGTAGAGGGCCATAAGGAGCGCGTAGGAGACGACCAATATGGTATAAGCGGACCTGTAGGACATCGCCTCCGCGCTCTCAAGTTCCTTTTCATTTCGCCTTCCAGCCATGGCCTTGATTGTTCTGGCTATGTGGCGCCTCTCCAAAAATACAGTCATCACGAACACTCCTAGGTAGACACCGGTTATCAGCGAGCCGAAGTTGAGCGGCGGGTCCGCGAAGGGTGTTCCCGGAACGCACCAGCTCCTGCCGCACGGGCCCATATCCACATAGCCGGTATAGTAACCCGTGTAGTAAGCTGCGGTGCTCAACGCTTCGTACACGATGCCAAAGAAAACCATGCTCCACAGGGAGTGGAGAGGCACCAACATGAGCAGCGCGTAGAGGGGCGTGTGCTTTGCAATGTTCATGTGAAAAGGTATTCCGCCCCATGCTATCTGATGGGCTCCAGGTCCGCACGTGTTGGCCCTGAAGGCGTATACGTCAGGAAACCAAGGGAAAAATATGATCAGCATCCTGATCATCTCCAGAATAAATCCAGCTAAGAAACCCGCGACGAAAGGCAGCCTTCCGGTCCATCCGCGATCCCACACGTCCCTCGCGCCCGACATGGCGCTGTGCGCTATCATGACCTGCGGGTAAGGCAGCATCTCGATGTCTATCCACTGCCTCCTGAAGATGCTCGACACCCCGACGCTTATGCCTATGAATATCGCGAACGACAGGAAACGCCAGATCATGGCCGGGAGAAGCAGGGACCAAGGTATGGCGCCGATGCTACCGGTTCCGGTCACGAGGGCTTCTGCCGCCTCCTTCGCGGGAGATACGAAATTCGGGACGTACTGCATGATGTCTTCCGCGGTACCAATCCTGGCCGTTAGCGGTTCGTAGGTTTCCCTCCAACCGGCATAAGCGTCCGAGAAGCCGGATGAAGCGAGAGCCACGACGTACATGAATACCAGGTTCTCTGTCGTCAGGTGCCTTTTCACTGACGGGATTCGCATCAAAACCATTGTAAAGACGATCATCAAGAAGGGAATCCCTAGCAGGTCGACGCCAGCCGTCGGTATAAGATCGCCAACCTGCAGGTTGCACGCGGCCATCGAGGGAAGGAAGTAGAGGAAGAAATTCATCGAAACCGTCAGCAAGACGGTCAGGCCGATCGTCCACAACAACGAAACCGGGGAAAACTTGAACTCTTTGTACTCTACTTGCGCTTCCTCCATCCACCTTCGTGAAGGAGAGGCATTATAATTATTTAAAATTATTCGTTTGCGCGCGGCTTTATGAACCCGCCAAATCTTGCCATTATATGGCTTAAACGGCTCGAAAAATAAATGTCGATCGCTCTCCAAACGCGGCTCTATTGGCATCCATACGTGCCCATTTCTGCGACCTTTTCCCGCGATTCTGCCGGATGGATGGCGTCCTAGTTTCCCAATTCATAGCCCCAGCGGTCCCGCTGGCCATAAGCTTTTAGATGCGGAGGAAGTAGGCATGCAAATGCGTCATAGCTTACAACCTTGTAAGGGCCGTCGATAATCCTTCGGACTGGTTCGAAACGAGCCTTCGAACGCCCAAAACTTAATAGACGAGGTACCCACCGTCACGCGATGAGAAGCAGGCTGTCCTCCAAGGAGAGGCTTTTAGCTGCCATAAACCACGAGGAAGCAGACCACGTTCCGCTCACGTTCAGGGACACGCAGCTCCCAGAAACTTATGCCGCGGCGCCGAGCAACCAGTTCGAGGCGGTCGACATCTTTCTGAAGCTCGGCGTGGACCCGATGCTTTACTTGCACCCCGACAACGCTTGGAAGCTCGATCCGGG
>JAFNJA010000087.1 GCA_017601265.1 Candidatus Brockarchaeota archaeon
AAGGCCGGCCTCGACCCCAAGTCCTTGGATTCCGGGTTCCCCCTAGACCTCAAGAAGGCCAGGGACGTGCTTGGCGACGACGTGGTAATACGGGGGAACCTGCACGTCATGACCCTGCTGGAAGGTCCGAGGGAGAAGATAAGGTCCGAGGCGCTGGGGATACTGGGCTCGGGGGTCCTGAAGGGAAAGATGTTCATCTTCGGGGAAGGCAACAACGTCGCTCCTTTCACCCCCGTGGAGAACATGAACTACGCTTACGAGGTGGTGAGGGAGCACGGCGCGCTGAAGTGAAGCGCGAAACCGGTCGCGGACGGGTTCTGGCGGTTAAGGAACTCCGAACCGCTCCAAATATATGCCCGTCCTGTCCCGCAACACCTTGATTACCTCCCTCAAGTGCCCCGCTTGCATCCTCATCTTCTCGGCCGCATCAGGCCTCATGCCCAGCCTCTCCGGCCCGACCTTCATGGAGACGAAGACGGCGAAGAACCTCCTCGCGGCGGGCGCGGCCTCGAAGAACCCGAGGTCCTCGACCTTTTTGCCCGAGAAGCGCTCGTAGGCGCCCAATATCTCGCCTCTCGCCTCCGGGTTGCCGTATGTGCTGGACAGCAGGAGGGTCCAAGCAAGGTCCAGCCTGCAATCCGCCACGTCGAAATTGGTCCAGTCGACCACGAAAGTCCTGCCATCTTCGCTCACCATGCATGACGTTTTCAAAGTGGTAATCAAGGTGGACGGGCGACAACTGCCACGCGCGGACGCCACCTCTCCGCCGTTCCAGCCAATCCGGCACCTCCTCGAATTCCTTTTGCCCGAAATGGGCGAGCATGCGCCTGCCGGTTTCCAGCATCCCGCTCAGAAGTGGATCGGGCCCGCCTTCGGCGTAGGCGGAAGGATCCGGGAAAAGCGACCTGTCGGAGGTGAAGTGGCTTGCGTCCAAGGCGTGCAGGTCCGCCAGAATCTTGCAGAACAGGTTGACCAAGTTTTCCTTTTTCCCGCTCGGCGACGCGCCCGCGATTTCCGCCATGGTTTTGCCGTTCACCTTTTCCATGATCAAGAAGGGATTGTCCAGGACCGACTTATCCTCTTCTAGGAGGTAAACCTTCGGCACCGGGAAACCGAGGTCGCGAAGCTTTGACATCGCCCTGAACTCTTTGTTTGGCTTCTCGGCCGCATCGCCAGCGTAAATCCTGAGGACCATCTCCTTGGCTCCAGCCCTCTTGCCGTGGAACCCAAGATCGAAGGAGTAGATTTCAGTCTCCCATCCCTTGTGCCCGAAATGTTGAAAGAGGCGCACGCTTTGCTCTCTTCCCGAAGGTCGGCCTCGAGGGAATTTTCTGCCAATCACCTTTTTCCCGGGAGGGGGATCAGCGGGCGTTGCCGTCCGAACCCAGCCTGCCTCGGGGCCCATGGGCAGGCTCATCGGTATCCGAAACCTTAGGCAGCTAGGCTTAGAGTTAAAGCGATGGAATGTACAAATTCCTGTTTTCCAGGGGCGGCTTGACCTTAGCGCCATCCCTCAAGTGGGACAGAGCCATCCCGACGCAAAGCTCCATCCCGTCGCGCCCGACCTTGGCGTTGCACTTCGTGTCCGAGCCGGTTTCGATGGCGTTGATAAGATCCTTTATGCATTCTACCGTTGGGCTGGATTTTTCGAACGGGGGAAAAGGCGCAGGCTCGTGCGATCCCCACTTGTCCGATTCCACCATTACCCTCATCCTCCAATCGATCCCGTTGTCCAACACCCTCGCCACGCCCTTGGTGCAATCTACCTCGAATTCGTATAAGCCCGGCGAAGGGACGATGAAAGCGTGCTTGCCCCCCTCGAAGGAAACGTGGCCCCAAACGAGCGAGGGGTCCCGGTCGAAGGCGTTCCTTGCCCCGTCGTACCCTGAACCCTCGATCTCCCCCTGGATGCAGCTCGGTTTTGGATCTCCGAGCAGGAAGCGGACGGTGTCGACCGTGTGGCTGTGGGTGTGCATCAGGGCGCCGGAAGCGTAGGCCACCACGACTTTCGGCTCACCAAGCCTGCCTCCTTCTATTGTTTCCCTCATCTTCCAATACCCCGGATGGAACCTCCTTAAGGTCCCAACGTTGAGCTTCGCTTTCGACCTCTCGCAAGCCTCAGCGATCTCGTCCGCCTGCGACATCGAACAGCACATCGCCTTCTCGCAGTAGATCGCCTTCACGCCGCTTTTCACGGCGTACATCACTATTTCGTGGCGGACCGTCGCGGGTGTTGTGACGCTCAATATGTCGAGCCCCTCGTCGTCGATCATCTTCCTGTAATCTGAATAGCGCGATTCGACCTTCCACCTCTTGCAGAAGGCTTCCAACTTTCCAGCGTCTATGTCGGCGGCTGCCACGATCTTGATCCCCAGAGCCGAGTACGCGGCGGCGTGGGAGTAAGGAAGGATGCAGGCGGCATAACCCAAGACCTCGTCGTCTATCGAACCCGCCATCCTGCCGCAGCCGACTATGCCTACCCTGTACCTTACCAAACCATCAGAACGACTGGAAAACGGAGTATATACGCTCTTCTGCGTCCAAGGCGCGCTTAAAAGGCGTTCGCGCAAAAATTCAACCTTTCGAATCGTAATAAAATTTATGCGTCACGTCGTCTTCGACGATTTCGACTGAACCGGAATCGCCGCCTTCCGTCGACATATCGTTGACGTTTTCCAGTGGTATTGAAAACAGGTAATGGATCGACTTGCTTGATATGCCGCGTTCCTTCAGGAATATCGCCCTCCGGTTGGTCAGCACCAAGAAGCCGCGCGGCAGTGCCGTCAACACCTTCGTTTCCCCCTTACCCTGCTTCTTTCCTACGGAACTGTAATCACCGTGCCACGAGGCTATGATCTCTTCGCCCTCCTCCAAGGTTATCGACCCCATCCAGTCGGCATCGTTCGAGTTCGAACGGGACGTTTCCTTTCACCTTTTCGGCGGTTGCGCTAGTCTCAGCTTGCGCTCGATTGCAAGCAGCAGACTCGATATTAAGGTTACCTTGGGCCGGTCGAGTTTGATAATAATTAACCTTTTTCAGGATGTAAAAGGCGGCAATTGGGTCTAATGTCCAAGGATCTATAGTCGGGCCGGTTTCCCTTCGCGGGCTGGCTGGAATGGTGCCGGGCCGATTGGGCAGCTCGTTCGGCCGATGGCGCTTCGATCGATCCAGGCGCGCGGGCTCCGGAATTCCTGAATAGCGTCTTGGAAGTCGGCAGCGAGCCTCGCGCGTTTTGCATTGGCGGGTTCGGTATGGGGACTTAAGCGGAAACGCCGCGCTCTGAAAAGTAGGTCAGCACTACCGCCAGGAGGATCCCAGAGACGAAAGCCATCAGGAGAAACCTGATTTCAAAACCCAGGGCGTGAAGCAGGTAGGCGATCGAAAGAGTCACAATCGTCCCGCCCCAGAAAACGCGGATTCCGCGCGCGGACGCTACGGCGCCTTTCTCTGCTTCCCTGGAGGCGAATCCGAGAGCCATGAGCCACGCTCCCGCCGCGAGGAACGGTATGGAGACGGCGAGGATGGCGGGTAAAACGAAAGACGCTGCTATCGCGACCAACAGGGACGCCATCAATACTACGAAGCTCATTAACGGCTGGCTTGCCTTCATGATGCGACCCGATTAGGTGTGTTTCGATCGGGTAAATATAACCGTTGTGCATAAGCGCTCAAGCTAAATTTGATCTTGCCATGAGCTTACGTAAGACGCGGTTAACGCGCGCGAAGGCCGAGAAGTGCCTTATTCGCTCTTGCCAGATATGTACGTACAATAACCGTAATTTATTGGGCCGGTTTTCGTCTTCTCGCAAGGGAAGTCCGGGCACTCGAAGCACAGCCTGATGCCCTTGGCGAAGGCTCTTTTCCCGCCTTGTGAACCTATGGTAAAGCTTCCGGAGAGCGGACGCGGAGCAACCCGCAGCGTGGAGCGTCAGCCGGGTCACTTGGCGTGGCGAAAGCGCTTCCTCAGGTAAACGTTGACGGGCGCCATAAGCAAGATCAAGAAAAGGATGCCTGAGGGGAATTCAGGAATGGGCGTCATGGAATACGTCGCGTAGCCGCTGCCCGACGGGCACCTGTCCATCTTAGTCCCTCCTTGCGCGCCGGGCCTCAGCGTGCTAGTGCTCGAACCCTGGTAAGAGATGGCGTCGATTTCGGAAACGGTGTACCCGGCCGCTCCAAGCTCGGTCAGGTAGGTTCTCTTCGCCTCCAGCTTAACCCAGCCGTAGGAGCCGGGAGTGCTGTCCGTTAGCTTCACGGCTATATTGCCGCTCGAGGACGCGTAGCGCGTTCCCGAAGACATGGAGCTGAACGTTGCGGAATCGCCGTCATTCCAAGTCGATGTTCCATGTTCCTTGTAGCAGAGCTTGAGCTTCCCCTCCGAGGCGCCGGTTGCCACGAAGAGCATAGAGAAGTCCTCGTTTCCTATGGTGAAGTTTATCTCGTACTTGTCGCCCGAGGTCATTGAGGAGACGGCGAAATCTCCTAGCCTCATCGCTATGGCAAGGCTGTCGGAATCTTCGCCTGCCTGGAGGCCGTTGACGCCCGTCTTTCCGACGATGTCGTAGGGCGAGGAGATGTAGGAGACGTAGATCTTCGGTTTGTTCGACGTTGCTTCCTTCGTGCTTAATGCAACGGCGTAACTGCTGGATTCGGTGGTGCTCTTTAGTATCCAGCCGTAGTTCGTCGAGGACGTTTGGACGAAGTTTCTGACATCGTAGGTGGCTGTCCAATTCCAGTAGCCCGAAGAACTAAGGGTAGTCGTGCTGGTCGCCGTACCGTTGAAGTCACCACCGGCATTCGTCCACGAGTTCGTCCCATCGTACTTGTTCCAGGTTACATTCCCCTCAGTCCAGGCCCTCGCCGGACTCTGCTGTACCCTGTGTATGCCGATTGTAAAACTCTGGGAGAATGATGCTACGTACAAGGACACGTTTGCCGAATCAACCCAAGCGTTTGCGGGTATGCTTGTGAGGTCGAACTTGACGATCGCCCTACGTATCTTTGCTGAAGGAGAATAACCTACGTCCATGGTTGTGAGGGTGCCATAATTAGTGTCCGCGCTCTTCGAACTCATGTAGGAGTCCGCCGAAGAGGACGTGATGGTCGCGGTCGTTATGCTGTCATAGTCCGACGAGTCGGTCCCCGAGAGGTCGCTCGTCGAGGGATCCGTGGCCAGGACCGTCGGGAGGCCCGGGATGCCCGCCAAGATCAGCATAATCAGGCAGACCGCGATCTCTCTCTTTGGCAAGCTTTCACCCGTCGTAGCAGGTTTTCCTCGGAAAGTTGCGCTTGGTTGGCCATAGATTCGGAGGTCCCATTTCCTAACCTCTCTGCTGCCACCGCGGTCGATTGAAGACTAACTAAGCATTACTCCTAGCCCCTTGTTTATATGATTTTGGACACCAACAATACTTTAATCAACCCTTTTTACCCTTCTGGTCGGTTGCCTGCCTAAATTAATATTTACAAAGATAAAATAGATTCGACATGGTCCCCAAATTGGTAGACGTTGCGCCGTGACTCCAATGCCGGAATTAAGAATCGATTTCAGACTTGGCGACCAAAGCCCGGCTCGTCAAGCGCTTTAAATCGAGTGCATCCTGCAATGATCTATTCACAATAAACCCGCTTCCTTCGCCTTGACCTTCACGCACGATACTATCTTCTTTGCCACGTCGCAATAGTGCGAGCAGAGGTAATCCCTTTGGTGGACTGCCGCGTGCTCGCATCTTACTTTGGTATCGCATCCGAGCCTTTGCGCCTCTTTGCAGACCAAGTTCATGGTATCCACCCAAGGTGCGCATTGCGCCGGGGCGTTTTGTAAAAGAACCAAATCTTCCATGGAAAGGCTATTAATAAGCTAAAAAAGGGCTGCCTGCTTGCATAAAAGGTCATTTTTACCTCCGATTCTACCATGCCTTCCCCGGCCACCCAACAGAGGGTACCCGTTCCAACCTATAAGCATGCCTGCTCAACAGAATGGCCGCTCCCCAAGAGCGGATCTCCATCCGGCCCTGCCAGTTGTTTGGGCGCGGAAATGTCGAACGTGGGCTGGCCTGAGCGCGTCTCGGAAACATGGCCAAATTTTCTGGACGCGTTTTAAGGGAGCGCGTAGGCAACTTCAACCGTAAAGGGGATCCTCCTCGCTTCATTTGGCCATCCAACGAAACATCGAGGCCCGATTTACCGCGGCGTGCCACCGTCGGAGAGAACGCATATCAGCCCTCGATTCCAGGCCCGGGTTCGTGAAGCTGAAGGTCCAAAAGGAAAGGGGATTGAACCGCGTTATCGGGCCGGGAGATGGGGGTCTGAGGTACCTGAGTTTCTCTAGGCTGGCATTGGAAGCCGGGAGCTCTTGCAGCGGCGAAACCGGAATGGAGGAGGTTGCGATCGTCGTCCTGTCGGGCACCTGCTCCGTATCGGCGGGGAAGGCCGAGTTCGAAGGCGTTGGGAACAGGCCGAACGTCTTCTCAGGCAAGCCTTTCCTCGTGTACCTCCCAAGAGGGACGAAGTACACGATCCGAGCCTCGAGTAGCCTGGACGCCGCGATCGTAGGATCGCTCAGCGAAATGGACGCGGAACCGATCCTCGTCAGGCCCGAGGACGCCGCGGAATCCGAGGTCGGGTTTTTGAACTGGAGGAGGAGGGTCGTGAAAGCCTTCGGAGAGGAAAGGGTCGCGGACAAGCTCCTTGTGGGCGAGACCATCAACCCACCTGGCTGCTGGAGCAGCGTTCCGCCCCACAAGCACGACAGGCACGATCCGCCGAACGAGTTCGAGTTGGAAGAGATCTACTTCTACAAGTTGATGCCGCCGCAAGGATTTGGCCTGCAGTGGATATACTCGCCGGAGGGCGAAGGGGGAAGGCTGAACGAAGCCATCGTCGTAGAGGAAGACGATCTAGTGGCGATACCCAGGGGGTACCATCCGGTCGTCGCTGGCCCGGGGTACAGGCTTTACTACCTATGGGCGATGGCGGGTAAGAACAGGGAGTACGGCAGGTTCAAGGTGGATCCTAAACACGCGTGGCTCAGCAACTGCGAACCGATCGTGAGGGAATTCCTCGAAAAAAGGCCCTGAACGCCTCGAGCGCCTGCAAGCCTAACAACGCAGGAATTGCGGCGCGGCAAGGCTCGCGGTCAAGAATGCCGCGCTGAAGGGTGAGGCGAACCTTATACAAAACAGACCCAGCACGGCCTCCTCTTCCGCTGGCGTTATAGAGGCCGCGAGGCTTTCCGCCATGAAGTACAGGCCGCGACCCATCCCCAGCCCTTTATCGGGAGTTATGTCCGCCACCACCGCGTTCACAGGAGACCAAGCGCCGCTGCTGAAGAACGCGTACAAGTACTCGGCCGCAAGCGAGGGAAACCCGGTCGGAAGAAATAAAAACAAACTTCCACGAACATTTGCGTCATGCAGACGATCCAGAAAGGCATAAACCCGTTCACTTTTGGAGCGTTTTCCGCGGCCAGAATCGAACCTGCATTAAAGCTCGACTGGGATCCGGTCGGCGGACGGTAGGTACGCAAAAGGAGGCGGAGATCTACCGTCTCTCCGCAGTCGGTTTTTTATGAATCGCCTCCAAAGAATGGAATTGTTAGGAGATCCGGCCCTCGCTACCCAGAATGCGGTGCTTCGCGCGCCCGAAGTTCCTTTGCCATCTTGTAATAGGTGAAGCTTCGCTTTCCAACTGAAAATGTGGCTTCCTCCAACGTGGCGTAGCCAAGCGAATCGTAGAATCCTTTGGAGAGGGGCGTCGATTCCAAGGAGACGGTTTTGACTCCTTTTTCCAAGGCCCTTTCTTCCAATTCCCTCATGATCGCTTTTCCGAACCCCTTCCTTTGATGAGAAGGGTGGACGAATACGCCCTGGATGCTGTCGCCGATCAACGTACCCGAGCCCATTATCCTGCCTTCGTACTCCAACACGAGCGTAAAGCCTTCCCTCGCCCTGTCTAGGATGCGCTTCCTTGAATGGTGTTCCTCCGCCAAGTGTTCCCTGTATTCTACTGGGTATTCGGAATAGCAGGCGCTTACCGTCTCGTCGATCAAGTCCTTCACTGCCCCAAGATCTGAATCGTGGAACTCCCTCAACTTGCCCTTCATCGTCCCGCGTCCTCCTTTGGCGTGAGGCGCCTCGCCAACTCCTCTAGGCGCGTGTTGGCGGCGATTATCACGGGCTTGAATCCTAGCCCTTTCCAGAACCCCTCGGCCTCCTCATTCCCCACGGCATACCTTACCGTCACCTCCTCGACGCCTTCTTGGCGGAAGAACCGGCACAAGCCTTTCACCAACCGCTTTCC
>JAFNJA010000088.1 GCA_017601265.1 Candidatus Brockarchaeota archaeon
ATAACGCTGTTATAAAAGGGCAATGTACAGCCAGAAGGTCATGGAGCACTTCAGGAATCCGAGGAACGTTGGCGAGATGGAGAACGCCGACGGCAAGGGGACGGTCGGAAACCCCGTATGCGGCGACCTGATGACCATTTACGTCAAGATCAAAGACGGGAGGATCGAAGATGTCAAGTTCAAGACCTTCGGCTGCGGCGCCGCGATAGCGACGAGCAGCATGATAACGGAGCTCGCCAAGGGGAAGACTATCCAGGATGCCCTGAAGATAACGAGGAACGACGTGGCTGACGCCCTTGAGGGCCTCCCGCCGATAAAGATGCACTGCTCGAACCTCGCCGCGGACGGCTTGAGGGCCGCGATCTACGACTACCTTTCAAAGAACCTGACCCAGGAAGAGATCAAGTCGAAGTACGGCCTCGAGCCGCCGAAACGCGAGAGCGGGGAATGGCACTAGCGCGCGGCTGCTTTACCCGACTGCGATTCGCAGAAAGCCGTTGCGCGATCGCCTCTCACGCAGCTTTCCCTACGGGATCGTCGCGGTCTTCTCGTCGTTCACCAAAATCGGATTTCAGCGCTCCATTTTTCCCCCGCGAGAAGCTCCCCTGAGCAGGGCTACCGCTGCAACCTGGGCCAAGATTACGAGGCCGAGCACCAGCGCGGGAGGCGCGGAGGAATCCAGCATGTAGCCGAATGCCGCTCCGCTGACGAAGGTGCCCGCGCCAAGCATCACGTTGAAGAAACCGTAGGCCGAGCCCCTCCTCCCGGGGGGCGCGACGTCGGCGACCGCGGCCCGGTAGACCGACTCCTGCATGCCGAGGACCAGCCCGTAGGAAACGCAAGCCAAAATTACGCCGGGCAAGCCCGCGAGGCTGGAAAAAAAGGTCGGCAGTATCGACAGGAGGAAGGGAACAGCAAGGAACTTTATCCCGATCTTGTCGTACGCGTACCCCGAGACCAAGGCCATCGGCGCGTCGACCAGCTGGACGGCGACGTACAGGAAGGGCACCAGCCACAGCTGCCCTCCGGACTCGAGGATCTTGGCGCCGTTGTACAATATCAGGGCGACGGGCATTAGGCCGGCGGTGTTGACGAGAACGGCGCAGGTGTACGTCCAGAAACCGGCGCCGAGTTTTCCCCCCGCGGCGCCGCCCTGCCCGGCGACCTCGTCGACGGCGCCCCCGATCCTGCGGTACGTCAGGTAGAGGAAGGCCATCATGAGAAGGTAGAAGGGCAGAAGCGACTGCAGCGAGAGGTTGAAGTCGTTGGAGGTCCACATCATCATGAACCCCAGGAAAGCCGGGCCCGCGACCGCCCCCACTTGGTCGACGAACTCGTGGAGCCCGAACGCCTTGCCCGATCCCAAGCCCTTGCTCACGACCGAAACGACGGCGTCGCGGGACGGGGACCTGAGGGCCTTCCCGAACCTCTCGGCTACCAAGAACGCCACGACGAGCCATACGATCCTGGTGAAGCCCATCAACGGCACCGCGATTATGAGGCCGTACCCGAGGAAGATGAAGGTCCAGTACGCGCGGTATCGGTCCGCGAGGGGGCCGCTGGCCAACCTGGCCGCGTAGCCCACGAGTTCCCCGATTCCGGAGGTGAGGCCGACGAGGAATGCCGATGCTCCGAGGAAGTAGAGGTAGTCGGGAGCTATTCCTCGCCCCGATTCGTAGACGACGTCCCCCAGCATGCTTACTAAGCCCATGAGCATGATGGCGACGTACGCCTTCCTTCTATCGTCCTTTGGTTCAGCCAACCAGTTCACTGTATCCTGTCATGCGGAAAGGATTCGCTCTCCAGGCAAAGCCAACGCCGCGAACGCATTCATGGGTTGCCCGGGGCAGCCGTGGCGGTTTTTTCAATTTTGGAACGTCTTGGCGATTTTCGGGAACCTGGGCTCCGGCCTCTTCGGCTCGGGCACTGGCGGAAGCACCTCCTCCAGCTCGTACCTCGAGGACCCGAGCCCGTATTTTTCGGCGAACCTTATGACGTTGTACGGGTCCTTGTAAGGCCCGTGTATCCTCGCGAACGGGTGGAGGCTTTGGTCGTCGTTAACTTCCAGGTTCTGCGAGACGTTTTCCTTGAGGAGGGGCATCTTTGCCAGCAGGTCCAGGGAAGCTTTGTCGACCGCGACGACGTCCCTGGAACCCAAAACCCCCAAGTCCGGCAATATCTGCCCGGTCGTCATCCCCCAGCAATCGCAATATTCCGTTATGTCCGTGGCGACGTTGATGAAGAACCTCTTGCCCTCCTCGAAGTGCGAGAGAACGAACTTCGCCGCGATCGCGTTTATCTCGACGAATGAAAGGAAGTTCTCGGCTTTTATTTGGAGGCAACCGTCCGCGTCAGCCATTACGCACCTCATGCACTGGTTGCAGGTATCGAACTCTACCTTGAGGTTGCCGTTCTTGTAGCTGATCGCCTTGAAGGGGCAAGCCTTCGCCAGCTTCTCGGCGTCCCTCGACTTCCCCTTGTCCCAATACTTGTCGTACTGCATCGTTTGGTGCATTGCCCACCTCGTGTCCTGGGTGAAACAACCTATGGCAAGGTTCTTGATCGCTGCACCGTAACCTATGCTGTTGTGACCCTTCACGTGCGAAAGGTCGATAAGAACTTCGGCGTCCTTGACGTGCCCCCCCATCTTCAGCGTTTTCAAGCCCTTGTAGTCGACCTCCTTCTCGACGTAGTAGCGGTCCGCAGGGCCCGCGACGGGCAGTATCGGGCAGCCTATCACCTCAGGCGTGTAGCCCCTCTTCCAAGCGTCTGGATATTGGTCGATGATGTCGACGACGTACGGCCTACCTCCAGCTTCCTTTATGGCGCCGACCAGCCTTCCAACAAGGAACGGGTTGACCGTTGAAAAGCCGACGTTGCTCCCAAGGTGCATCTTGATGACCACGTTCTTGTCCTTCACCGCCTTCTTTATTCCGAGTTCGTCTATTATTGCGTCGTACTTGCCAACGAAGGAGTGTTCGGGTTTGGTTGAAATCGTCCTTACAGAACCGAAATAGACTGTTGGTTTAGAGGCCATGCCGCCGCTTTTCCGGCTCGATTAATAAATTTGGCTGTGCGGCCTTATCCGAAAGCAATGCAGCTCCCAAAGCTAAGCGCCTTGGCACCTGACCCAGACCGACATCGGCCCACTCTGTCGGTTCGCCCAAGCGTAATACGGGACCGCCTTGAACTCGACCCTGCGGGGTTCGCGCCTGGCTTTCGGGAAGTATAGCCTTCCGCCTGACCAATCGGAATCGAAGGCCAAGCCCTCGCCCTTGAGGACCGCCACGCCGTTCAGCAAGGATCCTTGCCAAACCGCCTCGACCTTGGAGCCCGCTGTGAGCACCAGGTCCCAAATGTCGAACCCGGGGTTGTCTGCCTGCTCAAAGCAGTAGACGATCGGCCCCCTCTTTAGTGCAACCCTGCCCGCGTTCTCGGCAACGTTAGGATCGCTTTCCAGCATCTCCACTTCCATGGGCAGGTCGAGCTCGACGCGGTCCCCGGCCTTCCAAGTCCTTTGCAACCCCAAGTAGCTTCCGGGCTTAGCTTCCTCGCCCGCCGGGCGCCCGTCGACTTTGGCGCTTGCTCCCCTGCACCAGCCCGGTATCCTGAGGAAGATCGCAAACCTCCTTTCCTCCCCGGGGTCGAGCTCCAGCTCCACCTTGCCATCCCAAGGGTATTCGGTGCGCTGCTCCAAGGTCAAGGGCTTACCCCCAAGCTCGATGCGCGCCACGCTCTCCGCGTAGACGTTGACCCAAACCCCTTCTTCCGAGAGGCTGTAGCAATATCCTGGAACGCTCGCTATCAAACGGGCGATGTTCGGCGGGCAGCAAGCGCAGTCGAACCACCTTTGACGCCTGTGCCCCCCTCTGTCCGCGAGGGGGTTGACGTAGAAGTACTCTTCCCCGTCCAGCGAGATCCCGGAAAGGGCGCCGTTGTAGAGCGCAAGCTCGAGGACGTCGAAAAACCTGCCCTCGCCCGTCATCAGGAACATCCTCCAGTTCCACATCGCGCTCGCCACCGCCGCGCACGTTTCCGCGTAGGCCGCCACGTTTGGAAGCTCGTAATCTACCCCGAACGCTTCGCCGTCGTGGCGGGCGCCCGCGCCACCGGTCACGTACATCCTCCTTCCCGTGAAGTTCCGCCAAATGTTTTCCAAGGCGGAAAGCAGCTCCTTTTCGCCGGTCTCCATGTAAATGTCGGCGGCCCCGCAGTCCAAGTAAAGGGAGCGCACCGCGTGCCCCACCGCCTCCTTGAGCTGCCTGAAAGGTTCGTGGTCGATCAGGTTCCGGCTCCCGCCGACTATGCCCTTCCCCCTGTTGTCGAGGAACGATTTGGCCAACTCGAGGTATTCCCCCTTCCCCGCCAAGCGGTACAGCTCGACCAGCGCCATCTCCACCTCCGGGTGGCCGGGCGTTCCCGCGCGCTTGCCGGGGCCGAATACGTCGACTAAGTGGTCGGCCAGGCGTAGGGCCGCGTCGAGGGCCTTCCTCCTTCCGGTCGCGCGGTAGAGCGCTATGGCCGCCTGGATGAAGTGTCCGGCGCAGTAAAGCTCGTGCATGTCCCTCAAGTTCGTCCACCTCTCCCCCTTCCGCTCGAACGCGAAGTAAGTGTCAAGGTAACCGTCTTCGTCTTGGGCGCCGACGATGTCGTCAACGACGCTTTCGACGAGCCCCAGCAGCCCCTCGTCGCGCATGCCCGCGATCGAGAAAGCTACGGCCTCGACCCACTTGTACACGTCCGAGTCGTTGAAGAAGTACCCTCTGAACCCGCCGGCCTCCTTGCCGGCGGCCCACCTGAAGTTCGAAACCCGGCCGGTCTCTTCGCAGATCTTGTACTGCGTCGGCAAGGTGCGCGCCTGAAGTAGCCGGAGGCGGGGGGCCCAAAAACGGTCCTTCAGCCGGACCGCCTCGATCGGAACCGGGCGGAGCTTCGCGTGCGGGCTCGAAGACGTGTCGACGACGAACGTGCCAAAAACCATCCGGACCAGCGCTCCACCGCACCATCGCTCCGCTTTCCATTATTAATACGGTTTCCCCGTAGAGATGGGATGGCCGTTCGACCCAACCCCGCCCGCTCTCCGGAAAAGCGCTATTAGGTAGGCTTGCGAGGTTTACGGCGAGGGCCGGACTGGAACTTTGGAAAAGCAAGAGCTGCTCTCCAAGCTTGGGGGCAAATTATTCCTCTCCTCCATGATGGGGTACTCGGACGGTCGCTTCTGCGCCCAGAGGGGCCGCGGGTGCGCGATGGTCCAACTGGGAGCCTACCTGGCAGAGCCCCCGGCCTACGGAAAGGCCGAGTGCGTCCTTCCGCCAACGCGGAAGGAGTGCGTCAGATTCCTGGAAAAGGAGTTCGAGGAAGTGAACAAGCTGTTGGACGCGGTTGCGTGCGTAAACGTCGCGACCCCCAAGCTCGAATGGGGCCTTGAAGCTCTAGAATCGGTCTCAGAAGCCGGAGGCGTCTTCGAGCTGAACATACACGGCGGATACGAACCTTACCTGAAGCAGGGGAAGATAAGGGCGATGGTCCTGCCCGGGAACAGGGAAGAGCTTTTCGAGTGGCTCGACACCTTCTCTGACCTTCGAACCCCAATGATCGTCAAGTTCCGCGAGGGCGTAATCGAAGACTACACGCCGATACTCGAAAGGGTCGAAAGCCTCGGCTTCCTGGTGCACTTCAACGTGCGGGACGAGAAGGAAAGGAGGCCGGATTTCGATTTCGTGAAGAAGATCAAGAGGAGGCACGACATATTCCTGCTGGCGAGCGGCTACGTCCGGAGCCCCGAGGACGCCAGGAAGCTGTTCGAGGCTGGCGCCGACATGGTCGGAATAGCTGAACCAGCCATCGCGGACCCGGAATTCGCGAAGAAGATTTCTGGGGGGATTTAGGCCTCAAGTGGAGCGGCCAAAACAAGGGTAACAAATAAGGGGAGGGCGCCGAGGATGAGGACGGTCGAGGAAGCCGTCTCAGAGGCGATCGAAAGGTACAACCGTTACAGGAGCCCCGAGGCAACGGCTAAACTCGTGGAGGCGAAGGAAGGTGGGTTCACGGTTGATTTCTCCGGACCTTTCTGCGGCAGTTGCGGCGCCTACGATTACTTCGAGGACCTGGTTTACGAGCTCAAGGAAGCCGCAGGCTTGGAAGCCTGGATCGAAGGTTTCGAGAGCGCCGGTGGCGACTCGATCAGGGTAAAATACGTCCTAGGGCAGGTTCGCGCTCGGCCCAGCGGCAGTTGATTTAGCGTCCACGGTTTTGCGCTCAACCATTCCTCTACCTGGAGAAGGCGGTTCGGAACACAATCGATTGTCGCCGTTTGCGCGCCAACATTCTCATTCACGGTTTGCCCGACGCCCTTGCTCCCTACAGGATAGGCGGCCATCATGCCTTTATTGGGCGGCTGGCTACCAAGGTCGCCTTTTCCCGTCCAACGTGGCCCGCGCTCGCGGAAAGCCTGAGAAACGCTCGAGCTTGCAGGCCTTATGGGCGGCGTCGGTTCGGACCGCCGGCCGTGGCAAGTTTCAAGCGTCCAGCGAATCGCCCTCCAAGCACCGCAGGTTCGCGGGCGCGAGCCTTTGTGGCGTTTCGAGCGCCCGCAGCCATTTCGCGCCGGTTTCGCGAGGACCGTCGAAGCCGTCCCGGGTTCAGAGGATGGCCCGATTTTCGATTGCGTTGAGGGCGCGGATGGAGCTATCGAATATGCTGCCCGCGCTTCGGGAGCGGGTACCGGCCATAATTTCTGGCTTCCTCCACCATTGTGAGCACGTTTTCGGGCTTGCAGTTCGCGTGTATCGAGTTACTCGACGTCAAGACGTACCCGCCGCCTGCGGCCGCCGCGTCGACGCACCGCCTCACGTCCCCCCTCACGGCTTCTGGCGAACCGCTTGGCAGCACGTGCCTGCAGTCGACGTTTCCCAATACGCAAACCCTGTCCCCGTACCTTTCCTTCACGTCGCGGAGATCCATGGCCCCGGGCTCAACCGGGTGAAGGCCGGTTATTCCGGCGTCCAAGAGGTCTCCTATGATCGGATAGAGGTTTCCGTCAGAGTGCTTCAACACTTGGACTCCCCGCTTTCCGGCCAGCTCCACGGCCCTCCGCACGTTCGGCAACTCGAACCTCCTGAAAAGCTGTGGGCTTATCATCGGCGTCCTCGAGTCAGCGTAGTCGTCGGTGAGGAAAAGGACCTCGATGCCGCCGTCGATCATCAGTTCTATCATGCCGCGGCAGGCCTTGGCGATCTTCTCCATGAACGCGCCCGTTCGCGCGGGCTCCCGGTACATGTCGAGGATCAGCCGCTCGATACCCCTGACTTGGAAAGCCATGTGCCACCCGCTGTGCCCTTGGCCAATGACAACGACGTCCTCCTTCTTTAGCGGCTTGACGACTTTTTCGACCATCTCGGCCCTCCCGCCTTCCTCCGGATCCGGCGGGACGTAACCCTCAACGTCCTCGGGCTCCTTCAGCGCGCCTCCAACCCACCACGTCGTCTTGGTGTCCGGCCTCGAGTCCAGAATCCTTCCCCATTCGTCCACCGTCCTGTTCCCGGCGAATTTTTCCTGCCTGCTGCTGAGGAAATAGTCGCTCACGGCCGGGACGGCGTCGAACCCGAGCTTGAGGCAAGCCTCGGCCATGGCTTGGCGCGCTTTTATGGCCGGCTCCACCGCGCCAACTCCAGAGGTCGCGATGAGGCTGAAACCTTCGAGCTTCCTACCGACGATTGCCTCGACGACGGGAGGGTCTAGAGCGAGGTCGGTTATGGGAACTACATCGGGTTCCTCCCCCTTGAGCGCCGCAAAGAAACGCTCCCTACGCGGTTTCGTGATTCCTGCCACCAGTCATCGAAAGCCGGCAGGCTCCTTATAAGCCCGATTGCGGGCGATCTTTCTTCAACTCCGCCCATCCGCTTCGATGCCTGGGAGTAAGCCCTCGATTCGATTCGGGCTCAACCATCTTGCTCCAAATGATACCTTCTGAGGTTTGGCCTCAGGTACGCGGTCAGCCTTGGTACCTCGGAGGCATCGCAGCCTATGCCCACGACGTCGTGGTAAAGCATGGAACCTTTAACGAGAGCGCCTTCCGAGATCAGGTCGAGCAACCGCTCATAGTGGGTAGAATCTAAAGATAGTTGGCAAGAAAGATCGCCCAAGAGTTCGCGGACTCCCAAATCGTCCTCCACGTAATAGCGAGGCCCGATCTCCACCTTTATTGCCGGCGGTTCCTCGGAATCTCCGGAGAGCGCCAAGGAAAGCACGATCG
>JAFNJA010000089.1:0-3775 GCA_017601265.1 Candidatus Brockarchaeota archaeon
CCCCTCATCCACTTGGACGTAAGACCTCATGTCGACCGCGGCAGGTATGACCGAATGCCCGCACCAATCCATGTGCTATTTGGGCGGTTTTCTGGGCCGCTCTCCAAACAAGCAGGCCCTGCCGGGCGCGGAGACCACGATGCTGGCCAGGATTAGACCACCGACGTTCGGTCCAGCATTTGGACTCGATATAGCGGTTTCGGAAAAAGCGGCTCGGCGCCCGCTCTAGGAAGCGCGAGCGGGACAAGAGATTTTAGGCGCGGCAAGCACGGGGCTCACGGCATGATCAGGAAGGCCATCATCCCGGCCGCTGGCCTGGGCACGAGGCTTCTCCCGACCACGAAGGAGATGCCGAAGGAGATGCTACCGGTGTTCGACAAGGGCGCGAACGGCCAGGGATGCGTCAAGCCCCTCCTCCAGGTCGTCTTCGAGCAGCTTTACAACTTCGGGCTGCGCGAGTTCTGCTTCGTCGTCGGCAGGGGGAAGAGGGCCATCGAGGACCACTTCACCCAGGATTACGGGTTCGTCGGCATGCTCAGGAGCCACGGCAGGAACGATCTCGCGGACGGCCTCGAAAGTTTTTACAGGAAGCTCGACGGTTCGGCCATAGTCTGGATCAACCAACCCGAGCCCCTGGGATTCGGGGACGCGGTCCTCAGGGCCGGGCCTTTCGTGGGCAACGAGGAGTTCATCGTGAACGCCGGGGACACCTCCGTCCTTTCGGAAGGCAGCGACCACATCAGGAGGCTGGCGGCAGCTTACGAAGGGTACTCGTGCGACGCGGCCCTCCTCGTGCAGGAGGTCGAGGATCCCCGGAAGTACGGAGTCGTGCAGGCCGAGGCGGTGGCGGACGGCGTCTTGAAGGTCAAGGCGATCGAGGAGAAACCGGACAGGCCGCGATCCAACCTGGCCGTCATCCCGATCTACGCCTTCCACCCGACGATCTTCAAGGCGCTCGAGGTTTCCAGCACGGGGAAGGGCGGAGAGAGGCAGCTTACGGACGGCATACAGACCATGATCGATTGGGGGTTGAAGGTCTACGCCGTCAAGCGCAAGGAAGGGGAGACGAGCCTGGACATCGGGGGAGCTGAAACGTACTGGAGGGCCCTCCAGGAGACGTACAGGACGATAGTAACCTAGGTTGGCGCGCTGGCGGGCAAGGGGCGGCGTTTCGTTCAGCGAACCGCGCGAACGGTTGAACCCGCGCGCAGCGGCAGCAATTGCGGGGCCTCATGGCAAAGTCTTGATCTTTCGCGCCGCCGAAGCCGGCCCGAGGAACTTGTACCCCTCCTTAGTGACGACTATGTCGTCCTCGATCCTCACGCCGCCGTAACCCGGGAGGTAGATTCCCGGTTCGATCGTGAAAACCATCCCCTCGCGCAAAGTCACCTCGGCGGTGGCCGCTATCCGCGCGCCGTCGTGGACCTCGAGGCCTATGCTGTGCCCTAGGCCGTGGATGAACTTCCCCTTGAACTTCGTGGAGTCTATCACGTCTTGGGCCGCCTTGTGGACGGATCTCCCGTCGACCCCCTCCCGAACCGCTCCAAGGCCCGCCTCCCTCGCCCTCGCCACCGTTTCGTACATCTCGCTCTGCAGCCTCGAGGCCTCGCGGTACGCGAAGGTCCTCGTTATGTCCGAGCAGTAGCGCATGTACTTCGCGCCGAAGTCGGCGAGGACGAGGTCCCCCTTCCTGATCCTGTTCGCGCCCGGGCTGTAGTGGGCCTCGGCCGAGTTCTTGCCGAACGCGACTATCGTCTCAAAGGCCGGCGAAGCCGCGCCCTTTTTTTGCATGGCGTAGTTCAACTCGGCCGCGATCTCCGTCTCCCTCGCTCCGCCGCGGATGGAGCGCTCGACCGCCTTTGACGCTTCCAACGCTATCCTGGCCGCCTTGGACAAGAGCTCGATCTCTTCCGCTTCCTTTACGAGCCTCGCGTTCCCCAGAGCCTCCGACACGTCCACGAACTCGACGCCCGGGAAGTTCGCCTTGAGCGTTTCGAAATCGCTGCTCACTAGCCCCCGCATGTTGACGCCGACGCGCTTGGCTTGGCGGAGCTTTTCCTTCAAGATCTCGACCCGCTCCTCCCTGGTCTTGAAAACCGTGATCTCCATCTCCCTTCCCCTTCGCGCGCTCTCCTCCTCGAGTTGCGTGGTCAAGACGTCCAAGCTCAGGTCGGGGTAGGATACCGCGACCGATTCTTCGAAGAGGCCGACGCTCAGTCCCGTCACGTAGAAGAAGTTCGCGTCCAAGTACGGCTCCGACGAGTTCTTCAGCAAAATGGCGTCCAGGTCCTTGCCCGCGTTTTCGAATACCTTCTCGATCCTCCGTCGCATGCCAAAATTTCTTTCCTTCGCCGCGTTCAAAAAGCTTTTTACGCGTCCCGGTTCCCGGTCGAGCCGCACCAGTTTCCGGAAACGCGTATATCGCGGTGGGCGCGCGGTCATGTCCCAGATGGCGTCGGTATTGCTGCCGCTCTGGTTGCCGCTTTTCCCAGGCCTCGTCCTTTCTATCTCGATCGCCAGGTTCTTCGGGGGCAGAAGGCGCCATCCGCTGCCGCTCGATCTAGTCCTCGACAGGAGCGTGAGCGTGGAGACGGCGAAAGCGCGCAGGGACGAAATACGGGTCCTGGAAGTAAAGATCGAAGCGTTAAGGTCGATGGTAGAGAGGCTCAGGCACTCCCACGGGCAAGGGCTCATCAACGATGACGAGTTCGACGAGCTGTCGAGGAGGCACGAGGAGGAGATGCGCTGGCTTGCCCGCGAATGGACCGGGAAGAGGCTGGTCGTGGAGCTTTTCGAGCTCGAGGAGATACGGGAAAGGATGGCTCGAGCCTTCGCCGAAAAGGTCTCGGAACTGAACGAGACCATACTGATGGTTAGGAGGAAGCTCGGGTTGGAGCAAGCGGTGAGCGCGAAGGCGATCGAGGTGCCAGTCGTCCCGAGAACCGGAGTTCCCGGCCCGACGACTGGGGCGGCGCCAACGACGGCGGCCACCGAGCCCGTCCGATCTCCTGCCGAAGCCGAGAGGCCGCCGCGCCCGGAGCCCAGGATCCAGAAACCGAAGGAGGCCCCGAAGGAGCGCGAGCGGGACGAGAGGGGGGAGGAAAGGTCCGGAGGCGGGGAAGCGGCCGAGCAAGGAGTGGAGGACGAGCTCTCCCGCATAAGGGCGGACGTCGAGAGCCTGCTCCAAGAGCTCGAGCAGATGGAGAAGAACCGGCCTTGACCTTCCGCCCGCAACTTAAATAGGATTGCCTCCCACCCGCACGCCATGGTTGCGTACTCCTACAACATGGTTCCAAGGGAAGTGCCGAGGGTTAGCACCAAGTTCAGGAGGATCGCCACGAAGATCCCGGTGCCGGAATCGATCCCCGTCCTGGATGTTTTGAAAAGGTGCGAGCCCGTCTCGATGACCGGGCAACCTCCGGTCGTGTGGGACAGGGCCGAAGGGTTCCAGGTCTTCGACAGGTGGGGCAACGTTTGGCTCGACTGGAGCTCTGGCGTCCTGGTCGCGAATTGCGGGCACGGAAGGGAGGCCGTGAGGCGCTCGATCGTCGAGCAGGTCGAGCGCGGCTTGCTCCACAACTACTGCTTTCCCAGCGAGGTCAGGGCCAGGCTGGTGGAAAAGCTTGTGCAGATCTCGCCTAAGGGGCTCGACAAGGTTTTCCTCTTGACGACGGGTTCGGAGACGGTCGAGAACGCGATCAAGCTGGCACGCACTTACGGCAGGAAGAAAAACCCCAGAAAGATCGGCCTCCTGAGATTCGAGCACGGCTTCCAC
>JAFNJA010000089.1:3785-5733 GCA_017601265.1 Candidatus Brockarchaeota archaeon
AACCCCAGAAAGATCGGCGTCGTGAGCTTCGAGAACGCCTTCCACGGGCGCACCCTCGGGGCGCAGATGGCGGGGGGCATACCGAGCCTGAAGGATTGGATAGGGGAGCGCCCCCCGGGTTTCTACCAGGTCCCATTCCCCGACGGGTTCCGGTGCGAGGACACGAGCTTCGACCTTTTCCTCGAAACGCTCAAGGGCCAAGGCGTGGACGGGTCCAGGGTCTGCTGCGTCATAATGGAAACGTACATAGGAGGGGGAGCGAGCTTCGCGCCGAAGCGGTACGTGCAGCAGCTCTCGGAGTGGTGCAGGGAGAACGAGGCGGCGCTAGTGTTCGACGAGGTGCAGGCGGGTTTCGGGAGGACGGGCAAGCTCTTCGGCTTCGAGCACTACGGCGTGGTTCCTGACATGATCTGCTGCGGCAAGGGGATAACGAGCTCCCTGCCGCTTTCGGCCGTCATAGGAAGGAGCGAACTCATGGACCAGTACGGCCCCGGCGAGATGACGAGCACGCACACGGGCAACCCGGTTTGCGCGGCTGCAGCCCTCGCCAGCATAGAAACCATAGAACGCGAGGGGCTGGTGGAAAACGCCAGGGTCGTGGGCGAAAGGCTCCACGAGGAGCTGCGGGGCTTGATGCGGAGGAACCCCGCGATCGGGGCCGTGCACGGCATGGGCCTCGTCGCAGGGCTGCACGTCGTCAAGGAGGGGGGCAAGGAGCCGGACAAGGAGAGGGCGTTCAGGATCGTCGAAAAATCGATGGAGAAGGGCCTGCTGTTCTTTTCCCCTGTGGGGTTCGGAGGGGCAACGATAAAGGTCTGCCCGCCCTTGACAATAAGCGTCGAAGC
The DNA here is from genome assembly GCA_017601265.1 of Candidatus Brockarchaeota archaeon. GTDB lineage: Archaea > Thermoproteota > EX4484-205 > EX4484-205 > DTQO01 > DTQO01. The sequence goes on from JAFNJA010000089.1 coordinate 4,631, forward strand.
GGTCATGGACGGCCTCGAGGCTCTGGAAGAGGCGGTCGGTGAGTCCGCATGAAGGCCGAAGGTTTGCCGGTCCTCCTGGTCGGAGGAGGGATGATAAGCCGGGAAGTGATACTGCCGACGCTGTTCCAGGAGAGGAGGAGGGGGAAGGTCGGCGACATCGCGGTGGCGAGCAGGAGGCCCGAGACCATCCTGGAGCTGAGGAAGATCTTCGAGGGGGAGGAGTTCAAGGGATACCCCGATCCCGGGAAGGTCGGGCTCGGGAAGAGCGATCCCGACTCGTACAAGAAGGCGCTGGCAGAACTCCCGGAGGACGGGGTAGTGGTCGTGGCCACGCCGGACCACCTGCACACTCCCGTGATCCTCGACGCCATAGCTTCGGGGCACCACGCGATAGTCGAAAAGCCGCTCTGCCTGAAGGTTTCGGAGGCGCACCAAATCTTGAAGGCTTCGAGGGAGGGGGGGATCTACGTCCTGACCGATTACCACAAGCGCCACGACAGGGCGATTAGGGCTGCCAAGTTCAAGTACGGCAGGGGCGAGCTGGGGGAGATGCTCCACGGCCACGCTTGGATAGAAGAGAAGAGGGAGATGCCTCTGAAGGTTTTCGAGCGCTGGTGCGAGAAGAGCTCGCCCTTCGAGTACATCGGAGTGCATTACGCGGACGCGTATTATTTCATCACGGGACTCAGGCCCAAGAGGCTGGTCGCGTTCGGCCAAAAGAAATTCCTCCCGAAGCGCGGCAAGGACGCGTTCGACGCGATGCAGGCGACGATAGAGTGGTCCGACGGGTCGGTCCTCTTCATCCAGACGAGCTGGGTTTGTTCCGATTTCAACACGGCCCTGACCAACCAGGGGCTCCAGCTGAGCGGGACGGAGGGCGAGTACTGGGCCGACCACAAGAACAGGAACCTCTACTTCCTCACGCAGAAGAACGGGTTCGAGCACTACAACCCGAACTTCTTCAAGCCTTACGACAGTTTCGACTGGGAAGGCGGGACGGAGTACGTGGGCTACGGCTACGACAGCATCGTCCAGGGCCTCGACGACATCCGAAGGATCCAAGAGGTCACGAGGGGCATGGGCCCTGGAGAAGCTCTGTCGAA
>JAFNJA010000089.1:5779-8254 GCA_017601265.1 Candidatus Brockarchaeota archaeon
CCAGGCACTCGTGGGAACCGCCATAATAGAGGGCGCTAGGTTGAGCGTGAGCGGCGGGAGCAGGTTCGTGCGTTTCGACGCAGAGCTTTACCCGAGCCTCGAGGAGGAGCGGATTTGAGCGGAGAGCTGAAGGCTGCCGCGTGCAGGGCGGCCATGAGGCACGTCCGCCCCGGCCAGGTCGTGGGCTTGGGCTCGGGGAGCACCATGGCGATCTTCACCGCGATGCTCGGCCAAGAGTCGAAGTCCAGGCGCCTCGAGCTGAAGGTCGTCCCATCCTCCTACGAGGCTTACTACCTGGCACTCGAGAACGGCCTCCAGGTGGCCTCGTTGGACGAGTTCCCCTCCCCGGACATCGCCTTCGACGGGGCCGACCAGATCAACCGGAAGCTGGACATGATCAAGGGAGGGGGCGGCGCCCTGACCCGCGAGAAGATCATAGACGCGGCTTCGAAGTTCGTCGTCGTGGTCGTGGACGAATCCAAGCTTGTCGAGCGCTTGGGGGAAGGCTTCCCGGTGCCGATCGAGGTCGTCCCGATGGCAGCGAAGGCTTTGCTGAAGAGGGTTGGAGAGATGGGAGGGCGCGGAAGGATCAGGGCCGGAGGGGGGAAGGTCGGGCCCGCCGTCACGGACAACGGAAACTTCATCCTGGACGTGGATTTCGGCGCGGTAAGCGAACCAGCGAAGCTGGAGAAGGATCTGAAGCTCCTGCCCGGCGTCGTCGAGGTCGGAATCTTCTGCGGCATAGCGGACCTGGCCTACGTCGGGTGCAGGGAAGGCGTGAAGGAGCTCCCTGCCTGACGGCCGAACGATCGGCCTCCGCCGGCCAAAAGCGCTTCGGGCCTTCCCTTCACTTGCCCAGGAACTTCTCGAGCACGCGCCTCTTGGAAGACAGCATCTCCGCGTACTTCTGGAGCTCCTGGTAATCCTTGAGGAACTGGAGCCCCTTCTGCGTCGTCCTGTAAGTGTTTCGATCCCCTTCTTTCTGCACCTCTATCAAGTCAGCCTTCATCAGCGAGTCCAAGTACTTCTGGAGCAGTTCGAAGCTGAGGTTCCCGAGGTACATCAGCTGCGTCTTCCTCACGCCTTGCTTGGCGATCTCGAGCATCGAGGCGGCGATCTCCATCCTGCTCCTGTTCTTGCGCTTTGCTCCTGCTCCCAACCCGATCTCCCTCGCTAAAGGGTTCATCCACATGGTCGCTGTGGCCCCTTTCCCATTAAAAAGAACTTATGAAGCATTTTTCTAGAAAAATTTTTCTTCCAGGTGCCCGAAAAGGGGTTCGCGCAAGCCTGGGAGCCCGAAACGGGCCGAAACGGACGCCTAGATAACCGGGACGCAAGTATTTTAAGCAACGGCTGGAAGCGGGTTGGAGGAACGGAGCATATGTCGGAAAAGCAGGAGATAAAGTTCCCGTTCAGCGAGGCTTTCAGGTTCAGCTTGGAGTCGATAAGGCGGAGGTTCACCAGGTCCCTGATCACCGTCGTGAGCGTCGTCTTGGGAATCGCCTTCCTCGTGGCGCTCCTGACGATGGCGGACGTGACGATCGCCCTCAACCCAGGTTCGGAGGGAGAGGCGCTTCCAGCTTACCAGCTTTGGATGGCCGTCATAGCCCTTCTCGTGTGCGGCGTCGGCATAGTCAACTCGATGCTCATGAGCATAACGGAAAGGTACAAGGAGATAGGGACGATAAAATGCCTCGGCGCCATGGACAGGCACGTGCTGGAGCTTTTCCTGATCGAGTCGTGCGTCCTGGGTTTCCTTGGCGGGCTCCTGGGTTCCGTGACCGGTTGGGGGGCGGCGCTAGGGATCATGTACGTGAACGAGGGGAGGCCGGAAGTTTTGGGAGCGGCGTTCTCGTCGATTCGTTGGGTCGCGTACGCCATACTGATCAGCATCGTGCTCAGTTTCCTCGCCTCCGTGATTCCGGCTTACATCGCGGCGAAGCTGAACCCGGCCGAAGCTCTCAGGTACGAAGTGTGATCGAACGAAACCTTCGTTCGCCGCTTTCCGCCCTGTGGGAAAACCCAGTTCGGAGCAGGTTGGCCGCGCTCCTGGCCGAGCACGGGGGGCGCTTGGCGCGCCATAAACGCCAAGTTCCAGCTCGGGCAATCCCTGCGCCGTGCCTCGCCGCTTCCCGCGAGAGCTGCCAGCCCCGCCAGCGTTTTTGGAAGGGGGAGGGATCGGGGCAGGATTCTCCCTCACCTGGAGTAAGCGACCAAGCGCTGGCGCCGGTCCTTGAACCTCGGTTTTGAACCCAAAAAAAGCGGCGAGGCCGGGGAGCGCGCTCCCCGGACACCGCCTCGCGATGGGATTTCCGCCGCGCCGGTCAGTACGGCTTCTCGACTGGAATGCTGTACGTGTAGGTTATGAGCTTGCTCTCTCCGGGTGCGAGCGGCACCGTCCAAGTCAGCACCTGCCCCTCTTGCTTCGGCTCCGGACTCGCGGACTCGAGCGTCGCCCTGTACGGGAGGGTTTGC
>JAFNJA010000008.1 GCA_017601265.1 Candidatus Brockarchaeota archaeon
GGTCCACGTGGGACAGTATGTTCGAGGTCTTCGCTCCCGGGACCCGGACCTTAAGCCGCTTCACCTTCGCTTTCAACCCCCTGCGCAGCAGCTCTTTGGAGATCTCCCCCTCCCTGTGGTTCTGGTCGTACCCCAAGGCTATGAGGTCGGGCCCGATCCTTTCCACGACCTTGTAGATGTCTTCGTCGCCCCCCAGGACAGCGGCGTCGACCGGCTTGAGGCTTCGCACGACGCCGAGCCTCATGGATTCCCCGTTCACGGGATCCTTCCCCTTCGTCCTTCGGACGTACGAATCCCTCGCGACGACCACGACGAGCATGTCGCCAAGCCTCCTGGCCGCGCTCAGGGTCGCCACGTGCCCCACGTGGATTATGTCGAACACGCCCCCGGCCATGACGACCTTCACTTTGCCTCTTCCCCTTGGAGTTGGGTAAAATGCCGGCCCCCTTTTTTCCACCAGGCCCGCCCTCGCGAGGGCTGAGAGGACTCGCCCGGCTTCGGCTCTGGGCGCTGACAGGCGCTTCGCGATCGCGTCCACCGTCGGGCGGCCGTTCTCGATCCTGGTCGAGATGGCGGCGACCAGGAACTTTTTCGCCGATGGCGAGTCGACCAACATGGCGCCCCAGACGGGCGTTGGACGGGCCTTTATAGGTTAGTTCCGAACGAGCGTCCTCGCGCTACGGCAAACGGGGCGGGGTGAAATGCACGGATATCCTGTCCCCGTCCTTCGCGTTCAGCTCCTTCCTGAGGTTGAGCGGCGATATTATCTCCACGACCGAGTTGTCGTAGAGGGACCTCACGGACCTTACGACGGCCCCTGCGTGCTTCTTTTCGACGGACACGTTGTAACACAACACGTCTCCGTACGTCCTGTCGGGCGCCTTGAACCCCAGGATGAGGGTCGGCGGGAAAACCAGCATCTGGAGGTACCTGACCTGGTCGGCCTGCTCGGTCAGCCTTATGTTGAAAGTGCCCGGGTACGGCGTGAAGCCGAGTTTCGACCTGAACTGCTCGAGGTACTCCTTCTGGGAAACGTAATAGGCGCCCTCTCCGACGCCCGTGAAAAGTACGCCGGAAAAAGTTATGCCGGGGGCGGGCGCGGAGGAGAAGAAGTTGGAGAGGAGGACGTGCATCTCGCGCAGGAGCAGTAAACCCCTCTCGTCTATCTCGACCACCTCGCCCTTTGTAGTCAGGAGCCGCTTGATCAGCCTGCTCTTCTCGAGTTCCTGGAGGTACCTGACCGCCGTCTGCTGGGACACGCCGATAGCCTTAGCCAACCGGGTCGAGGACGTGAAGATGGTGCCGTCTTGGGACCTCATCTTCATGAGGGAGAGGAGCACCATCGCCTGCCTCGCCTTGGAAGGCGCCCTGCTCAACCGCGCGACCTCGCAGCAAGCCTGGCTGCCCGGTGGGCCAAGTATAAGGGTAATGGAAGCTTGCTCTCCGGCGCGAGCAGGCGCCTCACGACCTTCTCCGCCTGCTCGAGCGTTATGAGGTTGCCCACGCTCACGTAAAGAGAGCTTTGGCCGCGCTCGATCTTGGCGAAGGAGCCGGGACGCGCGCCCGCAAGGGGGCCTAGGGCGACGCCTATGGTGGGCACCTTCTCGACGACCCCAACGTGCGTCGCGAGCCCGCAACCCCTGGGGTGGCAAACGCCGTGGCCGTTGACCAGGAGCACGTCGGGCTTTTCGCAGCGTTCGAGGGCCTTGAAGATCGCCGGAGCCTCTTTGAACGCCAAGAAGCCGGGAAAGTAATCCAACGGGGAGTAGGATAGCGCCGTGGTCGTCTTCAGCTCTCTCAAGGACGCGTATTCAAGGAAAGCCACGGCGGCGCATGCCCTCGAACCTTCGTAATGGACGTCTACGCCAGCGACGACGCGGGGCGGGAATGAAGGAAGCTCCCTGATCTCGACCAGCGCCCCCAGCCTTCTCTGAGCCTCTTCGGCCCTCCCTGCCGAGAACCGCCCGGCCCTGCGGGAAACCGCTGACATGCCCTACCGACTTGGCTTTTTGGATTCCATAAACCTTCTCGTTTCTTCCATCTGCCGCATGAGCTCCCTTCTGCCGCGTTCCTCCGCCAGGAGCGCGTTCGTCTCCTCCAGCATGTAACGCGCTTGGTCCACCTTCCTCCTGAGCCCGGGCACCATCGAATCGCTCAGCGGGAAACGGGAGATGTGCTCAAACATCTCTACCATGCGATGGTAGAGTTCCTCGGCTTCCGACGTTTCGCCCGACCTTATGGCGTTCACGACCATCCTCCTGAGCTCGCCCACGAGATCGGCCGCGCCAAGGAGAAAGGCCGTTGGAGGAGCGGAAAGCTTCTTGGGAGACGGCATCCCGGCCCCCTTCCCCACGCAAAGGAGGAGGGCCGCCTCGACGTACTCTTGGTAAGCGGAGTTCACCAAGTTCCATCCGAGCAGCTGGGGCGAGTTCTCGGACAATCGGGCTATCTTGGAGAGTTCAGCCTTGGCCCTCTCCAGCTCGGCTTCGGAAACCGCGAAATCGCCTCGGTGCGTTGAACTCACGGATTTCCTGCAGTGCGCTATGGCCTTGTTGACGCGTTCCTGGATCCTCCCCCTCACCTTCTCAACGCGCAGCAGGTCGGCCAATATCGGGGAGAAGATCTTTGAAAAATCGGAAGCGCCCCTTTCGCCCATGCCAGGCGGGTGGCTCGGCCGCTATTTTATGCGTTGCGACCTGTTGATGCTTTTGGTGGCCCACGAATACCTCCTCAGTCCGGCCGTCGCGCCGAAACCGCACGCCGCGCAAAACTTCTTCCTCAGGTTGAAGGACCGCCTTCCGCACCTCCTGCATAACGAGTGGGTCTTCTTCTTGTGCAGCCTTCCCATCGCGGTCGTGCCGGCCGTCGTCTTACCCATCGCGTACGCCTTCTAGCCAACCGGGGCTCGGGGCGCTTTTAAGTCTGAAGCGCCCCCGGCTTGGCGCTGGCCGCCATCTCGAGCAAGACGGCTTCCGGGTCCTTCGCCTTCACGACGCCGCTGGCCAACAAAACCCCGCACGTGCCGAGCTTTACGGCGGCGCTGACGTCCTCCCCCTTCGATATCCCGGCCCCGCATATGACCCTTACAGAAGGGTTCACCTTCTTTACGGCTTCGATGGAAGCGGTTACGACCTCCGGCTTCGCTTTTGAAACGGGTATGCCGGTTCCGATCTACCGCGATGAAATCCGGGCCCAGAGCCGCGCAGGCAGAACTGACCGCGGGGTTGTTCGTGCATACCACCGTTGCGAGGCCGACTTGCCGGGCCCTTTCCACTCCTGCATGCAGGTCCGCAACCTGGAGCCTGTTCTCGGAGTGGTTCAAAAGGGTCCCGACGGCTCCCGCCTCCTTGACGGCCTCGGCCGTGGTCCTGCCCGTGTAGCTTCCGGGCGCGACGGAGTCTATGTGCTGCGCGAAGACGGGGATCTGGACCGCGGATGCAAGGAGCCTTATGTCGGTGGGCGGGGGCGCCACTCCAACGGTTACGCCCGTCTCCATCCAGACCCTTTCCGCGGCCTTGGCTATCAGCATGCCCCTCTCGCCCGTCCCTTCCAAGTACGCTTTGAAATTCACCAAGATGACGGGCGTTTTCATCTCGAACGAGCGGTTCGCTGCCAACTCGCCATCACGGGGCCTCCCGGTCCGGGGGGCGGTATAAAACGGTAGCCCGTTCAACCCTCGGGTTCGGCGCCGTAGTAGAACTCTCCGATCAACTTTTGCGCCTTGTCGGCTTTGGATCCAGGTTTGTTTATCCTGGGCCTGCGGGTGTCGGCATCCCTCCTGAAGGTCACGTCCCGGCCGCTCAAGAAAGCGTTCATCCCGCTCCTCATGTCCAGCCGCGAGGTGGCGTTGCCGCGTTTTCCCGGCTCGCCTTCGAAGACCACCAGCCCGTCGGACATGAAATCGATCGCCACGACGTCGTGTTCCACGACGAAGGTTGAGACGCCCCTGGCCTCCGTCAGGCGGCGGGTAGCCCTCGCAACCGCCATCCTCTGTTCGACGTCTAGGTAAGCGCAAGGTTCGTCCAAGAAGTAGAGGTCCGCCTCCTTGGACAGGGCGTACGCGATCGCGACGGCCTGCAGCTCCCCTCCGCTGAGCGACTCGCAATCCCTCTCCAGGAGCCTGTCCAGCTTCAAGTGGCGGACCAGGCTGGACAAGATCGCGCCGACCTCGGATCCCGGTTTCTCGGAAAGGATTTCGCCCACCCGGCCCGTGAAAAGTTCGGAAACGTACTGCGGCTTGTAGCTGATCGCCAGGTTCCTCGACCTCTTCCTGCTGAAGAAGGAAGGCGCCAACTTCTCGGCAAGGAGTTTCACGAAGGTCGTTTTACCGATCCCGTTCGGGCCTATTATGCCCACCACCTCCCCCTCGGAAACTTCGCCGCCGCTGTAAGTCAGGGTGAAGCCGCCCAAAGACACTTCGCCCGGTTCCCAGCTGAAGAGCGGCTGCCCTTCCTTGGGCGCGGGCGGAGGGCGCTCGCGGAAAACGATCGGCTCATCCCTGAACAGCACGTTCTCGCTCCGGATGTAGCCGTTCAAGTACGTGTTTATGCCCGTCCTGCTCGACATCGTTTCAGAAACTATGCCGTAAGTTCCCGGTTGGCCGTAGATTATCGAGACGTAATCGCAGACGTAGTCCAGCATCGCGAGATCGTGCTCCACGACCACCACGGTCCTGTCTTCGCCGCACAGCCCGCGTATCGCCTTGCAAACGGAAAGCCTTTGCTCGACGTCCAGGAAGCTCGACGGCTCGTCGAAGAGGAAGAAGTCCGCCTGCTTCGAGCAGGCGACGGCGATGGCGAGCCGTTGCAGCTCCCCCCCGCTCAGGACTTCGACGCTTCGATCCCATATTTCCGAGAGGCCGAGAGAGCCGGCTATTGCCCTGCCGCTTCCGCCCTCGTCGTTCCTCTCCACCACCTCCCCCACGGTTCCCCTTACCGCCCTCGGGATCCTGTCGACGTACTGCGGCTTCAGGACGACCCTGCTTTTCCCGGACCAGACCCTTTCCAGCAGCGTCTGGGAAACGGAACCCCTTAGGAAGCGCAGCACCTCCTCCCTCGAAGGCGGTTCCTCGAAGTTGCCAAGGTTGGGCAAGACCTCTCCGGCCAAGATCCGCATCACCGTCGTTTTACCGGTGCCGTTCATCCCCAGGATCCCGGTCACGGCCCCCTGCTGGGGGGAGACGAACCTGAACAACTTGAAACCGTTCGCCCCGTACCTGTGGAATGACTCGGCCTGGAGCTCTTCCGCGACGTTCACCACCGATATCGCTTTGAAAGGGCACTTTTTCACGCATATGCCGCAGCCGGAGCAGATCGCTTCGCTTATCGTCGGCGCTCCTTCGGGTTCGCCGAAAGTCACGGCGTCGAGGTTGCTCCTCACCATCGGGCAGTACTTCCTGCACTCGTGCCCGCAATCCTTGGGCCTGCAGGATTTCTTCTCCAGGACGGCCAACCGCGCCATGGTCTTAAATCGCGATTACAATGCGGCACGGGGTTGAGGAGACTACCACTCCTCCTCCTCGTAGCCCCAATCTTCCTTGTCTTCCTCGTCGAATTCCTCTTCTTCCCACTCCCAGTCTTCTTCGTCTTCGGCCATGGCCACCGCCGGAATTTGCCCGCGACAAAAAAAGTCCTAAATATAAGTCTTTTCTACAGGTCTTCCATCTGGATCGTTACCGTCGCGCGCTCCTCTATCCTCTCGATCGAGCCGTCCCTCAGCCAAGCCAGCCTGTCGCTGACATCGACCATCTTCAGGTCGTGGGTGGCGCAGATCACGGTCGTTTCCCTTTCGGTCTTCAACCTGTACAGGAGCTGGACGATCGACAAACCCGTTGACAGGTCGAGGTTCCCGGTGGGCTCGTCGGCCAAGATGATCGCGGGATCGTTGGCGAGCGCTCTCGCGATAGCGACCCTCTGCTGCTGCCCGCCGCTCAGCTCGGTAGGCCTGTGTTGCAGCCTTTCGCCCAAACCAACGAGCTCCATCAGCTTCGCGGCCTTCGCGCTCCTTTCGGACTTCGGCATTCCGGTGAAGATCATCGGCAGGGCGACGTTGTCCAAGGCGGATAGCACGGGGATGAGGTTGTAGGTTTGGAATATGTAGCCTATCTTCCTGCTCCTGAGCCAGGCCAGGGACTTGTTGCTCATCTTCGAAAGGTCTATGTTGTCTATGAGCACTGTGCCTTCGCTCGGCCTGTCCAACCCCCCTATCATGTTGAAAAGCGTGGTTTTGCCGCTTCCGCTCGGGCCCATCAGCGAGATGTACTCGCCCTTCGTGACGCGGATCGAGATCCCCCTTAAGGCGTTGACGACCTCCCCCCTGAGGTGGTAGATCTTCTTGAGGCCTATAGTTTCGACCACTACGGGCCTTGCTTCGCTCATGTTCGACCGCACCAACCTGGCGCAAGCTCTTAAAAAAGTATTTGCCGAATTAAATACGCGCTGGAAACTATGGCCAAGGTATTCGACTGCTCGACCGCAAACGCGAGGTATTTGGGCGCCAAAATCAAAAGCGGGGCCGTAATCATCTTCCCGACGGACACGGTTTACGGGTTGGGATGCGACCCGTTCAACGAGAACGCCATAGTCAGGATCTTGGAGGCGAAGAGGCGGGGACCGGCGCCCATGCCCCTGCTGTCGCCTTCCCTCGAGGCCGTGGGCGGCGCGGCCAACCTCACCGCCGAGGCGAAAAAGCTCGCGGACCGCTTCTGGCCGGGCGCGCTGACGATGGTGCTCGAGCCCAAAATGAGATTCAACGCGCACCTTTCGAACCGCCGGGGGCAGGTCGGTTTCAGGGTTCCGGGGAACGAGTTCGCCAGGAAACTCGCCTCGGAGTCGGGCGGCATCTTGGTCGGCACCAGCGCCAACGTCTCGGGCCGGCCGGCCGCGACCACCTTGAGGGAAGCCCTGAGGCAGCTTGGTTCGAAAGTCGATTTCGCCGTAAACGGCGGAAAACTTCCCGGCGTCCCGTCGACGGTCGTGAGTTTCTCCCGAGGCCGCGTGAAGGTGTTGAGGGAAGGGGCGATCCCCGCCGGTTCGATACTGGAACCTTTCGGCAAGCGTTGGGGACGGGGCGGCGCGGATCAGCTGTAAAGCAGGCTGCCCCTCTCGACTAAAGCCAAGATCGCCCCGACGCTCCCTCCCGCCGGTCCGAGCGAGCGCAAATCAAGGCCTTGGAGTCTCGCAACTTCCTTCGCCTCCTCAGGAGACGGGTGGGAGATTCCCGTGACGTTGGCGATCCTGGAGCTGACCATCTCGACCGCCGACGTGCAGGAGAAGCGGTCGCGGGACATGACTATGGCCACTCCCGGCTTCCCAACTTTTGCCCCAGCCGTTTCGAGGGCTTTTTGGAACCTGTCGGTTCCGCTGATGACCAGGAGAAGCGCCGCTTCCAGCTGGACGAGCTTGTTGTACGAGTGCCTGAACGCTGAGACGGCGTTGAATGCCGAAAAAAGGACGTGGGGCAAGCCCGCGACGGCTGCGGCGTCCACCACCTGGATCCAGGTTTCGGCGAAGGCCGATCTGCATTCGGCCGCTATCTCCTGCCAATCAGGTGGAACCTGCTGGAGCCTCAAGGCGGAGACGTAGACTCCGAACTCCTCGATCAGCTCCGGTTCGAGCATGCGGAAAAGCGGACCCAAGGGTTAAAAAGGTTGTTGGGAACCGCCTTTCCAGACCCAAGCTTGACTGAGGAGTTTGAGACGCCATCTTGGGACTACTTCTACCAGCTGTGCCTTGAGCTCGGCGAAGCCGTGAAGAAGTCAGGCTTCAAGCCGGAAATACTCCTAGGCATCAGCAGGGGAGGGTTGGTGCCCCTGAGGATACTGAACGACGTCTTGCCGGACGCGACCGTGGCGACGGTCAGGATAGAGTTCTACCAAGACGTTGCGAAGACGATGCAGGAACCGAGGATAACCCAGCAGGTGTCGGTGGACGTCAAGGGCAAGAGGGTGCTCGTGGTCGACGACGTCGCCGACACTGGAAAGAGCCTTGCGGTCCTGAAGGGCGACCTCGAGGGGAAAGGTTCCGGAGAGTTGAGGATCGCGACGGTTTACTACAAGCCATGGAGCTGCGTCAAACCTGACTACTACGTGCGGCGCACGGAGAAGTGGATAATCTTCCCCCACGAAAGGAGGGAGACGGTTTTCAAGCTTGCCTCGAGCTGCCTAGAGAGGGGAGGGAGCTTGGACGAGATGGAGGAAAAGCTGGTCCATTACGGCCTGGAACCCCTGCTGGTAAAACGTTTTTTGGGGGAATTTTTGGAAGAGGCGGTCAGCCGCCGTGGGAAAGGGACAGGATAGCGACCCTATCCCTTTCGCCCAATTCCCTGCCCAACGCCGAGGGGTCGATCGGCGAATCGTCGACCAGGACCAAGAGGTAACTTTGGAGCTCCCGGACGGATTCGGGACGGCCAAAGTCAGGGTCGTCCCCCAGTTCGCTAAGAAGGGCCGAGAGGAGCTCCCCTACGGTCTTGCACCGGCTCAAAGAATCGATCCGATCCCTTCCCAACGCCGCTTGCACGGGGCCGTACAACTTGATCTCCGCCAACCCGGGTCCACGCTCGAAGCCGCGCGTTTCCGGCAAGGTGGATCGGGTTAAAAGCGTTCCACCGCGCCAGGTCGATTTCGCTGGCGGTCGGCTCCCCGCCCCCGGCGCGGCAACAAACCTCCTGAACGCCCCCGATCCTTTCTTTGCGACTCAGAGTGTCCTTCTCTTCACCGGGCTTGGGCCCTCAGCGCAGGTCAGTCTACATCATCGGCAAACTCTAATCGAGGGCCCGTATATATGTCCTTAACCCTATTGGCAAGACGCCGCGACGGAATCGATGATCGAAAGGCAGGCGAGGTTCAAGAGTTCGCAGGCCATCAAGGTGCCCTGGCGCTGCAACTTCCCCTCGCGGACCGCCGACATGCACGTCTTGTAAAGGTTCACCAATTTCATGACCGGGCTTCGGGAGGCCGCCTGCGCCCGGGCTACGCGCCCGCTGGAATCCATGACCAAAGTGCAGGACATCAACCTCAAAAAAGCTGAAAACGATTTGGCGAGGGCCCTCTCGACCAGCTCTTGGGAGACCCTCTCCGACCTGGCGCCTCTCGCCACGTTCAGCAGGGCTTCCGCCTCCTTGGCGTTCCTGAAAGCCCACCCCACCTGCTCCACGTCGAAGCCGAGCGACAGGGCGCTCCCGTCCGCCATTCGCAGCATCACTCCTTCTCCGCGGCTTCGTCGGCGGTTTCTATTTCGGACTTCGAGCTTTTCAGCTTCGTGATGTAGCCGGCTATCTGGTTTAGCATCTTCTTCGACCTGACCTCGAGGATGCCCTTGAGCAATTCCTTGTTCTTCTCGTAGTCGTCCGAGAAGGCGTCGGGGAAATCAGCTAGAACCTGCTTCGATATCCTCTTGATCTTGATCGTATATACCCGGCCCATTCTAATTTAACACGGCGCCATTCCGCACAGCCGGAAGATTTTGCGACTTTAAAACGGTTTCTCGTGAGGGGCATGAAAAACTTATATCCGGATTGAGAAGGCCGCCACCTTCCAGGTGAAGGGTTTGGCAGTCGCTATCCCGGCCCAAATCGGGGGGCAACCGGTGCTCATACTGAAGGAAGGGTCTTCGCGGAGGACCGGCGAGGAAGCCGTGGCGAACAACATGCTGGCTGCCAAAGTGGTCGGCGAGCTTCTCAGGCCGTCCCTCGGCCCAAGGGGGATGGACAAGATGCTCGTCGGCTCGGTCGGCGACGTGACGGTCACGAAGAGCGGGGTCACGATCCTCAGCGAAGCGAACATAGAGCACCCCGTCGCGAAGATGATAGTGGAAGCTTCCAAGTCGCAAGACAAGGAAGTTGGAGACGGGACCACTTCGGTGGCGATCCTCACGTCCGAGTTGCTCAGGAAGGCTGAAGACCTGATCAGGAAGAAGATCCACAAGTCGGTCATAACGTCAGGGTATTTCCTCGCGGCCGAAAGCGCCGTCGGCGCCTTGCCCTCGATGGCGGTCAAGATCGACCCCGAAGACAAGGGCGCTTTGAGGAAGATAGCTTTCACGTCCCTCAGCACCGGGCTCGCGGAAAGTACGAGCAAGCTCTTTTCGGAGATAGCCGTAGACGCCGTGTCGGAGGCGGCCGAAAAAAGGGGAGGCAAGTTCAAGGTGGACACGGACGACATACAAATCGTCAAGAAGGAAGGGAAATCGGCCAACGAGACCCAGCTCTTCCGCGGAGTGATCCTCGACAAGGAAGTGGTCCACCCGAACATGCCGAAGCGCCTCGAAGACTGCAAGATCGCGCTCATCGATTTCGCCTTGGAGATCGAAAAGACCGAGATAAGCGCCGAGATAAAGATCAAGACCCCCGAGGTCCTCAGGAAGATGAGGGAAGAGGAAGCGAAGACGCTGGAGGACATGGTCAAGAAGGTGGCCGGCAGCGGCGCCAACGTCGTCATATGCCAGAAGGGGATTGACGAAGACGCGCAGCACCTGCTTTCGAACATGAACGTGCTGGCGGTAAGGCGAGTGAAGCGGTCGGACATGGAGAAGCTCGCTCGCGCCACGGGCGGGAAGATAGTCAGCAACGCCGAGGAGGTCAGGGCGGACGCCCTAGGCAAGGCCGGGTTGGTGGAGGAGAGGAAGGTGGCCGAGGACAAGATGGTGTTCGTCGAGAAGTGCGCAAACGCAAAGTCACTGTCGATCCTCCTGAGGGGAGAGACGGAAAAACTGCTGGACGAGTACGAGAGGGCGATGAAGAGCGTCCTTACTACCTTGGCAAGCGTCTTCGAGCGCAACATGGTCGTGGCCGGAGGGGGGGCGGTCGAAGCCGAGCTTGCAAAGATCTTGAGGAGGAGGGCGACGCGGTTTTCCGGAGGGCGGCAGCTCGCGGTCCTTGGGTTCGCGGACGCCCTTGAGGAGCTGGCAATAGTGCTGTCGGAGAACGCCGGCTTGAATCCGATGGCGTCTTTGACGAGCCTCAGGGCCGCACACAAGTCGCCAAAAGGAAGGTACTTCGGCATCGATCTGAGGACGGGCAAGCCCGTCGACATGTTGAAGCGGGGCTTCATCGAACCCCTGGTGGTCAAGGAAAGGTACATCAGGGCCGCGTCCGAAGTCGCAAACATGATACTCAGAATAGATGACGTGGTGATTGCGAGCAAACCCCCGCCTCCTCCAAAGCAGCCTGAAGGGTATTGAGTGCTCCGGCCGGGACTTTCAGGCAGCCGCCATTTGAACCCGGGTTTCGAGCTTTCCCCTTCGGCCCGAGAGGCTCGGATGCTCTAGGCGTCCTTAACCTGGCTCTGCTTCCTCCGCTTAACCGGACGGAATCCGTGCCGCAACCCGATCAGGCCTACACAACCGGAGCTCTACCCACCGCTTAAAATGCCGAAATTAAATGTTTCTGCGGGGCGGGGCTTCGAAAGAAGCGCGCCGTGCCGCCCTTCCTGGATGGCGGCGCGCCCCATCGGCGCTCTAGTTTAGCGGAAAGCTTCAAGGGCAAGTTGGTTTGTAAACGCCTTCATGAGCTCGAAGCGCAAGTTCCTGGTGGTAACGGGGACGCCTGGAACGGGAAAGTCCGCGGCATCGAAATTGCTGGCAGCGGAATTGCGCTGGATGCACATCGATCTGGGAAAGTTGGCGTCGCGAAAAAGGCTTTTCAAAGGATACGACAGGAAGAGGGGCGTGCCCGTCGCCGATCTTGGCAAAATCAAGTCGGAGGTCCTTCGAGCCGCCAGGCGCGCTGACAGGACGGTCATATTGGACGGCAGTTACTCCCACTTGGTTTTGCCAAAGAGCTTGGTGATCGCTGCCGTAGTTCTGCGCTGCTCTCCGAACGGGCTTGCCAGAAGGCTGAGGAGGAAAGGATGGGGGGAGCGCAAGATAAGGGAGAACGTCCAAAGCGAGATATTAGGAGTGTGCGAGTCTGAAGCCATGAATGTTTACGGCAAGGTTTGCGAGATAGACACGACTGGCAAGGGGGCCAGGGAGGTGTGCAGGGAGATCGTTTCCATGCTCAGGAAAGGTTCTCCGGCGACCGGGAGCTTCGACTGGCTCACGCAGGTCAGCGACAGGACCCTCCTGAGGTGGATGGCTTGAAATCCAGCAGGAAATACGCGGTCGCGAAGTGCTTCAACTGCCGCAAAATCCTTGTGTTGAATTTCGACGCCGGGCAAAGGAAGTGCCCATATTGCGGCAGGAAGGTCACGGCCAAGGCGGCCCTAACCCTCCGCAGGTTCACGTCCGAAGAAGCTGCCGAGGTGGCTAAAGCGCTCAAGGCGAAGGAGGGCTTCCGGGAAGCTGCTCCGGAGGTTCGATGGATACAAGGAACGGGTTCGCGAATTCGCTCATGTAAACGACCGCCTGACCGGGCTGCAGGTACTTGACCCGGAGGAACTGCTCTTGGGTCAGCCCTATGAGGTCCATGACCGCCCTCTCCTCCTCGACCCCCCCGATCCTGTGGCATATCCTCGTGCCCGAGTTCTTCATGATGCCGCTCGAAACTTGGGACGGGAACTGGCAGATGACGACCAATCCCTCGCCGAATTTCCTGAGTTCGGAGACCATCTTCTCGCCGATGCTTGGGGGCGCTTTCGGGTCCCTGCATGGGACGATGTTGGGCGCTTCCTCGATCACGCAGACGTGCCGAAGCCCCGATCCTCCAGCCGCGACCCTGTAGTCGTAGATCATCTTGAGGACGAAGGAGGAGAATATCCGCCTGGTCTCCGACTCCCTGAAATGCGCCAGCTCGATGGCGACAAGCTTTCCTAGTAGGTCCGGCACGCTTGTCGAAGCCTTTCCGCCGAGGGCCCTGCCAGCTTGCCCTTCGGTCAGGGGCTTCAACCTCCTGAGGAGGGCCATCTTCGTCTCGTTGTCGTAGTAGGATCTTGTCGGGGCCGATTCGATCGCTTCGACGATCTCTCGGAGGGAGTGGGGCCCTTCCTGGTCCGATAGCACTTCCCTTATGGCCTCGCGCAGCATGTACGCCTGGGGGTGGGTCAGGGAGTAGTTCTCTGCGAATATGTCGGTCGTCATGGCGACGTGCTCGGCCATGTCCCTCGTCGAGAACGGGTCGAGGGGGGAGATGGTGAAGCCGGAATCTTCGAGCCCGGGGGCGAACACCTCGCCTCCCAAGCTTTTGACGAAATCGCCGTACTCGTTGTGCCAATCGAAGATCAGCACCGGAAGGCCCGACCGGACGCACTCTCCCACGAGCCTTTTCGCCGTGGTCGATTTTCCGCTCCCCGTGGATCCGATTATCACGAGGTGCTTGGTAAGATCTTCGCGGCCCAGGGCGAAGTAACCTATTCTGCGGCCCTCGTGCTCGACCCAACCCAAGTGGAACTCTCGCGACGCCACCTCCTCAGGGGGCATGGAAGCGAAGAGGGCGTGGAGGTCGCGTGAAGATCCGGACGAGGGGAGGGTGAAATTCAAGACGGGCGTCGTCTCGTGCGGGAGAATCAGCGTTCCTTCGAGGCTCTCGTCCCAGAAAAGGGAGCAAAGGGCCTCGAGCATCTCCGTTGGCGCCGCCTTTTCGACCTTCAATTCGGTGAAGGCTGTGGAGACGGCCAGGAGCACCTTCTCGGCGAGGGAGATCGAGCGCTGCTCCAGCTCCTTAAGCTTCGACGAGGGGCCGCTTAACTCGACCATCAAAAACTGGGATGCGCTCACGAAGCCGAACTTGCGGGCGATGTAGCTTTTCCTTTCCAGTTGTTCCTTCTCGGCCTGCGAAAAAGGTTGGCCTTTGCGCCTCGCTTCCTCGAGCCGCCTCAGCTCCTTTTCCAAGGCCCTGGCCGCTTCCCTAGATTCCGGAGAACGCCTGTCGGCCGGCGAAAGCAGGACGACGTACCTTATGGCAACGGCGAGCCTCTGGAGGCTGACGAAGAGGTCCCTGTACCTCATGAAGATGGGGAGGTACTCGTAACCGAAAGGCCTGCTCCTCTGGAAGTCCTGCTCGCCGGCTAGGTTCAGGCCTGGATTTCCCGAAACCTTGACCCCCGAGATCACGTTGATCCGACCCCCCTTCCTTAGGACCGCCACGCCGGAGCGGCGCAGCAAGAGCTGCTCGGGCAGCACCGACGATTGGTCGGATCCGTCGTTTCCCAGGGCGGCTTTAACCGGAAGCAACTTCAGCGACAACCGCCTCCTTTCCTTCAGGGCAACCAAGAAGACGAAAAACAGCAGTGCCGAGAAACCGAGTTCCCTCGGGAACGCGATGCCGCGCCTTGCAGACGCGTAGAATGCCGCTATGACGGAAGCCGATCCTAGGACGGCGATCTTTTCCGCAGAGTTGGGAGACATCTATCCGGGGACCAACCACCCGAATAGGGAGTTCGCCAATTCGCCCAGCCCTCCCACCAAGCTTGCAAAGAAGTTGTTTACGTTCGCTATGATGTTCTTGGAGACCGTAAATACTGCGCCCAGCATTACGAGAGCCAGCACGACGAGCAGGCCTTCTTCGATGAGTTGCGACGCTCTGCGGCTATTCTTCACCTTTCCCATCCGTTTCATCACCTGCCCCCATCGGCCAAGAAAGGATATAAACTCCGATGAATCCTGGAGTGGACTTCAGAGGAGCGATTTCAGCAAAAGGTAAGCAACGACGTAAGCGGAGACGGGGCAAACGGTTATGGCGTTCAAGGGGGAAACCCTGAACCCGCGGCTCAGGAGGAGGCTCGAAGAGGCCACGGCCGCCAGGAAAGCGATCCAAAGAAATCCGGAGGGGGGCGCAGCGTTGCTTTGCGCGGCCCCGGCCGAGCCGGATACGAGTTGCTGCATCAAGGGGAAGATGCCGGCCAGCACTGCGACGGAGACGGCGTTGGTCGTTGCCAGCAAGGAAGCCTTGAACCTGCCTTCCTTGAGCACCATGTCCCGCTCCCTCGAGAGGGCGTCGTTCTTCCTCAAAAGCTTCAGGAAATCCTTGATGATCAGGCAAGCGCGCGCGGAGTCTTTTCCAATGGCCGATGAGACCAGGACGGCCAATTTCCTGCTCGCGCGGTCGCCGTAATCGATCTCGATTATGCAGTTTTGCAAGGACCTTCCGCGTTTCATGCCGGAGGAGATCCTTCGGATTGCTGGAGTTATGCCCGCGTTTCGGCACTCCAGCGCGGCCTCTTCGAACGCGCGTTCGGGCGACCTCCCGACCTCCAGGCGGCCAGCGAATATGGTGTAGAAATGCTGCCACTCCTTCGAATCCGCGCGACTTGTCCCGCGGCTTTCGCCCGAGAAGCAGGAGGCGGTAACGAATGTTGCCGAAGAAACGGAAGACGAAAGGGGCAGATCCCCCGTCAAGAAGTACGCTGCCGCGAAAACCGCCACGGAGAGGGAAAGGATCGCGAGCACGAAATAATGCTGCTTCATAGCACGTTCACCGCTGCCCTGAAGAGCGCCTTCGAGATCGCCCACATTACCAGCGAGAACAGCGGAAAGAAAGCGGCCAAGAAGTGGGGGACGAAGCCGCCAAGGAGGGCTGAAAGTATCAAGGCCGAGAACGGCAGGAAGAAAGCCGCGAAGAAGTACGCGGGGAGGAGGGCGTCGAGCCGCCGCGTGAACTCTGAAAAGTTCCTCCGAGCGAATTGTTCCGTCTGCTCAAGGAGGTGTTCAGCGTCTAGGAGGCTGGCGTTGGGCGAGAGGAGGAGTTCGACCATGTAATCGGTCGGCACGCCCCTCCGCGAACGCAGGGAAGCCGCCAAGGAGGAGCGGACGTCCGCCCCGTCCATCGACTTCAGGAGGCTTTCTTTGGCCAGGTCCGATATGAGGGAGTATTCGCCCTTGGCAAGGGCTTCGGCCCCGAGGACCTCCGAGCCGGTTACCGCCAACGAGAACGCCAATTCGGCGGCCGCCCCTGAAAGGTGCTTTCCAACCTCGGCAGCGATGGCAGCGTTTTTCCTACTTTGGGACGAGGAAAGGAACCTGTAGAGCAAGAACAGCGACGAAACCCAGAGCGCCAGCCCGAGGGGGGGCGAGAAAACGCAAACCGAGGCCGCTGGAAGCGAAAACGCCAACGCCTTTGCCGCGTGGGCGGGATTTTTCACAACCGAAGCCTCGGATCGCTTCCGCTTCCGGGTTGGCATCCCCGATCTTGGACGCGCGCCTTGCCTCCTCATTTTGCCCCTGCCACCGCCTCCCGGGAAGGCGCGCGGTTGGTTTCCAAAAACGCCCCGAAGATCTTGGCGTTGAAAGAATCGAACCTTTTCACCACGTCCGAAAACGCCAACCTTCCGCGCTTCGAATACAGTTCGGAAAGGAAACGCTTGTACGAATCCAGCACAAGGTCGACCTCTTCCCTCCTCAAGGGATACTCCTCCATTATCCTTCTGACCGTTTCGGATTCGGACGCGCTGCGCAAGGGCACCAACTCGCCCGATTCGAAGTCGTAACGGAATATGTCGTTCACGACGGGCTGGTCTTCGCCATCGAACGTTAGCTCGCTGATCCTCGTCACTTTCCTCCACAGACCGCGGAACCCCATGAAGTTCCTGATCAAGATCACGAGTTCGAGGGACTTGAGCTCTTCCTTCGACACGTTGTGCTGGATCATGAAACGCCTGATCAAGCCTTCCGAAGACTTCGCGTGGACGGTGTGGATGACCCTGAGTCCGGACGCCAGCGCTTGGAAAAGCGCCCTGGAGTGCTCGGCCGTCTGGACCTCCCCGAGGAGGACGTAGGTCGGGTTGCGGTGGAGCAAGCGGGTAGTTTCCAAGCTTTTCAGGCGGGAGGTGGGGCCCTGTTCGAGCGGATCGACTTGGATCCTTATCTGGTGCCTGCCGTGCTCGAGTTGGGGGACGCTTTCGACGACGTCCTCGACCGTTACCTTCCGCCACCACGGGGGAGCGCACACGTCTATGGCGTTTACCAGCGTGGTTTTTCCGGAACTCGGCTCTCCGACGACGCTAATGGTCCTCCTGAAGGCGTAGCAGAAGAGCACGAATGAAGCCGACTCCACGTTCAAAGTCTTGTTGGCGATGAGGTCGAGCATCGTCATCGGCACCCTCCTGTACCTCCTAACGTCGACCGCGGTCCCGTCGCGGGTCAAGGGGAAGGCGTCGATCGAAGCGCGGACGCTGAAATCGGAACATGAAAGGTCGGCCTTCATCGACGGGGTCGAATAATCCAACCTCTGGTTCGTCTCCCTCCTTAAGTGGGTGACGAAGTGCTCGACGTCCTTTTCGCTGAGATGGATGTTCGTGGTGCAGCGGTTCCAAACTTCGTGGTCCAAGTAGGCCTTTTGCTGAGGAGCGTCCAGGTAGAACTCGTTCACCCTGTCGTCCACGAGGAGGGCGTAGTACTTTCGGAGGCCGACGGAAGAGTATGCCGCGTGCGAGCAAACCGCCCACTCCGCTTCTTTCGGGAGGCGTTCCGCGCAAAGCAACCGGATCTGGCTTTCGGCGCAGCGCGTCCTCCAGTCGATGAGGGCCCTGAAATCGCGGACGTATTTATCCTCGAATCTGGATCTGAGCCTGATCAGGTGGGCCAGTTCGAAGGCCAGCCGGGCGGTGCGTTGATCCAAGAAAGAGGCCGAATACACGGGATTCGCGGATTTTGGTGTTTCGAGTATCCTGATGGAAAGCGGGCCGACCTTGTAAGCGTCGAGTTCCTTCCAAACAGGCACGCCCACCTCGGGTTCGATTTCTGCCGAGTCGGGCTCGCAGGCAGCGTCCGGCAAGGCTCTCCTGAGCGGCGGCAGCAGGTTCTTCTTGGCGACATCTTCCGGCGCCTCCTTCTCGGTTCCGGGCAGGCGCCTGAGGATACGCCGAATCGCTAAATCTCGTGGGCTTCCGCCGCTTCCGACCAAAGAACCGTCATAAATCGCGCCTAGTCGCGCGTAAGTTTCGAGAAGCCCTCGGACCTGCCCGTCGCCGAAGGAGCCGGAGAAGAGCTTGAGGTAGACTCCGTCCGCAGCCCTTCTGGCCGCGTAAGCGTAAGACCTAACCCACTGCGCAGAGAAACCGCTCAGGACCCTTGTTCCGGAAGCCGAGCGTATCGCCATCCTGCGCAGATCCAAGTGCATGTTCCAAAAGGCCAGGACGGAGAAGCACCTTTTGGGCTTGGCGGCCCCCAAGGGGCAGGCCAAGGTCAGGGTTTTGGAGCCGTCCGAGAAGATCGCCTTGCAATTCATGGAGCAGCTGCCGCCTTTTTCCGCCGATTCCGGTCCTTCGCTCAATCGTCCTCAGCCCTGGGCCTGCGGGAATATTCTTGCTCCAATTTCTGAAGCGAGAGCATCCTGACCTCCGAAGCCAGGGCCGCGACGTCCCTTGAGAGGCCGTTGATCTGCAGGCGCGTGTTCGCTATGGCTTCGCGCAAGATCCTGCTTTCCCTTTTTACGATGTCGATTTCGTCCAAAATCGCGGAAAAAAGTTCCTTGCTCGCTTCGTCCAAATCGTGCACCACAAGCCCCGTTCATCGGCGCTTAAATACTCCAATGAAAAAATCCAGCGATCGTGTTTGGACGACGTGGAGTTGTTGGCGGACGGCCTGTTTCTGCCGCTGTCCCTCTGCGCCTCTTTGTCGGACGCCAGGACCGGCGCGATACCCTCGGGCACGGAACTGATGTTGCTGTCGTTCGGGGCCTTGATCGCAGGCGTTAGGGGCCTAAATCATGGTTATCAGGACCTTTTGCCGATCTTGGTAAACAACGCGCCTCCGCTCCTTTTGTTGCTTGCCTCCTCGGTTTCGGGGAAAAGCGGGGTCGGGGACCTCGAGTACGCGGCCTCCATGGCCCTCTGCTACCCGGGCCTGGTTGAGGCGAGGCCCCTCGCGGTCTTCCCGAGCGCGTTCGGCGGCTTCAGGATCTCGGCTGGCGTGACTTCCGTAGCTTTGGCCAACGCGATCCTGATGGCTTGGCTGGCCGCATTCTCGAAGGGCTTGGAGACGCGGCTCAAGGAACGGGGCCTTCCGGGAACGGGCGCGCGCGCCGCGGCCCTCGCGATCCCGGTCCTGTTGCCGGGAGCCGCTGTCCTCGTCCCGTTATTCTCCAGGTTTCTCCTCAAACGCCCCCAACCTGGAGGCAGCGTGCCGTTCATCCCGTTCATGTTCGCCGGTTTTTTGGCGGCGCGCTACGCCAACGTGATCCTCCTCTGAAGGTGGGAAAGATGGTCGAACTCTCGGAAAAAGCGTTTGCATTGTCGCTTTCGATGGTTCTGGTAGCCGCCGGGTTCGTGGCATCGAAAACGTCCCTTTTCCCGAAGGTGTCGACGGCTGCGGCGCTGGCGCGATACGACGCTCTTGTCGAGAAGCTGAGGCAAGAAGTTCAAAAGGCAAGCGAAGCCCCCGCAAGGCTCCAGTTCGGTTTCTCCATTCCACCTGGAGTCTCGATACGCGGAGACGGAAAAGCTTTGGTCTTGGAGATAGAAACGGCCCTCGGGAAGAGGAGCGACAGGATCCAGACACCCTTGGAAGTTGAAGTCCAGGCGTCGGCCCTTTCTGGAGACGTGGTAGTGGTCGTGGACTCCACTGCCGGGTTGATGGTGGTCAAGATCGGGGGCGGTTAAGGTGCCATCCGAATCGCTTGAGAGCCACCTCGA
The DNA here is from genome assembly GCA_017601265.1 of Candidatus Brockarchaeota archaeon. GTDB lineage: Archaea > Thermoproteota > EX4484-205 > EX4484-205 > DTQO01 > DTQO01. Next base: position 19,502 of record JAFNJA010000008.1, read on the forward strand.
AAACGCCGCTTGGATAGCCCTCTCGGCGTCGCTCATCGTCATCTCGACTTCTGCGATGGGCAACCTGACGTCCAGGTTGGAAGGCCAGAGCTTGCGCGCCGCGGCCCTACTCGTCAAGGAATGCGCCGAGTTGGCTTGGAGGACGGGATGCGCCCTCGAGGTTCCTTTTCCGGACGCGCTCGGGGCGGGGAAAATCAGGTTGGAGGTCAAGGACCGGGCGGTTGTGGCTGTCGGGGAGAGCTCCACGTTCCAAGTCGGCTTGGAGGCGCCCGTGAGGGACGCGGAGATCGTGCAAGGCAGGACTTACAAGATAGCGCGGGTCGGCGGCATCGTGGTGATCGAGGAGGTTGCGCCATGAGGAAGGCGGGTTTGTCCGAGTTATCCAGCACGAACATGCTCGTGGTGCTTTTGATAATCGGGCTGGTTTTACTTTCAAATGCGCTGGACCGCCAAATCCAGAAGGTGGCCGATCTTCTTTCGCAGGCCGAAGCCACCAAGCCTTTCGAGATCCGGGACCGGGGGCGGGGCGCGTGTCCAGCGAGCTGGAGCGGAAGCAGAGATGCACACGATACTTGACTCGGTGGCCGCGAATTCCGCCGTCTGGATCTTGTTGTGCCTGGTGCTGCTGACCGCGGTCCAGACCGAGCGCGTGTCCAGCGAGCTCAAGGAATCCTACTTCGCGTCCCAAGCCGCGGACATCGTCCGGACCGCCGAATCGCTCGGTTACGTGGACGAGCTTGCAAGGTGCTGCGAGGATTCGCCGTCGGCGCGCGAAGCGATGTCGAAGATCGCCCAGTTGTGCCCGGAGGGGAGCGCGTACACGCTCGTTTGGAAGACCGAGGAAGGGGAGGTTATAGGAGCGATCGGGGCGCGGGAGATCGGGGTTGCCGGTTACGTGACCGTGATGGTGTCGACGCCGACCAGGGTGACTTACTTAACACTGGGGGTTGGCGAAGATTGAGGGAAGCTTTCTTTCTCGCCACCGCGGCCGTGGTCGTAGCCTTCATGACCGCGCTGCTCGTGCAAGGCATAAACAACGACGTGTCGATGCTGCACGAATTGGCCGTCCGAAGGTCTTCAGTGACCAAGCTTTCATCTTGCGCCGACTCGGCGAGGGAGGACCTGGAGCGGTACCTGAGGAGGGAGGCGGAAAAGGAGGTTTTTTCGTCGGCCGCGCTCGGCAACTTGCCCGATCCCTCGAACGTCAAAACTGGAAAATGGGTAGAAGAGGCGATCGAATACCTTGGAAAGCAAGACATCCGGGCTGGAATCGAGGTTGAGAAGGTCGTTTTCGGGCGGGCGACCGATCCGGAAGGCGCTCTTGAGTGCGCCGCCCAACTCGGGTACACGCTCAAGGACGGGGGGTGCGGAACGGAGCTCGTGGGCCGGGAGGACGCGCGCTTCACGGTGCCGGTTAGGATCTACCTGGCCAGCGATTTGGCCTCGAGTTTCCGCTCGACGGTCGTCGCGAGGGTAAGGCGCTGCTTCATCCAGAACATCGGTGCAGATTACCAAGAAGTGAGCAGGACTGTCGCCAACGCCGTCGAGGAATACGAACGCAGGTGCGATGGCATGGACCTGGACTTCAGGGCCTCGGTGCATTTTGAAGTCTCGCGCGATAACGAGACGGTCAGCGTCGAGCTGACTTTCGAAGCCATAGAAATAACGGACGTGGGCGAGCTGGCCAAAGTGACGGTCGATGGCAAAACAGAGAGGGTCACCTTTAAGGCGCAGGCCGTTTCAATCAAGCTTACGTTCAAGCGAGGTTAGCCCCATCGGCGGAGGCGCCAGCCGACGCCTCTTGCGAGTGCAGCAAGCCCTTGAGGCCTTCGTAAGCTTCCCTCACGCTGTACTCCATGGTTTCCGAAGCGATGGCGACGATCCTCTGCGAGATCGGGGACTTTGCCGAGGACGGGGAAAGGAGCCTCGTGCTCGCGTACACGACCGCCGATGCCAGGAGCAGCGGATTGCGGCCCCTCCTGGCTTCGGGTCCGAGCCCTTCCAGCATCTTTTTTGACGAGGAGAACAGCTTTTGGAGGAGTTTGAACCTGTCTTCGCACCCGCACCTTTTCAGCGTTCTTTCGTCCAGGGAGCAGACCAGCTTGTCCAAGATCCTGTAGAGGTAATCCTCGCTCCTGCAGACCGTTCGGCCCGATTCGAGCAGGAAGCCTGCCCTCAACACGTCCCTCGCCCTGAGCCGGACTCCCCTCCTCGCGAAGGCTTCCATTACCTCCTTCGCGGAGAAGGAGGCCCTTGGCAATCCCCTTGCCGCGTAGATGAGGCAGCAAGCAGCCAAGGCGGCGTGCGTTATGCCGCTCCCGTTCACCTTCGGAGCCGACCTTCGGTAGGCGAGTATGGCGGACTCCGCCACGGGCTTTGGGAGGTTCAGTTGCTCCGAAACCCTCCACACCAGTCTCGAGGTCCTCCTCTCGCTGCTGCCGGACCTGGTGTTCGAATCGGCTTTGCCGAGGCGCGAATAAAATCCACCCAGATGCGGCGGTATGCTGCGGCCCTTTCCGTCCTTCAGCTCGAACCAGCCTCTCGGGATCTTTGACCTGGGGCCTCCAGCGAAGCCGGGGCTGTAACCGCAAAAGCGGGGCCCACCTTCGACGGCGCCGGAAGGAAGCTCGAACACGTCGAGGTTTCGCTGAACCAAGCCGCATGAGGAACAAACGAGCTCGTGGCCCAGGACCCTCACCTTTCCCCCGCACTCCGCGCACGGGGGGGAGGCCTCGAAACCGCCCTCCGCTGGAATAACGTTGAAATGATTCAATTATTACCAAATGAACGATAATATTGGTCCAATATAACAATGACCTACAAAAATGGCAGTTTAAACTGTTTTTTCGTCAATTTAAATCGATTCAATCGCAGGGGAGGGGGCTTGCTGAAAACGGAGACCGCAACCCTAAAACACGCCGCACTGAAAGTAGATGGCAAGGAAATTGCAGAGGGTCTCGATTTCGAGCGGGTTGACGGACCTGATAGGGAGGCAGGTCATGGTGGTCACCATTGGACAGGAGGTTTACAAAGGCACGCTGCTTGCCGTATCGCCCGACAACCTTTCGGTCTGCCTCGGAGACGCCATCGACGGGGCTGGAAAGAGGTTCTACAGGGTCGTGCTCAACGGGAGCACCGTTTCCAAGATCGTTGTGGAAAAGATCCTTGTCGACCTCAGGAGGCTGGCCGAGAGGATCGAGAGGGTCTTCCCGAAGATGGTGAGGCTGAACGAAGAAGCGGGTGTCGTGATCGTGATGGACAAGATCAGGGTGGACGAGAAGGGCGTTGTGGAGGGGTCGGGGCCTGCCGCCGAGAGGGTAGCGGCCATCTACAGGGAGTTCGTCCACGAACAGGCGCAATCGTCAACCTAGCTCAGGCTGTCCATGAAATTTTTGCGTTCGTCCTGGATCCGGGGCTGGAAAACGTTTTTGGAATCGTGCGTCAAGAAAGCCAGCAGTTCCGAAACGACGGCCGAAGCCGCGGTCACGTCAGGGAAGGCTTCTCCCGAGATCTCGCCAAGCATGCACCCGCCTGAAAAACCCAGAAGCTTCCCGATCCCGGCGAACACGCCGGCCGCGCCCGTCACCCGCCCGTCGAAACTGTCGAGGCCCAGCTTGCTCGCGACCTTGTAAGAGTCTAGGTCGTTTGCGCAGAAGTAAACCCTCCTTTGAACCGCGGGCAGGGTCTGGAAAGCCCCGAGGGTGATGACCGTACGGCACCCAAAGCGCTTCGCTTCGCTCAGTACCGACCACGCGAATTCGTGCTGGAAGTCGGGCGAAGGCTGGGAATCGGCGGTCAAGACGAGGAGCCCTTCCGGGAACTTGGCCAAGGACCTGTAGCGCATGCTCGCGCCTTGGACGCTGACCGTTCCTGAACGGTTGGCGTACGTTCCCATGAGGAAGACGTACGGGTGGAACCTCGCGACGAGCTTGGGTCGCTGGCCGTCTTCCACCGACAGCAAAATCCTGGCAGCGGTGGCTCCCACCAAACCGAGCCCTGGAAGGCCGACGACCAGGACGCTCACGCCCCCGGGAGGCTCCGCGAAGCGCTTAACTAATATCCTCTTCATCGGCCCAGGGCGGCGTTTGGAGCATAAAAACATGCGTTTCCAGCCGTGCGAAGCGGCATTCGAGGTCAGGCGCAAGGACGTCCTGGGGAGGATCGGCTACCTCAAGACCCCCAGGACAAGGGTGGAGACGCCGGCCCTCCTACCGGTCGTAAATCCCTCGAAGCCGGTCCTGACTCCAAAAGAGATGGAAGAGGAGTACGGCGTGCGGGCCCTGATAACGAACGCCTACATCGTCAGGAAGTACTTCGGCCAGGAGGCGGCGGAGAAGGGCATCCACAAGTTCCTGGGATTCGGAGGGCTCGTCGCGACGGATTCGGGGGCTTACCAAGCGCTGAGGTACGGGGGTATAGACGCGCGGCAGGAGGAGATATTGGATTTCCAAGAGGCGATCCACCCCGACGTGGGAGTAATACTGGACGTGCCCACGGGCTCCGAGGCCGACGAAGTGCACGCCAGGTTCACGGTCGAGGAGACCATAAGAAGGGCGGACGAAGCCGTGAAGCTCCGCAGGAAAAAGGACATCTTGTGGGTCGGGCCGATACAAGGAGGCACGCACCTCGACCTCCTCGCGTTCTCGGCCAGGGAGATGTCGAGGAGGCCGTACCCGATACTGGCGCTCGGCTCGCCAACCGCCGTGATGGAGAGGTACAGGTACAAGACCCTCGTGGACATGATCGCGACCGCGAAGATGAACGTCCCCCCTTCGAGGCCTTTGCACCTTTTCGGCGCGGGGCACCCGTCGATGCTTTCTTTCGCCGTCGCGCTCGGTTGCGACCTCTTCGATTCGGCCGCCTACGCGCTCTTCGCGTACGAGGGCAGGTACATGACCGAGGAAGGGACCTTCAAGTTGGAGAACATGGAGTACCTGCCCTGCGGTTGCCCCACGTGCCGCAAATCGACGGCGGGGGAGATGAAAAGCCTCGGGCCCGGCGAGAGGGCGAGGAGGCTGGCAAGCCACAACCTGTGGGCGACCTTGTCGGAGGTCGAGAAGATCAAGCAGGCGATTTGCGAAGGGAGGCTTTGGGAGTTGCTGGAGAGGAGGGCGAGGGCGCATCCGGCGCTCCTCGAAGCTTTCCGCGCCTTCGGGAAGTACTCGAAATTCATCGAGAGGCACTCGCCTTCCGACAAGCCCCGCGGAATCTTCTATTACGGGCCGGAATCCCTGGCGAGGCCCGAGATCTGCCGTTTCAGGAAGCGCCTCGAAAGGTGCTTGGCCGGCATTGCCGGATCGGGCGCCGTGTTGCTGGTTGCCCAACCCTGGGGCCAACCTCCGGAGGAGTTTGCGGAGAGGGCGAAGGAGGCTGCCGAAAAGCGCTTGCCCGGTCGCAAAAAAGCCCTGACCCTCGCATTCGTTCCCCCGCTCGGCGCCGTCCCGATGGAGCTCCTCGACGCGTATCCCGCGGGTAAGATCACGGCGCCCCAGGAGCTGGACGAAGAAACGGTCGAAGATGCCGTCAAATACAGCCTAGGGATCCTGGGCAAGATCGGGTGCAAGGTCGTGGCGGTTTCCGACGGCTCGCCGCAAGCCGAAAAAATCCTGGGGATCGGTTCTTGGCCCGGGGAGAAGCTTACCGCCAACCTTTTTAAGGAGGGGATTGGCGGGGATGGCATAATACGTTCGCGAGAACAAGAGAAAAGAAATCCAAATTGAAGATAACGTTCTTGGGAGCCTCATCGGAAGTCGGCAGATCGTCCGTGCTAGTGCAGACGGAAAGGAAGAGGATCCTGCTCGACTTCGGCGTGATGCTGGACCACGACATTAGGTTTCCGTCCTACGTTTCGCCGAAGGACGTCGACCAGATAGTGCTGACGCACGCCCACCTGGACCACTCGGGCGCCATTCCGGTCCTTTTCATACGCAGGGAGATCCCCCTCATGACGACGAAGCTGACGTCCGAGTTGGCGAACGTCCTTATAGCGGATTTCATCAAGGTTTCGGGGTATTACCTTCCCTTTGAGACGCTTGAGATCGACAGGATGCTGCAGTCCACGGTGCACTGCGGCTTGGGGAGAACCGTGCAGCTTGACGGCGTCGAGATCACCCTGTTGGACGCAGGGCACATACCAGGTAGCGCCCAAATCTACCTCGAGTCGGGGGGAGAAAGGTTGCTGTACACCGGGGACATAAACACGACCCAGACCAGGCTGATCAGGCCGGCGGAAACGAACTACCCCGACGTAGACTACGCCATAATGGAGAGCACGTACGCGACGGTGGAGCACACCGAAAGGAGCTTGCTCGAAAAACAATTCACGGAAAGGGCCAGGGAGGTGGTCGAGGGCGGGGGGACCGTGCTGGTCCCGGCCTTCGGGGTCGGACGCTCTCAGGAGATCGTTTGCGTGCTGTACAAGAACGGTTTTCCTCATCCGGTCTGCATCGACGGGATGGCCGAGAGGGTGGGCAAGATACTTCACGGCAACCTCGACCAACTCGCGGATCCGGAACTTTACAGGAGAGCGATGGGCAACGCGCACAGGATCAACAATTGGAAGGAAAGGAAGCAGGCGATATCGAGGCCGGGGGTCATAGTGTCGCCTGCGGGGATGCTGAAAGGGGGGCCCGCATCCTTTTATTCCGAAAAGATATCGCAAGTCCCGAGAAACGCCATATTCTTGGTGAGTTACCAGATCCCGGGAACGCCGGGAAGGCTGCTTCTGGAGAAGAACGTATTGGCGGTTCGGGGCAGGCTATTGAAGGTGAACGCCCGAGTGGAAAATTACGATTTCTCTTCCCACTGCGGGAAGAAGGAGCTCCACGGCGTCCTGAAGGAGCTCTCGCGCAGGGCGACGCGCAAGGTCTTCATAGTCCATGGAGAGCACGAAAGCAGCCTTGCGCTCGCGGAAGCCGCGAAACAGGATTTCGGGTTGGAGGCCGAGATACCTGAGGTGGGGAGGGAGTACGCACTTTAGGGTTTCTTTTTCTTCCCGAAGTCGGTGATCGGGCACCGGAGTTTCTTTATGACGCCGTCGGCCTCGTCGGGCGACACCTTCATGGTGAAGAGCTTTCCCGCCTTAAGCTTCAACTTCACGTCGTTTCCGGACCTCTTCACGACGCATTCGGAGGCATGCTCCGCAAGCCTCAGGAACTCCTCGAGATCTTTTACCTCGGCGGGCATGCCAAGCCGCGGGAGGCTGGCTGCCGGGCGATATAAGCGTTAGCGAAACGAATTCGAGGGGGCAGCGAGCTTTTGGGCCGTTGCCGCCGTCCTTGGACGCGGGATGGAGCGCCCAACGGAAACCAGGTCTTTGCCGAACCACGCTTTGGTCTGGACCGTAAGATTTATGTCAAACTTTTGGAGCGCCTGGTCCTGGGTCGGTTGTCCAACCTGGTTAAGACGTCACTCTCACACTCGAGCGCGTGAAGAGATTGATTCGAGTGGAATGAAGATTGCAGGTTCGAATCCTGCCCGACCCACTTGACTCAACTCAAGCCGCGTCTCCAACCCGGACATTTTAGGAGCGCCGTTGGCATATCCAGTGTGCAACGCGCCAACGCCGCTCGAAGAGCGGACCCTGGCTCCTCCGGTAACCGCGCATCATGCCGGTTCGAGCTTGGCAAGAGGTGAAGGCCGGCCTTTGCCCCTCCCGCGTGCCCGGGCCAGGGCGAACGCCCAAGGAAAAGTCGCAGCCCAACTTCGCTTGGCGCCTTCCGCGGTCCCGCGAGTTGATCGGGGCGGAATCCGCGCGCTAGCTTCAGCGGCCCTAACCATAACCATACTTCTCCCTGAGGGCCCTGAGCACCCGTTTTAAATCGACCCTGGAAGGAAAACTTATCGCCCCGACCGGGCAACGAGGCCTGCACGATTCGCAACCAACGAGGCAATCGTACGGTCTCGCGACTATCGCCTTTTTTGCCTGTTTCTCGTAGACGTGCTCGTGGCAAAATTCGACGCACACGCCGCACCCTGTGCAGAGATCCGAATCGATCGTGGGGTACCATTCTATCTCTTTTCTTGGTATTCCCGAGTAGGTCTTCTCGTCCAATCGAATCACTCAAATTCCATGGCGCGCGAACCCTCGGTTTTGCTAACGTTCAGGCCGAAGGGAGGAATCGTTCCGGAGGTTCGAGGCAAGCCGCATCCACGAATCGTGTGGCGTTGCATGGGAATCTCTTGTCATGTATTGCTTGGGGCATACCCGTATCTCTTCCTTAATTCCCTCAGTTGCCGCTTGAGGTCGTCCTTCGAAGGAAAAATGATCGCCCCCTTGGGGCAGCGGGGAGAGCAAGATTGGCTTGGCACGTTGCAGTTGTACGGGTCGTCTACCACGACTCGGTCTCCGGCCTTTTTGTACACTTTCATGTGGCAATAATCGACGCAGAAGTATTCGCACGCTCTCGGATCGCACTTGCCATAGTCGATCCTTGGATACCACTCTATTTCTTTCCTAGGCAATCCGTAAGGTTGCTGGGGGGCGGTGACCTTTTCCCCGTAGTACCGCTCTTCGGCGAGATACTTCTTCTTTCCTTCCAATTTATTTTCCGACCAGCTTTGTTATTACTTCTTCAACCTTTTTCATCGCTTCTTGGGTTTCCATGTTTCTCAGGTCCAGCGAGATCACTTGCTTGTCGAAGTCAAGACCCTTGCCTGAGAAGGCGTCCTTGAACATCTTCCTTTGCATCCTAGGATCGCAACCGCCAACTACGTACATCCTGTCATTCGCGCCCTCCACCAGGTAGTCCCTCCAGAAGTTGTCTCCGTCGGTTA
>JAFNJA010000090.1 GCA_017601265.1 Candidatus Brockarchaeota archaeon
AAACTCCGGATACCATCGGAAGGAGTATCGAGATCAGCGCCACTCGGGAAGGTTCGGGAGCCATGCGCGAATCCACTACGTGGCGTTGGCAGCATCGCCGATGGGGGCTTTTTTAACCTCCTCATCCTTGCGTAACGGGTGGAAATTTTCGGGCGACTCGTCCGGCAATATCAATCGTTCAAGGTTTTGGTGGCCATCGAACCTGACCCCCAGCAGGTCGTAGATCTCGCGCTCGTAGAGGGCGGCGCCGGGAATCTCGTCCGTGATCGTGGGCGCGAATCCGACGTCCGGGGGCACCGCGACCCTCAACGTCAGGATCGTGCCCTCCCTGCTCAGGTGGTAGAGGAGTTCGATGCAACCTTCCGCCTCGAGCCCTGTTATCGCCGACAGGTGCGTGAAACCCTCCTCCTTCAAGAACTTGACCGCCTCTTTCAGCTTACCCCTGTCGACCCACACGAAAACCCTCGCCGGCCTGGGCGCGGACAGCCTGAGAATGTTTTCCGCGCCTATGCGTCGCCTAAGCTTGTCGATAATGGTTTCATGCATGATGCATAACTACCGTCTTCGAAAATTCATGAGTTAAATCCTTTGCGGTGCCTAATTGCGCGCGCCATCCGGCTGGGGGGCAATGGTTCAAGCTTTGGCCGCCAGCGCGCGTCTAAAGGGCTTGGCCGGGCCCCCCGCCGTCAAACCCAAATCCCCGCCCTCCCCCGAAGGTTCCCGTCCTCGGCGTCGCATGAATAACGGTTTTATCGCGGCTCGAGCCGCTTCCGGGTTGGGGCCGTGGGCTAGTTCAGCTCCCAATCGGTCAAGAGTTGAAGGCCACTCTGGTCGTGGCTTCGCGGCTCGGGAGCGGTTAGAACTGCCAAGAGCCCGCGAGATGGCGAAAACGCGAGATCGTTGGTTCAAAGTCCCGTGAGCGCGCCTCCGGCATGAGACTCCGACCGGCCCCACCTTCCAAGCTAAGCGCGCTTTCCGCCTAGAAGAGGGCTTTCAGCTTCTCGATCATTTCCTTTATGTTCTCTCGGGAAGTCGCGTAGGAGAACCTGACGTATCCCTCTCCGGCGTCTCCGAAGGCGGTTCCCGGAAGAACCGCTATGCCCCCCTTCTCGAGCAGGTAGTTTCCGCACTCCGCCGAACCCATGCCCGTCCGGGTAATGTTCGGGAAGACGTAGAAGGCGCCCTTGGGGTTGGCGCATTTGAAGCCCCTCACGCCGTTCAAGCCCGAGACGATCAAGTCCCTCCTGGCCCTGAACTCCCCGACCATCTTGGCCGTGCTGTCCTGCGGGCCCTTGAGGGCCGCCACGCCCGCAAGCTGCACGAAGGTCGTGACGCACGAGATCGTGTTTATGGCGAGGACCACCATCTTCTGGACGAGCTTCTCCGGCGCCACCCCGTAACCGAGCCTGTAGCCCGTCATCGCGTAAGCTTTCGAGAAACCGTCCACCAAGATCGTCCTCTCTGCCGCCGCGTCTCGGGTCGCGGGGCTGAAGTGCTCCGCTCCGTATATGATCCTGTTGTAGATCTCGTCGGAGAGAAGCCAGAGGTCGTTGTCCTCGGCTATCTCAGCGATTCCAGTGACGTCCTCCTTCGAGAGGACCGAGCCTGTGGGATTCTGGGGCGAGTTGATGACCACCATCTTGGTCTTTCTCGTGACCTTTTCGTTCACGTCCTCGGCCGTCATCCTGAAATCGTTCTCCTCCCTCAGGCGGACGGGCACGACCTTCGCGCCGGCGTAGTTGGCTATCGAGGCGTACATTGGGTACGCCGGGTCTTGTACTATTACCTCGTCGCCCTCTTCTACCGTGGCCAGCATGGCGAAGAGAATTATTGGCTTGCCTCCCGGCCCGATGATGACCTGGTCGGGCTTCGGCTTGAACCCCCTCGATCTCTCGATCTCCTCGCAAACAGCCTCCCTGAGCTCGAGTATGCCCTGGGGCGGGGTGTAGTGCGTGAAGCCCTGGTCCAAAGCCTTCTTCGCGGCCTCCACGACGTGGGGAGGGCTTGGAAAGTCCGGCTCGCCTATCTCGAAGTGTAGAATCCTTTTGCCCTGCCTTTCGAGTTCCCTGCACCGCGCCAGCACCTCGAAGGCCGACTCCGTGCCTATGCGCGCCATGCTTTTCGCGAACGGTTTCATGCCGCCCCCGCGTGAGCTGGCCATTCCTAAAAAGGCTTGTTGAGGCGCGCGGCTTCGGTGGAGGGCGCGTCTATTATTTTAGAGAGGGCCCCCGGGAGGGGGGCACTACACGTTTATAAGCCGTTTTAGGCGGAACGTGTGCGCGGGTACGGCGTTTGCAGCTTCCGGCGCTCCAGCAACAGGACAACCCCATCGGCATAATCATGAACCTGGTTTTCCTGGCGATGTTCTTCGTTTTCGTGGTCTGGGGGCAGAGGATCCAGCTTACCATATCGCTCAGGGACGTGGAGTACGCCCTTTCCCGCCTGAAGATAATGAGGGACGAGGCCCGGAGGGCCGCGGTCGAGAACTTGAAGAGGATCGGGAAATCCGACAAGGATCCGACTTATTACGTTGACAGGTACCTCGAGTACGTCTTCATCCCTCCGGTAACGATGGACCCGGCGGGCGTCGTTTGGAAGTACGACCACCTGATAGGCGTCACGGAGGACAGGGTGAAGGACGAGGTGAAGGCGATCGCCCCCGCGGCGAACGAGGCCCAGCAGTTCAACCTCCAGAACCTGCTCGAGGTCGCCCAGGTGTTGAACACGTACTACAGGGTGATAAGGCACTACTACATCTTTGGGAAGAAGACCGCCAGCTACTTCATGATAATCCAGATCCAGATGTTGCTTCCGCAGATCATGAGGGAAGCGGAGGCTTTGCTCGGCGCCGTCCACGCGTTCACGTACGGCCATCCGATAGGGGACGGCGCCGGGGCCCTGGTGGCGGCGAGGTTCATGCACGGGAGGGAAACGAAGGAAGTCGCGAAAGACACCGTCTTGGGCGAGACCGACATAGAGGGGAGGAGGGTGCTGGTCGTCAAGTCGAAGGGTCCCGGCGGGACGGTCGGGAGGCCGGGGGACGCCGTCAGCGCGATAATCAAGAAGAGGAGGGGCATCAGCACTGTGTTGATGGTCGACGCGGGCCTGAAGCTGGAGGGGGAGAAGTCAGGGGAGATCTTCGAGGGGATCGGCGCTGCGATAGGCGGCATAGGTACCGAGAAGTTCAAGATCGAGGAGGCCGCGACGAAGAAGAAGGTGCCTCTCTACGGGATCATAATAAAGATGTCGACCCAAGAGGCCGTGACGCCGATCACGAAGGAGATCGCGGAAGGCATCGAGCTCGCGGTCCAGAGGGTGAAGGAAGTCATAAAGGAGAGGACGAAGATCGGGGATTTGGTCCTCCTGGTTGGGGTCGGCAACACGATGGGCATAGGGCAGTGAGTCGAGATGGCGAAACAACCTGGAAGCGTGTTCGTTTCCCTGTACTTCATGGTCCTGGGCATACTCCTCGTCGTCTCCGCCGGGATGTTGGCCATCGGCGTCAGGGAGTTGGCCAGTTCCAGCGACCCGTCCCAATCGATGTTCTACGTGCTCATCGGGACTTCGGGACTCGCGATCACGCTGTACAGCATCTGGCAGATCCAGTCGAAGACGAAGGGGTTGAAGATCCAAGTGGCGAAGGTTGTGACGGTCCTCGAGTGCGGCAGCTGCCACAAGAAAGTGACCCGGAACTTCAAGGAGGGGGATTACGTTTACGGAACGGGCGAGAAATGCGGCAGCTGCGGCTCCGACGCGCCGATGACGATCACGGACGTCTTCGCCGAGAAACCTCCCCAGAAAAAGACTACCTTGTGAGGACGATCGTCTTCTCCGGAAGCACTGCAACGGTGTGCTCTGCCTGGGCGACGGCTGCGCCGTTCTTCTCGACCAGCTGCGGATATTTCGACACGCAACCCGCGTCGACCAGGCGCTTGAACGCCTCCTTCTCTTCGCCCGACAGCTTCAGCCACCTCTCGGCGAAAGGCAGGGTTCCGAACGAGCCGGCGATCTTTGAATGGAGGGCCGCCTGGGCCGGGTCCCTAGGTCTCGACCTTGCCAACCTGAAGATGACGCTCGGAGAACTCTCCACGACGAAGCCGGCGCCGTAGCTGTACGTTAAAAACGGCTCGATCGCGTACACCTTGCCGGCTTGGACCTTTCCGCGGTAGCCCCGCTCCACGTTCGGAACGACGCCGCCCGCGTGCAGGTTGTGCCTCGAGATCTCGTGGCCGGTGAGGTTGGAGATCACCTTGAAACCCGCGCTTTCGGCCGTCCTCTGGATCGCGGCCCCAACCTTCGCGACCTCCACGCCCGCTCTAGCGCTCGCGATCCCCGCTTCCAGGCAATCCCCAGCGGCCCTTACGATCCCGGAATCCATGGGCGAAAGGTTCACGGACACGGCCGTGTCTACTATGAACCCGTCCACCATGGCTCCGAAATCGACCTTGACGAGGTCGCCGTCCGAGATGACGTGGCCGCCCTCAGGAGGTGCGGTGAAGTGGGCCGCGACGCTGCCGACGCACACGTTGACCGGAAAGGCCGGCTTTCCTCCCAGCCTTCTCGTCTCCTCCTCTATTGATTCGCAGATCTCTGCCACGCTTGCGCCGCTCTTCACCAGCTTCTCCGCCAAAGGCCTCAGCTTGACCGCGATCATCCCGGCTTGGACGTACCTGTCCAAGGAGGAATCCAGCGAACCGGACATGGACCCGGGGAAAATGCAGAGATTTATAAAGCAACCCGGGAGCTGGGCGCGATGCCCTGCGGAAAGAGGGGCGCGGTCGGCGGAACCTTCGACAAGTTCCACAAAGGCCACAGGAAATTGCTTTCTGCCGCGCTGGACGGGAGCGGCGAACTCGTGGTAGGGATCACGTCGGACGAGTATGCCAAGGCGTCGAAGGACCATCCAGTTGAGCCGTTCGAAGTCAGGTACAAGAACGTCGAACGGTTCGTCCGGCGGAGGCGGATGGGGAAAAAGGTCGAGATAGTCAAGCTCGAAGATCCGTACGGCCCCGCGATCGAGGACGGAAGGTTGGAGGTCCTGTTCGTCACCTCGAAGACCAGGCGGAGGGGCGAGGAGATCAACGCGAGGAGGGTTGAAAAGGGATTTCGACCCCTCGAGCTGGTGGAGGTGCCGATTGAACTCGCGGAGGACGGGAAGCCGATCTCCTCGTCGAGGATAAGGGGTCGAATCATCGACACCGAAGGAAGGTTGCTCGCGAAACGGGAGGGCTGATCCGGTTTTTACGCGCCGCTGACGGAGCGAACTTTTTGGTCCTTTCCGCTCGGCGTTTCCTTCGTGCCCAAGCGGAAGGCCTTCGAGTTCAGCGTTCACGGAGCCTCGAAACGGCCTTTCTCGATCTCCGAGATCCTTTGGACTACCGAATCCCCGACCTGCGAGGTGCTCGAGGAACCTCCGATGTCCCTCGTTCTTACCCGCCCTTCGCTCAAAACGAGCGCTACCGAACTCTCGACGAGCGCGGCGGCCTCTGACAGCGCCGGATCGCCGCGCCTTTCGGCCAAGAACTCGAGCATCATCTTACCGGCCAGGATCGAAGCTATCGGGTTCGCGACGTTCAAGCCCTTGTACTTCGGGGCCGAACCGTGGATCGGCTCGAACATCGAGAGACCCTCCGGGTTGATGTTCGCTCCGGGAGCGAGGCCCATGCCCCCCTGGATCATCGCCCCGAGGTCGGTGATTATGTCCCCGAACATGTTGGGGGCGACGACGACCTGGTAGTGCTCCGGGTTTTTCACGAACCACATCGATATGGCGTCGACGAACGCGAACTCAGTCCCTATGTCCCGGTAGTCCATCGAAACCCGTTGGAAAACCTCCCTCCAAAGGCCGTAAACGTGCGTCATCACGTTGGCCTTGTCGACGGAGGTGACCAATGTTTTCCGCTTCCTCCTTGCCAACTCGAAGGCGTACCTTATGGCCCGCTCGCAGCCCCTCCTGGTCAACACGCCCAGTTGGAAGGCCTGCTCGTCCGCCAGCGAAGACACCTTAAGCGAGTAGGTCGTCCCGCGCCCCAAGCCGGACGATACCTTCAGCCCGTATTCTGCGGGTTGGCTCGCCCTCCCTCCCAAACCCACGTAAAAATCCTCCGTGTTCTCCCTTACGACGTAGAAGTCGACGTCCTTGGGCGTTTTGCCAACCAGGGGGCACGGGACGCCCTCGTACAGCTTGACGGGCCTGAGGTTCACGTATTGGTCGAAGTGGAACCTCAGCTTCAGGAGTATCTCCTTCTCCAGAACGCCCGTCGGCACCCTCGGGTCCCCTATCGCTCCGAAGTACATCGCGTCGAACCTTTCCAAGTCTTGCAGGTCCCGCTCGGATACGGTTTCGCCCGTTTTCAGGTAGCGCTCCGATCCGAAAGGAAAAACCTCGAAATCGACCGAGATTCCGCGCGCCTCCGAAGCGGCCCTCAGGACCTTCATGCCCTCCGCCAGAACCTCCGGCCCGATCCCGTCCCCGGGGACCGCGGCGATGCGGTAAGTTCGCACGGTCGCTACCCCCTACCGATCCCCAGCCTCTTCGAGACGCATTTCATCAAGCCGCCGGAAGCGTATATCTCGAGCATGAACTCTGGAAGCGGCCTCGCGGCATAAGTCTCGTTCCTCGAGACGTTCGTCACGGTTCCCGCGCGGAGGTCGAACTCCAGCTCGTCCCCATGCCTCGTTTTGTCGGCGGCCTCCTCGCACTCCAGGACGGGAAGCCCCACGTTCACGGCGTTCCTGTAGAAGATCCTGGCGAAGGTCTTCGCGACCACGCACTCAACTCCTGCCGCCTTGAGCGCGACGGGCGCGTGCTCCCTCGAGCTGCCGCAGCCGAAGTTTCTCCCGGCCACCAAGACCGCCCTCTCGCGGGCGAGCTTGGGGAATTGGGGGTCCAAGTCCTCGAAGCAGTGGGCTGCCAACTGCGCCGGATCCGTGAGGTTCAGGTACCTGGCTGGGATTATGAGGTCCGTGTCCACGTTGTCGCCGACTTTGTAAGCCTTTCCCATGCTTTACCCCCTACAGGTAGCGCCTCGGGTCGGCTATTTTGCCTTCGACGGCGGTCGCGGCGGCCGTGAGGGGCGAGGCGAGGTAGACCTTGCTGCTCTTGTGCCCCATCCTCCCGACGAAGTTCCTGTTCGTGGTCGAAAGCGCTACCTCGCCGCTTCCTAGCACGCCCATGTGCATGCCGAGGCACGGGCCGCAGGTGGGCGTCGAGACGGCCGCGTTCGCCTTCACGAAAGCCTCCACCAATCCCTCGCGGAGGGCTTGGAGGTAGATCTTCTGGGTCGCGGGTATGACGATGCACCTTACGCGCGGGTGCACGCTCCTCCCGGCAAATATCTTCGCGGCAGCCCTCATGTCCTCCATCCTGCCATTGGTGCAGGAACCTATGACGACCTGGTCGACCTCCGTCCCCTCGACCTCCGAGACAGGCTTGGCGTTTCCGGGCGAGTGAGGCAGCGCGACCTGGGGTTCAATCTTGGAAACTTCGAACTCGACCGAATCGGCGTACTCCGAGTCCGGGCCGCTCCTGTAGATCCTGAACGGCTTCCCGGTCCTAGACTCGACGTACTCGACCGTCTTCTCGTCCGGCGCCATTATGCCGCTCTTCGCCCCAGCCTCTATCGCCATGTTGCACATGCTCAGCCTCCCGTCGATGGAAAGGCCGTCAACGGCGCTCCCACCCATCTCCAAGGCCCTGTAAGCGGCGCCGTCGACGCCTATCGAGCTTATGGCGAGCAGAATCAGGTCCTTGCCCATCAGCGCTTTTCCCAGCTTGCCGTTGAATGAAAGCTTCATCGATTGGGGAACCTTGAACCAAAGCTCCCCGAGCGCCAATGCCGCGGCGAAATCGGTGGAGCCCACGCCGGTGGCGAAGCAGCCTAGGGCCCCGTAGGTGCAGGTATGGGAATCGGCTCCCACGACGAACATGCCCGGCAGGACGAGCCCCTCTTCTGGAAGGAGGGCGTGCTCGATCCCTCCCCGGCCGCACTCGTAGAACGCGATGCCGTGCCTTCTCGCGAACTCCCTCACCTTCTTGCAGAGTTCGGCCGCCAATATGTCCTTGCTTGGCACCATGTGGTCTGCGACGAGGACTACCTTCGAGGGATCGAAAACCTTTTCGATTCCCGCCCTCCCGAGCTCTTCTATCGCCATTGGGGCCGTCACGTCGTTGGCAAGGAGGAGGTC
>JAFNJA010000091.1 GCA_017601265.1 Candidatus Brockarchaeota archaeon
CGTGGCGAAGCGGTTTACGATCTCGTCCGTCATCCCTAATGCCCTCGCCTTCGAGTGGTCATGAGTTTGACCGGGGATGTGCGTCGGCCGTTCAACGGCAACGCCGGGCTGCCTGCTCAAGAAGACCCTGAGGATTTTGGCCCCAAGGTCGCGAGCCAAGAGCGCGTTCGCCCTGCCCGACTCCGCCATGAACTCCCTCACGTCCTTCTCGGGCGATCCGAGTTCGACCGAGGTGGCTACGGAGGCGACCTCTACCCCCTCGCCTTCGAAAACCTTCCTTATGCGCCGCCTCTCGTTTGGGTGCGTCAGCGATGAGATGTTGTGGGCGTGCCCAATCTCCACCCTGATCTCGACCCCGTCAACGCCTACGCTCCTCGCCAACGACGCCATCCTGGCCACGTCGTACCTGGGGCACACGAACGTCAAGAAGCATAATTTCATGTTCTGCCCGATTCCACGCCGTTGGCGAAGGCCTTATAACGCTTTAGCGGTTCGGTTCCGTTCCACGTCGGCCTGCTTTGGTTTGAGCCTGCCCTAACGAGGTTGGAGGCGGGCGGCCGCGCACCAGAACGCTTTCTTCGACATCCCATCGTCCCCGTTTTTCTTGGTCAATTTGAAATAGAAGCCGACGCAATCGCGAACGTTACACTAACTATGACGAGCGTTAGTCGCAAGCTTGCAGAAAGGAATCGCGCCATGCAGGGCAATCATTTGAACAACGTATAATAAACCAGCTCGTTAAAAAAGGATAAACCAAGATGCCGCTCAATGCAATGCGCAGCAATCCATGCCCCATGGCGTCAAGGTCGAAACCATTTAGCCTCTACTAGCATCGATAGGCATGCTGATAACATTACTTTCTCGTGCTTGCCTTTATTGTGAAGATCGATGCTAATGCTCTTGAACTTGCCATAAATTCCCGTCGTTTTCATTTTTAGTAATTCCTTGAGAACTTTATAAATGAATGCAACTCTGGCCCTCGTAATCAAGCAGATCGCATGCCTGCCCAAGGTGCGCATCCGTTGGCAGCCTGTCGACTAGGTTAAACGGTCAAGCTACGATCGAAGAAGTTTGACGGCGGCGTCGCGTATCTCCTCCCCCGAACCTGGCGCGAGCCTGCTCCAACGAGCGGGCTGTGTCTCGTAACCTCCAGCGGCGAAAGCTTCGCGGGGCGCGATGTACCCCAGAATCTTGTTCGCCAGGGTCGCGATCTGCACCACGCCCCTTTTAGCCATCCTGATGTCCCTGCCGAGGCACGCGAAAAGTTCGCCTGGGATGCCGACTATGGAGTGGGGGCCAAATGAAAAAACCTGTACTTCGGCGTCGAAGGCTTCGGGCATCTCGTAAAGGGTTAGCTTCTCCCGGATGCTGAACAGTGCCGCCCCCAGGCCGTCTTCGCGCGGCGGAGGCACCATGCTCCTGGCCGCGATCTCCCCCTCAAGCCTTTCCTTTTCCTCGAGGAGCTCCTCCTTCCGGGGAAGGCCGCGGCGCCGGACCTTTGCCACGGCCCGTCTGGCCGAGAGTCGAACAGGCTCTTCAACCTGGGACGCTTTGTCGAAGTTGTTGGCGATCCTCTGGATGCAAGAAGCCAACCTTGTCCCGAGCGCCACGACGTCGCTGTAATTTCCCGTGTCTCCGCACGCTGGGTTGACGTCGCCGCAAGGGCCGTTGAGGTAGAGGGTCGTCGCGCCCGTCAGCTTTTCAGCCTCCTCAGCGACAAAGCCTGCGTAATCCGACGATATCACCGGCACCGTCTGCATTATCACTGGATGGCAGGCGAAGTTAACTATGATCCCGACGGGAGATCTGTCTGCCCCTAGAAAAGTGAATGCGTAAAGGTTTTCGTCCAAGTCCGTCGACCGCGCGATCTCTTCGGGCGAAAGCCGCGCTTCTCCCTTGGCAACGCGTTCCATGACGTAAGAGGCCCGGCGGTTGACGACCAACCCCTCAGTTCTTGCCGTTGCAACCCGCATAGTCGCAAGCTCGAGCCGGCGCTCCGCCTCTTCAACCGCGGAAGCTACCCTTTCCGCCACCCAGTCGAGCCACCTTCCGTCGACAGCGTTCCAGCACAGGCCGTAGGTCTCCGGCGCCGTGTGGGCGTGGGTGGAGCAGACCATGATCTTCTCGCGCGGTATCCCGGTTTTCTCGGAGGCGAGTTTCCGGATCGAGTCGGTAAGGCCGATCCCGTCCCCGAAGGCGTCCATAGACACGACGGTGAACCGATCGCCGTCCCGAAAGCAAGCCGCCCGCGCGTAGAGCGGATCGTGCACCTCCCCGTACGCCTTCGCCCTCTCCCACCAGAAGCCGAGGATCGGGATGGATAGGTCGCCGACCACGGGCGGTGAAATTTCAACCTTCGAGAATCCGGCCTCGAACGCCATGAAAAACGCCTTCAGGGCGGCGTGCGCTCGAGACAATTTCGTATATAACGTTTGCAGCCGCGGCCAATTTCGAAAGTTCGAACGCGAGGTCCCACAGCCTTTCCTCGACGCGGGCGAAGCCACGATGCGAACCGCCTAAGAGCTCCTCGAGGATTTTCAAAAAGCAGCCGAAAAGATTTCTCAGAATCGGGCCTTCCCGCTCTTTCCACGTTAGCGCGCTTCGTAGGGATAACTTGCTGGATTTCTTTTAACGCGCGCAATGAGCAAAAGAAGCTTTGTAAAGAACCGATTTTCGCGTAACGCGTTCGGCGCGCGTCAGCGCCATTTGCTCTCCATCCATTCTGCGCCCTTCCGGCAACCGGCGCCGTGTTTCCTTGCTGCTTCCACGAACGCGCAGACGTTCTCCACCGGCGTGTTCGGCAGGGGGGTCGCGGTCGGCTCCAATACAAACCCGCCCCCCGCCGCGGCGTCCTCTATGGCCCTCCTGCACGCGTCCTCCACCTGGGGCGGTCTTGCCCTATCCAGGAAAGCAAGCTGCACGTTCCCCCTGATGCACACGCTTCCGCCTATCCTCCTCTTCGCTTCCGACAGCTCGACGTCGCCGGCGGGCGGGCCCTCGACCGGGTGCACGGCTTCAAGGCCCATCTCCTGGAAGCTCTCCAGCACCTTGCCAACCTTCCCGTGGCAGTGCATCATCGCGAACCCCCCGCCCGCGTGTACCGCCTTGACGATGGGCTCGTCGTACCTCACCACGAACTCGCGGAAGTAACTTGGCGGAAGGAAGGTCGGGCAAACCAACTCGGCCCCGCTCAGTTCGTAGAAGGGCCCCGCGCCGAGCTCCAAGCTGCGCTCCACCACGTCCAGCAAGCGCTGGAGGAACGCGTCAAGCAATTCCTTCACCAGGTCGGTCCTCTTGATGCAAAAAAGCAGGAAAGTTTCGAGGGAGAAGAGGCTCGAGAGGATTCCGACGGGGTCGCTGAGCCCCACGTAGACCAGCCCCCGGTCCCCCACGCGCCTTGCGCGGTCGAAGAACGGCCGCGCGTCAAGGACCGGAGGGGCGTACGGGATGGACATCAGCTTCTCCACGTCCCCCTCCCCCTCTAGGAACGGCTTGACGGTCCACGTTCCGATGTGCGGCCTTCCCGGCACCGTTTCCCTCGTGACGCTCGTGAGGTCGCCTTTGGGAGTCTCGACCCTGTACCTCCTGAGGCCTCCCTCCTTTCCGATGAAAACGAGCTCCGGCTTTGCCGCGGACGTCAGGCAGAAGCTTCCTCCGCCGTAAACGCTCTCGCTGGTCAGAACGTCGCTGGTCTTCGCCAGGTGTTCAAGGACTCCCGCCTCCTCCAACCACGGCTCGCTTATGCCGTTGATGCGCACCGAGACTGGAACTGCGTCGGGCTCCTCGAGCAGCAACGATGCCAGCAACCTTTCCTTCGGCGTCAAGCCGGATCGAAAATAGATTTCCGCGCCCTTTTAATCTTCGCGCCCCTATTACTCTCGCGCGCTCCGCCTCGGGTGGTTGCGGGCAGCTGATCATTCTCGAAACCGAAGCTTCGCGAATCTAGGACGGTTCGCTTCCAGTGGAAAGGGCCCGGAAGATACGACATCAGGGTTCCTTACTAGCGTTCCTGACGCCCGGCGACGCGGAGAGAAATTGACGTTTCCGCCAGGAGATTCAGCTTCGTTAAGCTTCTTTCCCGCCCTTCAAGCGGACTACGTAAACCTGCCTCGTGTCCTCGTGGGTCGAGTTGATGGCGATCATTCTTCCACTCGGGCTCCAGCGAGGGTGCAGGTCGCACCTCCAATGTTCCGGGATTCCGGGGTTGTAGAACCTGGGCGGTTCGTAATACGATTCCAGGGGCAAGATCGCGTCGGTGGCAACGTCCACCAGTAGGAGGCTCTGGTTCCGGAAGGAGTCGGGGTAGGTGTCGAAGGCCATCAACCTCCCGTCCGGGGAGAAAGTGCCGTGCCCGTCTCCCAGTATCCCCTTCCCCAAAACGCGGTAATCTTCCTTGCCGTCGGTAAAGAGGAGGGGGACGTAACTGGTTCCGCGGTAAGCGGCCGTTACCATCAGCCGGGTGCCCGAAAGCCAGTCGTAATGGGACCCGCCCCAATCCCAGGGAGAAGGGAAGAGCGCGCGCAGGCCTGATCCGTCTGGGTTGGCGGTCATTGACGCGGTATGGTGCCACCCTCCCTTCTTCTGTATTCGGGCCAGGAAGAATATCCTCGATCCGTCCTTGTTGAACATGGTGTGGTTGAACCACATCAGGGGGTTCTCCTTGGCGTTTGGCGGAACTCCCAGGAGTTCCTTCGCATCCGCGATGGAAAGTATGAGCTCGTGCCCGCCGCCCTCGAGATCGACCGAGAATAGGCCGTCGTCTTCGGGGAAGCTTTCATCTTTTCTTGGGTCGTCCCCCTCACCGTCGTAACCGTAATCCGGCCTGGTTACGCGAAGGCGAGCGAAGTTGATGCTCAAAGCCCTCTTGCCATCGGGTGAGACCGCGCTGACCGGGCGATCGACCACCTTCTCCACTTTTCTAGTAAACGCGTCGAGAACGATCGAGACGAACCTCCCCTCCCTCAGATCGTTGTATATTATGAGGGAATCCGCGTCGCCGAGCCAGTGCGCCATGCACCCCTGCTGGAAGTTCCAGGCGCGGGTTTCCGCGACCGGCGAGAACGCCTTGGTTTCGATGTCAACGAGCCCGAGCACCGCGACGTCGTCGGCCGTTGGATTGCGCCCCCAGACGCCCGTCTCCAGCGCTAGAACGTGCCGCTCGCCAGCGTCGAATGAGTTTATCCCGTAATAGCTTGCAAGCAGGTGCTCCTTATGCGTTTCCGTCACCCTTTCGGCGGGCGACGCGTTAGGAAAACCGACGGCCGCGCCGTCCATTGGCCTCCGGGTCCCTTTCCTTCCTTCAGTATTTCAGGGTTGCCTCAATGCTCGTTCGCCTTTCCACGGACCAGATTTTTGGGGCCCCACGCCAACGACACGATCGCCGCGAAGGCGACGTTCAGGGCAAGCAGGTAAAGGCCTCCGAGCGCCGTCTCGAGCGTCGGGAACACGAAGAACGACAAGTTGTTCGTCGCGTGGAAGAGCATCGCGGCCAGGATGCTGCCTCCCGTGTTGTTGTACAGCCACGTGAACAGGACCGTCCCGCAGGTTACCAGGATCATGAATCCCCAGACCGGGGTTTGCGACTGGATCGTGCCGGGCATGAAGAACAAGGGCAGATGCCACGCTCCCCACGCCGCCCCAAGCGCCAAGCTCGACGCGAGGGCGTTCCACCTCGCCTGCATCCTGTCCAAGGCGTACCCCCTCCAACCCCACTCCTCCTGGAAAGGCCCTCCGAGGAAGAACACGTAAACGAAGGCGACAACGATCGAGAGAGGGTTGGACAAAGCGGGAAGTTCGGGCAAGGCGTCTCCGCTGAGCACTGCCAAGAAAAGGGCGCCGCCCGTCATGGCGGGAAATAGGAAGAAGATCGGGACCAGCCACTTCTTCCCGAAATTCAAGTCAGCGCCCCTCCTCAGAAGCTTTTTCACTCCTCCCGTCCCTTCGTTCAGGTAGGTGAGTGAAAAAGCGGAGACGAGAGGGCCGAAAGCAGCCGGGTTGAATGGACTTGCAAGGAAACCCGCCAGGATGGGGTGGACCTGCAACATACCCCTTGAAATCAAAGCCTGGGGAACCCAAAACGACCACGAAAAGGCAAAAGCGATCAGGAAATACGGCCATAAGCCAAGGTTTCTCGCGCTCGCCATGTTCAACTTCCCAAAAAACGGATTAAAAAGCTTGCCGCAAAGGGTTAGGGTGGTTCAAACGCTCGCTCGGCGCCATCCGTCGCCCGGGCTCGGCTCGCGCCGCCAGGTGGTTTGGTTCAGGCGACGCTCGAGGGCGCCCAAGCGAGCGCGACAAGCTGGACGTTGACGTTCGCCTTGCTTGCCGCGTACCAAACGGTCTCGAATTTTTCGGTGAGGGGGTCGATTTTCGTTTCCAAGGAATCGATCTCGAATTTGAATTGCGCCTCGAGTTTTTCCCTTTCCTTTTGCAGGGCCGCCAGGTTTTCCTCCGCTACTTCCTTGTCCCTCTTCTCCTTCATCGTGCGGGATATCTCCCTCGTGGCCCTAGTGGCGCGGGTGCCAGACTTCCTCCCGAGGAACGAGCCCAAGATCGTCTCGCCCAGCGATATCGCGGCTTGGTATTGCTGGCTCCTGGCTTGCGCTTGCTGCTCCTCCAAGGCGATCCTTGCCCGCCTTATCCGCTCGTCCAGCCTGGCCAGCTGAGGAGCGTACTTCTGCCGGAGTTTTTCCGCTTGCTGGTCGCGCTTTTCCCTCGCCGCCTGCTGGAGCCTGATCCTGAAGTCGCGTTCGGTTTCACCGGGCTTTGACGTCTCGTTGAGGGCGGGGCTTCTCAGCAACTGGAGTTTCTGGGTCCTCGCGATCCAGTTCGAAAAGTCCTTCTCCCAGTTCGCGTAATTCCTCGCGTTCGAGGCGGCCGGGGGGAGGTCCGCGTAGGGCAGGTCTTCGGGCGGCTCATCCAATAGGTCGGAGACCTTAGCGTCCAGCTCCTTGGCCTCGTCCCAATCTACGGGCACCGGCTTTTCGCTGACGGGCGTGATGAAGACCTTTTCGATCGCGGCGTAGATCCCCTCTTTCGGTACCGAGTACTGTATCCGCGCGGCCCCCAAAATCATCGGACGGTAAGCCAAATTGCTTTGCTCTCCGGTTTTCTTGCTGGGCAAGTAAACCTCCCTTATGCCGGGCGGCG
Organism: Candidatus Brockarchaeota archaeon; assembly: GCA_017601265.1. GTDB lineage: Archaea > Thermoproteota > EX4484-205 > EX4484-205 > DTQO01 > DTQO01. The sequence continues at coordinate 7,150 of JAFNJA010000091.1, forward strand.
TGACGGGTTTCCTAATTGCCACGACAGAAGCCGCCTGGGCTGGCGGGAAGGTCGAGGCCATCGCGGCCCGCGGGCCGGCGGGCGTTACCCTCTGCCTCTTGATCGGCTCGGCGAGCGCCTTGATCTGATCCCTCGTCAGGGGGCCCCGCAAGTACGACATCGCCCACCTGGTTTCGAAAACCGCCGGCTCGTCTTCGTGCACGTCGTTCATGAGGAATACCCTCTTCCCCAAGCCGGACAAAATCTTGTCGAAGCGTTGCCGGCTGAATTGCTTCTGCCCCGCCAAAGCGGCGCCTTCGAGCCCGTCCAGCACCCGCTCCTTGTCCCTTTCGGTCTGGAGCCGCCCTAGGAACCATGTGCCCGCGTTCGAAAGCGCCTTGTAATCCAAGTCTATCGGGTTCTGCGTCGCCAGCACCACGCCCAGACCGAAGGCGCGGGCCTGCTTCAGTAGGGTCATGAGGGGGAGCTTCGAGGGCGGGTTTGCAACCGGAGGGAGGTACCCGAAAACCTCGTCGATGTAGAGTATCGCGCGCAAGCTCGTAGTTCCCGACTGGGTCCGCATCCACCCCACCACCTGGTTCAGGAGCAGGGAGACGAAGAACATGCGCTGGGCGTCGTTCAAGTGCGCCAAATAAAATATCGTGATCCTCGGCTTGCCGCTGGGCGAGTGGAGCAGCTGGCCCACGTCCAGCGGGTCGCCCTCGAGCCAAAGGTTGAAGCCCGGCGCGGCGAGCAGGTTGTTCAGCCGCATGGCAAGTTCGAAGCGGTCCTTTGACGGGTAGAAGGATTCGAGGTCGAGTACGCCGATGCGCTTCAAAGGAGGAGACTGGATGAATTGAATAAGGCGCCCCAGATCCAGGTCTTCGCCTTGCCTCCAACTTTGCGAAAGGATGTTGGACAGCAGGATGTGCTCCCTGGACTTGATCGGGTCGGCCTCGATCCCCAGGAGCGAAAGGAGGCTCGTGACCGTCGTGTTTATTCTCTCCTGCAAGAGCTCCTCGTCCTGCGCTATCTCCGGTGGAGGGGACGCGAAA
>JAFNJA010000092.1 GCA_017601265.1 Candidatus Brockarchaeota archaeon
CGGAGGAACGACATGAGCGAATGGGAGAAGCTCGTGCCCCGTCCGAGGTCGGCCTTCCTGCAGGTGAAGTGCCCCGATTGCGGCAACGAGCAGCGGGTCTTCAGCTGCGCCTCCACGAGGGTCTATTGCAGCGTCTGCAACTCGCTGTTGGCCGAGCCTACTGGCGGGAAGGCCAAGATACTCGGGGAAGTGACGAACGCGTTCCCGTAGGTGGCGCGGATGAGCAGGGACGCGGATTATCCCGAGGTCAACGACATCCTGGTCGGGAGGGTGAGGGAGATCACGGATTACGGGGCGATGTTGGAGGTCCCGGGTTACGCCGGGAGGGGTTTCCTCCACATATCCGAGCTTCCCGGCAGGAACATAAGGACGGTCGGCGAGAAGTTGAAGGTTGGGCAGACGATAGCCGTGAAGGTCATCTCCGTGAGCAAATCCAGGGACCAATACAACGTGTCGCTGAAGAGGGTGGGCGAGGACGAGGCGAAGGTAAAGCTGAGGGAGTGGAAGGAGTCGGAGAGGGCCCGCGAGATAGTGGCCGAGGCGGCCAAGAGGCTGGGAGCCGATCCCGGCCTTTTCCTCTCGGAGGTGGAGGCGAAGGCCGAGAGAAGGTACGGTACCCTTTCGGAGGCGTTGAGGAGGGCGATAGAGGGCGACGAGACGGTCCTGACGAAGATCGGAATCCAGAAGGAAGGCGCGGACGCGATATGCGAAGTCGCGAGGGCGAAGATAAGGAGGAAGAACGCCGTCGCCTCGGGAGTGGTTGAAGCCACGATTTTGGCTCCGGACGGGGCCGAAAAGCTCAGGGAGATATTCCTCAAGGAGATCTCTTCCGCGGCCAGGAGGCAGGCTGAAGTGACCATAACCACTGCAGGTTCCCCGAGGTACATCGTGCAAGTCAGGGCGAAGACCGCGAAGGCGGCCCAGGCGGCGCTCGAAAAGGTCGTGCAGTCGATCATCGCGGCCGTCAACAAGTCGGGCGGAACGGCTACTTCAAAGGGCCGGTGAACCTTTCCCCGCGCGCTTCCTCGCCTGAAGCTTCCTCTCGAGGAACGGATCGTCGGGGGAAAATTTGGGGGGAGCCGCGACCCTCAGCTCTCCTCCGCACTTCGGGCAATTTCCGGACTTCAGCGTGTAGGCACCGCAGGATGAGCATTTCCTGAGCAGGGACTTCAAAGCTCGGGCGGAAGAGCCCGAAGGGAAGATAAGATATAAGGTTGCCTCGCGCCCTTGGGCTTGGCGCCAAGGAAAGGGCGATCATGGCTTCCCAAGGAATGATGTCGACGACCCGCCTCTGGTTGAGGAAAGGCGCGAGCTTGAAAACGCCGACCCTCGTCGTGGGATTTCCGGGTTTGGGCAGGATAGGGAGGATAGCGCTGAAGCACCTCGCGAAGTCCCTCGATTGCGGCCTCGTCGGTTTCGTGACCTCGCCCTACTTCAGTTCCCAGGCGATCGTGACGAAGGGCGGGTCCGCCAGGCTGATGAGGGGGGAGCTTTACGCGAAGAGGCTCGGCTCAGGCGAGGACCTCCTGCTTTTCACCGGCGACGAGCACTATTCCGACATCCAGGGCGAGTACGAAACCTCCTACAAGCTCCTCAGGTTCTTCAAGAGGGTGGGCGGGAAGATGGTCGTGACCATGGGCGGGCACGCGGCGGTCTCCGAAAATTCTTCTAGGGTCATGTGTTTCGCCACGGACAAGCGGATGTTGGCCAAGGCGGTCGAGGCCGGAGCCGTCCAAGCCCCGCGCGGAACCCCGATAGTCGGCATCTCCGGGGTCCTGGTCGCCCTGGCGAAGTTGAAGGGGGTGCCGGCGGTTTGCTTCCTCGGGGAGACCGTCGGCCTAGCGCCTGACTTCAGGGCCGCGAAGAACGTCCTGGCAGCGGTCGCGAAGATGCTTTCGCTGGAGGTCGACCTCTCCCCCCTGGACGCAGGCGCGAGGGGGCTTTCGAAACTTCTGGAGGAGATGGAGGAGAGGTACGACGCCCTCGTGCAGAGGGAGCCGCTTGACAGGTTGGTGGAGGAGGCCAGGGGGCACGGGCCCGATTACGTGAGTTGAGCCGCCACCCGCAGGCGGATCCGCCGTCCCATTCGGGCCAATCAGCCGTTCGGCGAGAACGTCAGGCTCCCCCACCTGAGTTCGGCGCTAGCGGGGCTTTCGAACGACCTCGAGTTTTCGGCCTTGACCCCAAGCGATATGCGCAAGCTTCCGCCCAGGCCGTTGGGCACGGCGTCTCGAAGCTGGCCGTTTACGTAGTGCCTGATCTCCCCATCGCCCACGACGATTTTGTGCTCACCCACCTCTGCTTCCCAGGATACAGAGCCTCGCGGCCCCGAGATCTCGATCGAGGCTCCTGCTCGAAGCCTGTGCGTCTCGTTGGCCCAGCCTTCCTGGATCTCGGAGCCCTCGACGGTGAACGAGACGGTCCAGCCGGGCCCGAAGTCCTTGGAGTACTCCTTTCTGTCCTCGGTTTCGCCAACCTTGTTTGCCTGCGAGTAGGCCGACGCGGAGCCCCCGTCCTGAACGACGTCGTAGCGCACCCTGTAGATCAGGACCAGGCCGTAGGTCGACCTGAACGCGATCTCGAAGTGCGGCCCGGGATCGACCAGGTTCTGGCTTCCCAAGAACGCGCCGTAGACCATGAGCCTCGTCAGGACCGATTCGCCCTTGGGTATCGGGATGGTGCTGTTTCCGGCAGAATCTTTCGGAAGGAGGTTGAGCGAGGCGAGCTGCCTTCCCAGGCTGAAGTCCGCGAACCTCCTCAAGGTCTCGCGGTGGTAAAGGTTTTGGTACGTCTCGTTCACGTTCGCTGGTGGCAAGTCGTACCCGATCTCGGCCATCCAAACCCACTTGACCTCCTCCCCGACCTGCGGTATGCCTTGCCGCGCGAGGTGGATCGTGGTGAAGACAAGAACGTAAGAGACGTTGTACTTCTTGAGAAGGGGAAGGGCGGCCGTGTCGTTCGACATGAAGATCCTTCCTATGGCGGCTATCTGTGTCGAGTTGATGGTCGCGTTGTCCGCGAGCGTGGGCCTCTCCCCCATCGTCGTGATCCAGTACCCGTAGTCCCACCAGGAAAGTATGACCGATCCTGGCGGAGTGTTCCCCCTGATCCAGGAAACGGCGTCGAGCCAGTCCGGAACCTGCCCCTTCACCGGCAGGCTTGAGCCCGCGATCGTGACCGCCACGCCGGCGTGCTCGAAGGCCAGGTACGTCGAGAATCCCGCCAGGACGAGGAGGGCGACGATCGTCAGGACGGCCAGCTCGGGCCTGGCCTCCACCCTCCTTCCGCCCCTCCTCCCCCTCTCGTAGCTCGCGGTGCGGGTGGCGGTCTCGACCGCGGGCTCGGCCAAATCCAAAAGCCCGATCGCCGCGGAGACCGCCATGAAGGGCGATAGTATCAGGCCGATCCTGACCATTAGGGACGCGAAGTACAGGCCGAGCACCCACGCGAAAGAGGCCATGAGCCTCCCGTTCGTCGGCTTCCTGAGGGAATTGGCCACTCCGAAGAAGGCGAGGACCGGCAGGAAGCCGTGGTCGCTGAAAATGCTGTACCAGGTGCTCATCTTGTGCTCCGCCACGCTCTCGATTATCGGGACCTGGAGCCTCGTCAAGGGGTCGAGCACGGCCACCAGCTTCCCGAGCAAAGTGGTGAAGAGGCCGCCTTGGCTCAGGTAGATCAGCGCGACGCTCGCGCAGCTCCCTATCCCGAGGAACGTTGCCAGCCTCGAGCTCCAGCTGCCCGAAATCCTCGAGGCCCTTTCCAAGGAGAGCACGGCTGCGGCCACGAGCACCGGCACGAAGCCCATGGAAGTCACGACCGTCACTCCGGGCCTCGGCACCTGCAACGCTATCGCGGCGGCCAAGCCTTGCGTGATCGCGAAAGCCGGGAGCAACTCGTCCTTGTTCCGCCCGAGCAGGAGGAGGATCAAGGGGAATGCCGAAAGCAGGCCGACCTCGAAGATGTACGCCGTCCAACTTATCTCGAGGTAACCGAGCCAAAGGCCGCAGAGCACCGAGTAAAGCACCAGCTTCGAGAAGGGCTGGGGCCTTACCGCCTTGAGGAAAAGCCAGGTGCAGACCACGATGCTTAGGACTCCGACGGTCTCGTGCTTGAAGAACCCGAGGTAAGTCCTTTCGATGTGGCTGCCGCTGAACGCGACGAAGAGCGCGCCGAAAAGGCCGGCCGTCCTACCGTGCACCTCGCGCCCCAGCAGGTAGACGGCCAGGGCCGTCAGCATCCCGGCGAACGGGGGGAAGTGGATCGTGACGTCCAAGAGGTCGACCCTGATTCCTGCGAAGTTCAAGAACCAGTAGATGGCGGCTGCCGTGAGAGGCAAGCCGGGGGGCGTCGAAGGTCCCGCCAACCTCCCCGCGGGGTACCAGCTCATCATGTCCCTCCACTCGAAAAGCCCGGTCAGACCGGAATCGACGATCTTCAGGGCGCACCTGTAGTGCCAGAACGGGTCGAACTCGGAAAGGTAAACGCCCCACGGAAAGTTCAAGAGCCTGATCGAGAGGGACAAGAAAAGGACCGAGACCAGCGCCGAGTAGTGGACCGCCTCCCGCATGTCAACCTCGGGCCTGGCTTCCCAGGCGTTCGAGGCTTTCTCGCCCAAAGGACCGAGCCTTACCGAGGGAAGTTTCAATCTTGACCCGACGCTTCGCTTCCAACAAGCCCGCGGTTCCGTTTTTAATAGTATGCCCGGAGGCGCTGGAAAAGGTGAGACCGGGCAGCCAAGCTTTTGGCCCCGTTTGCGCGGAAAAAAGCATATCCTTAAGCTGCCGCCTTGCCGCAGACGGGCTGAACCTAATTGGAACCCTCCGATCCCGAGGACCTCGCGCGCCGGGTAATGGAGCTGAAGAAGGAGGCGAAAGCGACCATACTGGCCCACAACTACCAGAGGAAGGAGGTCCAGGAAGTGGCGGACTTCGTCGGGGATTCGCTCGAACTCTCGAGGAAGGCCTCGACCGTGAAGGCGAAGCTCATAGTTTTCTGCGGCGTCCGCTTCATGGCCGAGACGGCCGCTGTGGTGAACCCGAAAGCGACCGTCCTCCTGCCCGACCCCTGCGCGGGCTGTCCGCTCGCGGACACGATAGACGAGGACTCCCTCTCCGAGTTAAAGAAGGAGCATCCGAGGGCGAAGGTCGTTTGCTACGTCAACAGCTCCGCCGCGGTGAAGGCGATGAGCGACGTCTGCTGCACCTCCGCCAACGCGGTCGATGTCGTGCGGCGGCTGAGGGACGAGGAGGTGATCTTCATCCCGGACGAGAACCTGGGCCGTTACGTATCCTCGGCGACCGGAAAGGAGATGGTCCTTTACCCCGGTTTCTGCCCGCCGCACATGATGCTCAAGCCCGAGATGGTCTTGGCCGCGAAGGAAAGGCATCCGGGCGCGGAGACGATGGTCCACCCTGAGTGCAGGAGCGAGGTCGTAGACCTGGCGGACGCGGTCCTCAGCACTTCGCAGATGCTCCGCTACGCGAAGGAGAGCGCCGCTCGGGAGTTCATAGTCGGGACCGAGGTCGGCTTGATACACCGCCTCGAGAAGGAGAACCCTTCGAAGAGCTTCTACCCCGCGTCCAAGCTCCTCGTGTGCCGGGACATGAAGCTCACCACCCTCGAAAAGGTCGCAGAGTGCATCGAGGGCCAGAAGCACGCCGTGGAGGTGCCGGGCGACGTAAGGGCAAGGGCGGCCAGGGCGATCGAGAAGATGCTGGTGGAGTAGGTTGAGGACCGATCTCGCCATAGTTGGAAGCGGGATAGCTGGCTTATACGTCGGCTTGAAGGCCTGCAGCCATTACAAGGTAACGATTCTGACGAAAGGGAGCATTGACGAGTGCAACACCAAGTACGCCCAGGGGGGGATTGCGGCGCCCATCGGCGAGGGCGATTCGCCGGAGCTCCACTACAGGGACACGATCGCGGCCGGCTGCGGGCTCTGCAAACCTGAGGCGGTTCGAATCTTGGTCGATGAGGCTGTCGACAGGATACACGACCTGATCGATTATGGCATAGAGTTCGACACGGTCAACGGCGAGATAGCCCTGGCAAGGGAGGGGGCGCACTCCGTCCCGAGGGTGATCCACGCCGGAGGGGACGCGACCGGGGCGAGGATAGAGGGGACGCTGAGCCGCCTAGCCAGGAAGTTTGGAATCAAGATACTGGAGAGGCACCTGGTGACGAAGATCCTGGTCAAAGGTGGCGCGGCGGTCGGGGTCAGGGCCTTGGACTGCGCCACTGGATCCGCGAGGGAGATCGAATCCAGATGGACGGTCCTTGCGACGGGGGGAGCGGGCCACCTTTTCAAGTACAGCACCAACCCGGAGGTGGCGACCGGGGGAGGCGTCGCCCTTGCTTACGATGCCGGAGCGATCATCGCGGACATGGAGTTCTTCCAGTTCCACCCTACGGCCCTTGCCATCCCTGGCGCGCCCCAGTTCCTCATCTCGGAGGCTGTCAGGGGAGAGGGCGGAATATTGAGGAACGTTTCCGGGGAGAGGTTCATGCACAGGTACCACGAGGACGGGGAGCTGGCGTCGAGGGACGTAGTCTCGAGGAGCATAGCCTCGGAGATGTCGAGGACTGGGGCCGACCACGTCTTCCTAGACCTGACGCACCTGCCCAGGCGAAGGGTGGTCACGAGGTTCCCGAACATCTACAGGTTCTGCATCGAGCACGGCCTGGACATAACGAGGAAACCCATACCTGTGGCCCCAGCGGCGCACTACATGGTGGGGGGCGTGAGCACGAACCTCTGGGGGGAGACGAGCGTCAAGAACCTATTCGCGTGCGGCGAGGTCGCTTGCACCGGCGTGCACGGGGCGAACAGGTTGGCCAGCAACTCCCTGCTGGAGGTCCTGGTGTTCGGGAAGAGGATCGTGGACAGGGTACTCGAGGGGTCCTTGGAGTGGGGGCATGACAAGCTCGGGGCTGATGAGTACATCGTGCCCATTGATGGAGGCGAGGACCCGGATGGGGAACCGTCGGTGGAGGCTTTGCGGGAGCTTCTTTGGCGGTGCGTTGGCATAAAGAGGAGGGGCGAGAAGCTCCTTGAAGCTGGGGCGGTTTTGGGAGGCTGGAGCGAGAGGCTCCGAAAGGGGTCGGGCGGTAACGACGGCGCACTCGAGCTCGGAAGCATGGTCCTCGTCGCGAGGCTCATGGCCAAGGCTGCGCTGACGAGGGAGGAGAGCCGGGGATGCCACTTCAGGGAGGATTTCCCAACAGAATCTCCGAGATGGCTCACGCACATCGCGTTCGTGCGAGGAGGCGAAGGATTATGATCTCCGAGATCCGGCTGCGGAAACTGATCAAGGAGGCCCTCCACGAGGACATCGGGCCCGGCGATGCGACGACCTCCGCCCTTATCTCGGAGGAGGAGAGGGCGAGGGGCGTTGTCGTCGCGAAGGAGGCTGGCGTTTTGGCTGGCGTCGACGTGGCGGCAAAGGTCTTTTCGACGATGGACCCGGGCTGCAAAACCTCGATCTGGAAAAAGGATGGTGAAAGGATCGGCGTTGGTGAAACCATCATGGTTGTGGAGGGACGCGCATCTCCCATGCTCTCCGCCGAGAGGGTTGCGCTAAACTTCCTGCAGAGGATGAGCGGCATAGCCACCGAGACGGCTAGGTACGTGGAGGCGGTGAGGGGCCTTCCGGTCCGGATCTTGGACACCCGCAAAACCTCGCCCGGACTAAGGATGCTGGAGAAGCACGCGGTCCGGATGGGAGGGGGGTTCAACCACCGCTTCGGCCTTTTCGATGGCATCCTGATAAAGGACAACCACCTCTCGGTCCTTCGCGGGCGGGGCGTGGGGTGCGGCGACGCGGTGAGGATGGCAAAGTCCAGGAAGACCCACGCCGTGAACGTGGAGGTGGAGGCTACGAACCTGGACCAGGTGAGGGAGGCGATCGAGGCGGGAGCGGATGCCGTGCTCCTCGACAACATGGACGTTGAGGAGATCGAGGCGGCCGTGAAGCTGGCTGGCGGAAGGGTGATCCTCGAGGCTTCCGGAGGCATCAACCTCGATAACGTCAGGAGGGTCGCCGAGACGGGCGTGAACTTGATCTCCATAGGCGCCATAACGCACTCCGCCCCCTCGCTGGACATCAGCCTCGAG
>JAFNJA010000093.1 GCA_017601265.1 Candidatus Brockarchaeota archaeon
GCCTCGCGCAAGATGGAGCCGCTCGAGTTGCCTTCAGCCTCGGAAACGCCCCAAGACGGGGCGGGCCTTATTAAGGGGGGCGGCCACCCTTCCCGGCGACGCAGGTTGCCTTGCCCCAAGCTCCCCAACGAAACCTGGGAGGAGTACGTGAAGCGCCACCAGAAGCTGAGGAACCCTAAAGCCCGGGACGAGAAGCGCAAGCCCGTCCAAGTGGAACTGCCCACTAGATACGAGTCTTGACGGAAATGCGGGCGCGAAAGCTTTAACCTCCGGAGCCTAATAATTTACAACGAACCTCCTGGCGCGTTGTCAATATTTTCTAAAGGAATCTTGTCCCCCGGTTTCTTTCAAAAAACCCTCTTAAGGATGATTTTTACAGAAAGTAAGCATAGTCCTTGGAGATGGCCGGAATGGCGAAAGGGAACCTTATGGGCGACAGGAGCGGGTTCATCAGCACCTTGAACCTCGCCGTGATCGCCCTGACGATAGCCACGGCGATGGCGGGTTGGATCTTCGGCGTCTCAGCGATCTTCGTGAGGATGGGCAAGGTCGGGATAGAGTCCACTTACGCAATGAGGGACGGGGACGCGTTCGTCATCTCCATGTACTTGAAGAACCACGGCAGCTCGGAAGCGACCATAGACGCCGCGTACATTAACGGTGAACCTTTCGATTCCGCGCAGCTCCCGCTCGTGTTGAAAACCGGCCAGCGCTACGTCCTCAAGCTCCAAGTCCCGGCCGGGAACGGCATAGGGAGCGGCTTGATGGTTCAAGTCACCCTCCGCACCCAAGACGGGTTCACGTGCAGCGCGCTAACCATGCTGCCTTAGGATTCCGAGTTCGGGCGAAAGCGTTAATATTCCGGCTGTTTTGGGCCTCTGCGCCGTGATCCATGGCACCGCCTCCCCGGGAAAGGGCGCTCAGGGCGCTCCTTTTGGAAGAACCTGACAGGGTACCGATGTTCGAGCTCGAGTTCCAGTACCCGGAGGAGGTCACCGGCCAGCGCTACGTCCTGACCGGAGGCAACGAAGCGTGGGAGAAGGTAGTATTCAGGGGGGAATATGAAAAGATGGTTTCTTCCGGAAAGGGGCGAGACGTGACGGAGCACAACGTCTCCGTGCTGGTCGAGGCCTGCAGAAAGCTGGGCTATGACGTGGTCAGGCCCGCCTTCGTGCCCGACCTTTTAAGGGCGATCGGGATCGCCAAAAAGCTGGCTCCAGACCTGCTCGTCATGGGCTCGACCGGAGGGTTGCTGGGCATACCCGACGGAAGCTCCGCGGCCGAGGTGGTGAGGAAGGTTTACCTGGGCGGGAAAGGTTTCGCGGCCGAACTAGCGAGCAGGGCGGAGGCGAACTTGGAGTGGGTCAAGATGCAGTTGGACGCTGGCGCTGATCTGGTTGTCGACTGCACCGACTTGTGCCTAAAGGGAGGACCTTTCTTCCGCCCTTCTGTATACGAGGAGCTCGTTTTCCCGAACCTCAAGGCGGTGGTGGGCGCGGTCCACGCGAGGGGGGCATTTTTCGTGATGCACACGGACGGCTACCTTTGGCCCATACTGGAAGGCCTGGTGAATACCGGGATAGACGCGCTGCACTCGATCGATCCTTCCGCGGGAATGAAGGTTTCGGACGTCAAGGCGAAATACGGGGAAAGGATCGCCCTTTGCGGCAACGTGGATGCCGCGTCCGTCCTCGCTTACGGTTCTCCGGCGGACGTTGCCAGGGAAGCGCGCGCTTGCATAAAAGAGGGAGCCGGCGGAGGGGGTTACTTCCTGACGAGCAGCAACTGCATCTACAGGGGCGTTCCGCCAGCCAACGCCCTGGCGCTCGCAAGCTCCGGAATGAAGTACGGGAAGTACGCCCGTAAAGCTCCCTGAGCTGGATCGCAGAACGGCAAAAGTGGCCGGACTATTTTCGGTTCGTAAAAAAGCTACGGCTAGCTGAAGGACAAGCTGTACGAACCTGGGGCGACGTAGAACTGCTCCCAGATCGGGATCGTGATGGAACGCCTCGCCAAGCACCTCAAAAACTTCGCGGCCTCGTGCAGGGTGGGCTGGTCAGGATCGAGCCTGACCCATTCGCCACGAAAATCGGCAAAGCCGTACCTCTGGAGGAAAATGCAAACCTCCCTGACGAATCCTGGTGGCAAGGAAAAGGAGTTGGCCAACTCCTCGCACGAGTGCCACCTGCCGTCCCGGATCTTCGAACACATGAAGTCGACGAGCGAAGGTGCACCGCCGCCTGCCTTGCGCTTCCTCGAAAGCCGGAAGGTTCCGCCAAGCATTGCAAACGATGGCAAAATGCCTAAAAAATATAAGTTTCACCAAACTTTAATTTTACAAAGTTTCTTTAATTTTTTTGGGACAACCTCGAGAAGGCTCGAAAACCCCAAAGCCCACCGCCCGAGTAAGGGGGATCGCCGCAAGGCCGACCCCTGTTGGCCTGAACGGTGGAGGAAACCCGAGCCGATTCCGCCGCAGCGACCGCTCCGCGGCCGGCAAAATGCGGACCCTTCGACGGCCCGAGGGCAGGACGCTTCACGAGGGTCGAGCGCCCGAGCGGATTCCCGGAAAGAGGAGGCGAAAGCTCGATTTGGAACGGATCGTACTATTCTATGGACATAAATCCCCCAGACGGAAGCTTGGCGCGGGTGCTGCAGGTGAAGCCTTCAGTCAGCGTAGTACTCGGAGTCGCGTTCGGCTTGGCCGTGATAACGATTCCGCGCCTGGCTTACCTGGCCGGCTTCACGGAATACGCGCGCGCAACGGAAGGGGAGCAGACTTTGGCCAAGGCAGCCGAAGATGGCGCGAAGCCTCCTTTTTTCGGGCCCGCGTCCTTGGCGCTGACCGTGGGAGCCGGGTCGGCGGCAGCCGCAGCCGCATACCTCCTGGCGAAGAGGCTCAAAAGGGGCTCCTGACGCTGCAAACCTCCAAACAGAGATATAGCGTACGAGCCAGCCCGCTGCCGGGCAAATGAGCGAAAAGAGGAGAGCCAAAGAGATCTTGGAGCTTTTGAGCAGGGAATACCCGGGTTCGAAGGTCGCGCTGAATTTCACCAACCCCCTGGAGCTCCTCATAGCCACGATCCTGTCAGCCCGGTGCACGGACGCGAAGGTGAACCAAGTGACGGCAGAGCTCTTCAAGAAGTACAAGACCCCCGAGCAGTACGCGAAAGCGGACCTGGGGGAGCTGAGGAGGTTGGTAAGGCCCCTCGGCTCGTACAGGAGGAAGGCCAAGTTCGTGAAGGAGTGCTGCAAAGCCCTCGTCAAGGAGTTCAACTCGAGGGTTCCAGACACCATGGAAGGGCTCCTTTCACTGCCCGGGGTGGCGAGGAAAACCGCGAACATCGTCCTCTCCAACGCTTACGGGATAGTCGAAGGGATAGCCGTCGACACGCACGTCGCCCGCCTCTCGAGGCGGTTGGGCTTGACGGAAAGCAGGACGCCGGACAAGATCGAGCAGGATCTGATGAAGGTCGTGCCGAAAGAGGACTGGTTCAAGATCAACTACCTCCTCATAGACCACGGGAGGAAAACGTGCAAGGCCCTAAAGCCGCTTTGCACAAGGTGCGTCTTGAAGGAGGTCTGCCCCTCCGCGTTCAAGGTTTGAGGTTCGCCATGGAAGCGCGTTCGTCCATGGTTTCCTCCTCGAATTTCCCGAATTCGACCATCCCCTCCATGGCTTTCTTGTGCTTGAACGGGATGTAATAATCGCAGTACAGGGATATCAAGGCGTCCACAAACCGCCCGAGCCTCGAAAGGACGAGCGAAGCTGCTTTCCCCTTCCAACGGGGGTTGATCCCGAATATCTCCGCCACGTTCGGGCAGGAAAGGGCCCGCCTCGCGAACTCCACGGGATCCTTGGAGTTGGCGCCTTCCTCGTAGCAACGCGGAACGTGCGTGCAGACGCACTTGAGGACGCTGTCTATCAACCTCAAGTCGACGGGCTCGAGCCTCTCCTGTTGGTCCGTGAGCTTTATCGTTTCGAACAGGTCCCGCTCGGTGCTCTCTATCCTCTCGCAAAGTTCCGGGGAGGTCTGCCTGAATATTTCCAAGGTCTTCACCCTGATCTTCCTCAGGTCCCTTATCCTCTTGACGACGTCCTCTGTCAAGTTTTCGTAACCTCCGTAGTACGACCTGTACTCCTCGCTCGGGTGGGATAGTATCTGCGTGATGTAAGCTTCCGCTTCGGGCCGGACCGGCGAGCCGTCGGACTTCAACCCGAAAAGGTCCTTGTACTCGAGGAGGACTTCCCCGATCTTCTTCATGAATATCCTGACGTTCTGCGTCAGGACCGTCATCTCCCTTTCCTTCTGTTCTTGGAGCTTGTCCAAGAAGTCCCTGCCGTAGGCAACCTTCACCGCCTCCCAGAGGGCCATCCCCCTCTCCAGCCTGTTCCATCGCTCCAGTTGGAGCAGGACGTAAAGCCGGTTCCTGCTCTTCTCGTAAGTGCCGTACCTGTCCCTGAGAAACCTTTGGTACATTATGTACCATGGTCGAGGAGGATACGCGCTCCCGCCGATGATCGGGATCCAATAAAGGCCCGAGGCGCTTTTTGCAAGGTCGTCCAGGTCCTTGATCACAACCTCGGCCAGGGGCGATATCCTCAATGTCGCGCGTCTTTACTCCCGCGGGTACGATTATTTCAATTTGCCGCCTCGGTTTCGAGCCCTCTTGCTCCGGAAAAAGCGCGGCCTGAGGACGGGCGCTGGAACGGGTCTCGACCGGGCCATCAAGCGGAACCGGCTGAAAAAGCCGTCTGGGCGGGCGCCGAAACCAAGCGCCGGCATCGCGGCCCCGGACTTCTCAAAACGCCTTTAGGCCAGTCAAACCCCGCCTGTGCTGGGCGCGTTGGTTTTGGCGAGGGGATACGCCGGGTCCGTGCTGCGCGTCGATTTGACGTCGGGTTCGATCCGAAGGGAACCCACTAACGAGGGTTACGCAAGGCTCTACGTCGGGGGCAGGGGGCTTGGGGCGAGGTACCTGCTCGACTATGCCGTTCCAGGGTCGGACCCGCTAAGTCCGCAAAACCCCCTCGTCGTGATGACCGGGCCCTTCACGGGCACCCCGATCTCTTCCGTCCACAAGTTCGAGCTGCTCACGAGGTCCCCGCTCACCAACATGTACCTCTGCAGCAACGTGGGGGGGACGTTCGGGGTCGAGCTGAAGAGGGCCGGCATCGACGGCCTGATCCTGCTGGGAAAACTGCCCAAGCCGGGGTGCCTAGTCATCTTGGATGGGGAAGCCGAGATCCGGGACGCCTCGAGCTACTGGGGAAGGGATTGCCGCGAGACGGCGATGATGGTCAAGCGGGACCTTGGGGAGGAGGTCAGGGTCATGCGCATAGGCCAGGCCGGGGAGAACCTAGTCAGGTTCGCCAACGTGATGAGCGAGCCGGAGAGGAGCGCCGGAAAGGGAGGGGCCGGCGCCGTCCTGGGATCCAAGAACCTGAAGGCCATAGCCGTCAAGGGATCGTCGGAAGTGGAAGTGGCTGACGAGGATGGGGTGAGGGAATTGGGCAGGGAGGTTTTGGAGCTGATCAGGGAGAACCCGGCCACGGGCCTCAACTTCCGGCGCTGGGGCACCTGCCACTTCACCAGGTTGATATCCGAGATGGGGATCTACCCGTTCAAGAACTTCCAGTCCGTCCTCCTCGGCACGCTTGGCAAGATCGACGCCGAGACCTGGCGCGAAAATTACGTCGTGAAAGATTCCTCGCCTTGCTACGTCTGCTCCATAGGGTGCGCGAAAACCAGCGTGATAAGCAAAGGCAAGTACGAGGGTTGCGCCGTAGAGGGGCCGGAGTACGAGAGCCTCTGGGCGCTCGGGCCGAACTGCGGGATCGTCGGATGCGAGGCGCCGATAGTGGCTAACATGCTTTGCGACAGGCTCGGCCTGGACACCATATCGACGGGCGTGACTATAGCTTTCGCAATGGAATGCTACGAGAAGGGGTTCCTGACGGAAGCGGAAGCGGGCATGCCGATCAGGTTCGGAGACGAGCAAGCGCTCCTGTCTTTGGTTGAAAAGATAGCCTACAGGGAAGGGATAGGGAACGAACTCGCCGAGGGCGTGCGGAGGTTCGCGGGCAGGATGGGCAAGGCGTCCGAAAGGTTCGCGATGCACTGCAAAGGGATGGAGCTCCCGGCCTACGATCCGAGGGGAGTGTGGGGGATGGCCTTGGCTTACGCGACGTCGTGCAGGGGCGGGGACCACCTGAAAGCTTGGACCATCTCGGACGAGGTAACGAGCGGGAAGTACGACCGCTTCTCGACGTGCGGGAAAGCCGAGCTGGTGAAAAGGATCCAAGACCTCAGGGCGGTTTACGATTCCCTCGTCAACTGCATACTGGCGGCAAGGGCCTTGACGATCGAAGTTTGCGCAAAGTTGATCGAAGCCGTGACCGGAACGGGGTACGGCGTTGAAGGCTTGCTGAGGTGCGGGGAAAGGATATACAACCTGGAGAGGGTCATCGCGGCAATCGACGGGATCTCTTCAAAAGACGACCGCCTACCTGCAAGGATCGTCGAGGACGCGGTCGACGTCGGGATCGCCGCTGGAAAAACTTTGGGGAAGGAAAACTTCGAGAAGATGCTTCGAGATTACTACGACGAAAGAGGATGGGACGGTCGAGGCCTTCCGACGGAGCGAAAACTAGCCGAGCTCGGGATGCGGGATGTCGCCGAGTCGATCCGCAAAATGGGGGTGAAACTGCCCGCGAGCTTGGGTCGTGAAGGCGAAGGCTGTAAGCCCGAGGCTCCCGGATCAACCCTTAATTAGGCAAGGAACGGGCCCGCGGTCGTGCCTCCAGTCGTGTTGGTGGCGTCCAAAAGGGATGTCGCCGGACAAAACGCTTTTTCGGCCCTGATGGATTTAGTCGGCCTCGGGAGGAACGGTTCCGGAAAAGGATCCTTCGAGTTTTCGGGAAAAGAGTGCCTGCCTTTGGAAGTTGAAGCGGACATCGTTCACGCTGGAAGTATTGTTGAAAGGTTCAGCCCTTCGCTCGTCATACACCTCTCAAGGCACAGCAGCGCGTCGAAAGTCCCGACGCTCTCGGTTCACGCGCCCGGCAACGTGTCCGGTGCCGATTTTGGGGGCGAGCCAAGGACCGTCTCGATCGCGCCGGCCAGCGCGATGCTGGCAGCCCTGAAGGAGCTCAAACGGCAAAGGGACGCGCTTTGCCCGGAGTTCGAGGTCTGCTACGAGGCGACGCACCACGGTCCATGCCTGGACGCGCCTTCGATGTTTATCGAGATAGGCAGCGACTTGGAGAGGTGGAGGCAAGAGAACGCGGGCTACGCCCTTGCGCACGCCGCCCTGGCCGCGGTCAAGGCGGAGACGGAAAGCGGGGCGGCTGTCGGCCTGGGGGGGACGCACTACTGCCCGAAATTCACGCGGCTCGCCCTCGAAGGGTCGCTGCCATTCGGCCACATGCTTCCGAAGCATTCTTTGGGAAGCGTGGACGCTCCGTTTCTGCGCTACGTGCTCGGGAGGAACGCCGAAACCGTCGAGGTTGTCGTGCTAGATTGGAAGGGGATGAGCGGGCGGGACAAGGCCAGGCTCGTGCCCGAGCTTGAAAAGCTCGGCCTGCGCCTTGAACGCGTCTAAACGGAAAGGTTGGCTTGAACCAGCTTAAGGAAAGGTAACGAGGGGCGCAGATCGTGGAGGGATTCTTACGGGCGAGGAGTTCTCGAAAGGTATTTATCGTCAGCGGGTCGAACTGCACGCATGAAACGGCCCACAGGAGTCACAGTGCTAGCGATTCTCGACATCGCCTTCGGAGCGATCATGGCCATCGGCGCGTTGGGGTTGGTGGCGCTTACCAGGCTCGTGGAGATGAACCTGAGCGAGTTTGCGGACCTGCCGAGCTTCGGCCTCCTGATGGGGGCGATCGGCAGCATGCTGTCCGTCGTCCTCTTGGCGATCGCGGCGGTCGAGTTCCTGCTGGCTTGGGGGTTGCTCGGGGGGAAAGGATGGGCCTGGACGGCCACGATAGTGTTCTCGGCTATCGCCATCGCCATCGAACTCCTCTCGTTGCCCTTCAGCTTGGTGGGGATCGCCGTAAACGCCCTAGTCATCTACTACTTCTTCAGACCAAACGTCAAGGCCTTCTTC
>JAFNJA010000094.1 GCA_017601265.1 Candidatus Brockarchaeota archaeon
CTTAATGGGTAAATATGGATGAAAAGACGTATTTTATTCCATAATACATCGCATTTTCCATCTTAAATCATGAAATGGGACAAATATCGAAGATTAAGCGCGATTTCGCGCGAAGCGAATCCGGCCGCATTTTGGCGCGATCCAGCCAGGTGCCGGGCCAGACATATAGAGCAGCACAACGGTCGTTTCGCGGGCGCAAATGGGGGAAACGATCTCCAGAGACGCTAAGAGGCTGGGCTTCGACGAATCCGCTATCGGCGCTGCCTTTCGAGTCCTCAGGAGCGCAGTCGACTCCGGGATTTTCCCGGGTTACGTCGCGCTCGTAGCTCGGAAGCAGAGGGTGGTGGCAAGGTCCTGCCACGGTTGGAGGATGCTCGTCCCGGAAAGGAGGGAGATGGGGCTCGACACCATCTTCGACGTCGCCTCCCTCACGAAGGTCGTGGTCACGACGACCGCCCTCATGAAGCTCGTCGAGGAGGGCAAGCTCCGGCTGGGAGACCGCGTCTCTGAAATTTTGGAG
Source organism: Candidatus Brockarchaeota archaeon (assembly GCA_017601265.1). GTDB lineage: Archaea > Thermoproteota > EX4484-205 > EX4484-205 > DTQO01 > DTQO01. The sequence continues at coordinate 521 of JAFNJA010000094.1, forward strand.
GAGTTCTCCTCCGAGAAGCAGAAAACCATAACGGTCAAGCACCTGCTCACCCATACCTCAGGCCTCCCTGCCTGGATCCCGTTCTTCAAGAAGGCGACCGGGAGGGAAGAGGTGCTCCGCCTGGTCCTCGCCACGGATCCGGAGTTTCAGCCCGGGACGAGGGAGGTCTACAGCGACCTGAACTTCATCCTTCTTGGCACTATCGTTGAGAGGACCCTGGGAAAAAGGCTCGACGCGGTGGCGAAGGAAAAGATCTTCCTTCCGTTGGGCATGAAAGACAGCTTCTTCAACCCCCCTCGTAACCTTTGGGGCAGGATCGCGGCAACCGAGGAGATGAAGCAAGAACCGAGGTCGGGAAAGGTGGTGCTGGGCGAGGTTCACGACGAGAACGCGTACGCGATGGGGGGCGTCGCGGGGCACGCGGGATTGTTCACCACGGCCGACGACCTGGCGAGGTTCTGCGCCATGGTCCTCGGACTGGGCACTTTCCGCGGGAAAAGGATACTTGCACCCGGGACCGTGCGGTTGATGACCCGCTGCCAAAACCAAAACCTGGGCGGTTGTTACGGGCTCGGCTGGATGACGAACAAGGAATGGGACGCGGGAGAACTGTTCTCCGAGCTTTCTTTCGGGCACACCGGCTTCACGGGAACTTCGGTTTGGATGGATCCGGAGATTGAGGTATCGACGGTCCTGCTCACAAACGCCGTCCACCCGAGCAGAGAGCATAAAAGCTTGGCCAGCGTCAGGGCGCGGTTCAACAACGCCGTCGCGGCATCGATAGGAGAGGCGTGAAATGCCCAGGATGAGGGCTCCCGAAACCCTGGTCGAGGAGATGCCCCTGAGGAAACTCGTCGGGCAGGCTTTGGCGGTTTACCCGGAATGCTATTCGGAAAAGCTGGCCAGCTTGCTCGAGGACACCCAAGCCGGATCCATAATCTTCGTACCTAAAGGCATCAAGAGCGGCCAGGAGGCGAGGAGGATAACCGAGGCTCTCCAGCGCGTTCCCGCAATGAACCAGCACGGACTGCCCCTCTTGGTATGCTCCGAGCACGATGGCGGGTTTGGGGCGCTCCCTCCGAAAGCGACGCCTTTCCCTTCCAGCATGGCGATAGCGGCATCCAGGTCGGCGAAGCGCTGCTACGACGTCGCTTTCGCATTGGCCCTAGAACTCCGCTCGATAGGGGTCAACGTGAACCTCGCGCCCGTCGCTGGATTGAACCACGGCTCTGAAAACCCGTTCGGAATACGCTCCTTCGGCGACGACTCTTCCCTCGCGGCGAAACTCGCGGGCGCGTACGTCAGGGGGCTGCAGCACGGCGGCGTGTCAGCGGCGGCTACGCCATTCCCGGTGCGCCCCGGCGCAGAATCGAAGGGCAAGCTCGTCATAACTCACCCCCTGGAGAGGTTGCTTTCACTAGAGCTGAAACCTTTCTCGGAATGCGTAAGGGTTGGGGCGGACGCCGCCCTCATGGGGATGGCAACGGTGCAGGCGATAGACCCTTCGGAGGCCGCCGCCATGTCGAGCAGGGTCGTGACGGGACTGCTGCGCGGCAGGCTCGGTTTCAGGGGCTTGGCCATCGCCGACTTGAGGGGCGAAGAAGCCGCACGGCTCGACGCGAGCAAGGCCATGGAAGCCGGCAACGACCTTTTGATAATCGAGGAGTCTGCGGCGCCCAATGCGTCGGAAGAGATTTTGGCCGAGGCGAGGAAGAGCCGCGTTTTTGCCAGGAGGGTGAGGGAGGCCGCTCTCCGCGTTTTGGGGCTGAAGTCAAAAAGGCTAAGCAGGTTCAGGAGGCCCAGCCTCGCGGCTTACGGCGCGTCCCTACACTTGAGGCTCGCCCAGAAGGTGGCTGCCGAGTCGGTAGCCGTCGCCAAAAACGGCGGCAACATACCGTTGAAGAAGGACGGCACCGTCCTCGTGATCTGCCCCAAGCTGGGCGAAGGGGCGGAAACGGGATCGAGCGCCTTGTCCGAGGCGATAAGGAATTTTGGCAGGCAGGTCCGCGACTTTCCGGTAGGCGTTCACCCAACCAAGGAAGAAGCCAGGAGGGCCAGCGAGGAGGCGGGGAGTTCGGAGAACGTCGTCCTGGGCTCCTTGGACGGGCACGCGAACAAGGAGCTCGCCGACTTGGTCAGGCAGTGCTTGGAGGCGAACCCCTCCGCCATCCTGGTTTCGTTGGGGAACCCATATGAACTCAAGCTGTATGGGGCCCAGAACTGCATCGCGACCTTCGGCTTTTCAAAGCCCTCTTTGGACGCTGCTGCGGCGATCATGCTAGGGAAATCGAAGCCCCTCGGCACCATGCCCGTCAAACTTTCGTGAACGGCATCGCCGGCCGATCGGCGTTTTTCGGCGATTACCGAAACCTTTTGCCCAAGATTAGATTTATATGGAAGGAACGGATTGAAAGGGCGAGAAAGCCGAATATGGGGGAAATCTGCCCGACCTGCGGTCTGCCCCTAGATATGTGCATATGCAAGGAGATCAGCAAGCAGCAGCAGAAGATCGTGGTGCGTTTGGAGACCAGGAAATTCAACAGAGACACGACCATCATCGAAGGCATCGACGAGAAGGACTTCGACCTTCAAAAGTTGGCCAAGCAGCTGAAGACGCTGTGCGCCTGCGGAGGAACTGCGAAGGACAAGTACATAATGCTCCAAGGAGACCAAAGGCAGAAGGTCACGACATATCTGGAGAGCCTGGGTTTCCCGAAATCCAACATCAACACCATCTAGGTTCGCCATTCCGGACCGGAACGAGCCTCGCAAAGGCGGGTCCCCAGCGGCAAGCTTGCTCGACCGCCCGATCGTTTGCGATCCTGCTGCCCGGGCAGGTGGCGCGGGCCAGGGCAAACAGCCCCAGCCTTTGGCTCCAGCAAACTATTTTAAGCGAGGTTTCGGCCACACATCTGAGTAGAACCAAAGCATGGGTGGAAAGATTCTCAAGAGGATAGAGGAAGAGCAAAGGGTTTCGGAGAAGATCCTGAGGTACATACCCGGTTACAAAGGGTACAAGCAAAAGGAGATCAGGAGGGAAACGGACAGGCTCGTCAGGAGCAAAGTCGCTGCCTTCGTCGAGAGCAGCAGGAAAAAGCTCGACAGGGCGTTGGGAGCCGCCACGAAGGAAAGGGTTGACGAGAGGGCGAGGAAGATCGACCGCCTTTCGAAGGAGCTCGCGATGCTCGCCGGGAAAATAAGGCACGCGCCCCACGGCTACGCGGGCCTCTTCGACGCAATCAAGGTCAGGGAGGAGGAGCTGGACAACTTGGTGGAATTCGACGCCTCCTTGACAGAACTCTCGAGGAAAGTTGACGAAACTTGCAGGTCGGCCCTTTCGGCTGCGGAGCGCGGGAAGTTCGACGAACTGGACGAGGCCCTGGACCAGGTTGACGAGCTCACGGGAAGGATGGAGGAGATGCTTTCGAGGAGGGACGAAACCCTGCTCGGGATAGGTGGGGATTGATGCCGCAGGTAGTTGAATGGACGAACCCTGGGCCCGAGGACGTGATGTTCGTCTACCCCTCGGACGCGATAGCGTGGGGATCTGTGCTCGTCGTGAACGAGCAGGAAGCGGCTGTTTTCTTCAGGGACGGGAAATGCTACGACGTATTCGGGCCGGGGAGGCACGTCCTGACCACGCTGAATCTGCCCTTATTGACAGGCGTCCTTTCCAAGATCGCCGGTTACGGCCAATCGCCGTTCAAGGCATCGGTCGTCTTCGTCTCGACGAAGGAGTTCAACGGCAAGTTCGGCTTCAAGGCGCAGACGACCGACCTCGCGCCGCTGATGGCCCACGGGGGGTATTGGTTCAAGGTCGAGGACCCTACGATCTTCATAACCGAGCTGGCTGGAAGGAAGGTTCGCCTCACTTCGCAAGAGGTGACGGACTTCATAAGGGGCTACTTGAACGAGATCCTCATAGACAGCCTCTCGAAGAACGACCTGGCGACGGTCTTCACGAGGCTCGACGAGACGAGCTTGCAGGCAAGGTCGACGGTCCAAGACGCTCTGAAGAGGTTCGGCCTCTCGCTGGTCGACATGAAGTTCGAGGGGTTGGACACCGAACCGGAGTACAGGGAGAGGCTTTTCTTCATAAAGCAGGTCCAATCCGGGGCGGCAGCGTCCGAGGTCCTGAGGATGGACACGGCCAAAGCCATGGCGAAGGAGCTCGGCAAGTCTCCGGGAGCGGGCCTCGGAGCGGGCATGGTGCTCATACCGCAGGTGATGACTCCCCAGACCTCGCAGGCGCAAGCTGCCGTAGCTTCGGCGCTCTGCCCGACTTGCGGAAAGTACACGCCCGCGAACTCGAACTTCTGCATGAACTGCGGAGCTAAGCTCCAGCAGCCCCCGCCGCCTCCCCCTCCGCCTCAGGAGACTAAGGCCTGCCCCAAATGCAACGCCACGATCTCCGCTGAAGCAAGGTTCTGCCCGAACTGCGGCGCGCAGCAGGCCTAGTTCGCGCAGGGCCGATCGGCGGAAGCCTTTGCTTGGAAAGGGCTAGAGGAAAGCCCCGTTCTCCCTAAGCACGCTCCTCAGCAACGTGCCGGAAAGCTTCCTCGGCGTCGTCCCGAGCTTGGCGCACAACGCCGCGGCCGTGCCCGCGGCCTCCCCCACCATCCTCACAGGAGGCTGGACCCTAATGGCCGATTGAGCTTCGAAAGTGGCGGAGATGCAACGGCCTGCCACGAGCAGGTTTTCCACGCCCTTGGGCAAGAGGCACCTGTACGGGATCTCGTGGTACTCTCCCGGCGGAAGCGGTTCCCCGATTTTTTCGCCAGGCAGGTGTATGTCGACCGGATACCTGTTCCTGGCTACCGCGTCGTCGAACTTCCTCGCTGAGGCGCAGTCTTCAGCCGTCAGGACGTACTCCCCCACGATCCTCCTCCCTTCGCGGATCCCGAGGAGCGGCGCCGTCGCGACTAGGTAGCTTTCCTCGAATCCCGGAACGTACCTTCTTAGGAATTTCAAGAGCCTCGATATCGCGCGCTTCCCCTCTATCTGGGCCTGGGTCAGGTGGAGCGCGTCGGTAGGGCGCATGTTCCCGTGGATGCGGGGGCAGTTGAAGGCCATCTCGTTCGGCCTTCCCGGCACCGAAAAAGCCTGGAAATATTCCCCGTCCTCCCGCCTCAAGACGCCGTCGCGCACGGCCTCTTCGAAGACCAGCTGGAGCTTGTCCCCCCGGTTCCAAGCCATCGCAACGTGGATGAGGGGAGGGGAAGCCCCGGCGGAAGGATCGAGGGAATTCAGGAACTGGGCGAGCCGGCGAAGGTCGACGTTCCCGACGAGGAACCTGAGCGACATGGCCTGGTTTGCGCCGTCTTTGGCGCGCCCGGACACGCAAGGCGCCCCGGCCCTGTAGGCGACGGCGGCGTCGCCCGTGCAGTCGACCACGACCTTCCCGCTTATCCCGATCCTTTTCGAGACGCTCTCGAAAAAGGCTCCGGCGATCCTGGGCCCGTCCAGGACGGGCTCAGAGAAACACGCGTGGTAAAGGATCCTCGCCCCAGCTTCCAAAACCATCTCCTCCAGGACGTACTTCAGCGCTTCCGGGTTGAACCACCAGGTTCCGCCTTGCAGCACGGCCTCGCCTTCCGCGGCAAGCCTCTCCTGTATCTCCTCGCTTATGCCCGCGCAGAGGGGTTTTCCGTCTACGTGGTTCGGCATCATAGGCGTAACCAGGGCGGCGGAAGCGCTGCCTCCCAGGAAACCGAACTGCTCGACGACGAGCGTCTCCGCCCCATTCCTGGCAGCCGCTATCGCCGCCACCGAGCCGGCCGTCCCTCCCCCGACGACCAAAACGTCCGTCTCATCGATTCCGACTGGCACGATCTGGTTGGGGCGCCTGACGCTTACTTAGCTTTTCCGGAGATTCGAAGGCCGGTTGGCCGCCATCCGCGTCCGCCTCTTTGGCCATCAAAATCAAGGGGGTAACATCGAAGAACGCGGCCACCGCAACTAACTGTCGACGTGCATGAAAGCCATCATCAATCCCATCGGTATAGCCAGGAGAGCCGACACCCAAAAAAGGAATCTGGGAGACGCTCTTTCCCAGATCAATCCGCCGATCGCGGATCCCGCCGAGTACGTCATGACGTACATGGCGTCGAAGCCGCCCATTATCCTGCCCCTGGTCTCCTGCCGCGTCATTTTCACTATTGTCATTTGGTAGGCTACACCGCCGAACTCCAGAAACACGTTCGAGACGGTGCTGAAAAGGATGGCAAAGCTCGGTGAGGGGGAGTAAATCCAAGGTATGTTCGTAGCGCAGGCGAGAAAGTAGCCCAAGATCAGGACCTTCTTCGGTCCGAACTTGTCGACGGCTTTTCCAGCCGGCATGCCTGACGCGAGTATTGCGAAATTGTTCAAGGAGAACATCATACCGAGTTCCGCCGTCGACATGCGCAAAAATTCGGAGGCGAAAATCGAGACGAAGGGCCATACCAGGCCGCCGGAGAGGGAGAAAATGATGCAGGAGGCCAGGAATATGAGGAGGCTTCCGCGCAGGCGATCGCGGATCGAAGCCTGCTCGCCCTCAGTTTCGAACGGGCCGCGGCCGAACGTCTCGACCAACCCGACCGCCCTGATCGCCGTCCCGGCGGCGATGGCGACGAGGCTAAGGAACAAAAGTGACTTGAGCTGGTGTACCGGCGAAACCGCGCTGGCGAGCATGGGCCCTATCACAGGTCCCAACTTGTTGTAGAACTCCCAATTTCCGAGCGCTTTTCCCCTTTCTTTCTCGTCGACGGATTCGACGATCATAAGTGACGGCGTGGTGGTCTGAAGGCTGAAAAGGCTCGTGGCGAGGACCAGCAGCAGGCCGACGGCTGCCCAATCGCTGGTTAACATCGCAGCCAAGAGGCAAATGCAGCCGGTCCCGCCTCCTACGACGATGGGGACCTTCCTGCCGAAACGGTCGGCCATGTAGCCCCCTACGTAATACGCGAAGCTGGACGCGAGGGCGATGATGGAAAAAATCAAGCCCACGATGGTCGGGCTTGCACCCATGTAGGACAAGTAGAGCGGCACGAACGGGTACCAGCTGTTCCAAAAGACGGACATCGCCGCGTTCGTGGATCCGAGGATCAGCAGGTTCCTTTCGAAGGAAACGAATCCGCGTATCGTTTTCAAACGCAGCAACTCTCTAACTTGCCGTCTGCAACTTAGAGCGCGCGCTCGGCAATAACTTTTTCTGACGGGGTTTGGCGAGGCCTCCAAAAAGCCAAGCCCAGGCCGGGCCCACCGAGCGGAAGATCGGTCTTCCTGGGCCCCGCCTTCGGCGCCTTAACCATGCGTGCGTGCTTGGTTCGCGGACCGATAGGGAAAGACGTTTGGTGGAAGAGGTCTGGGCCACTAATCATATATTCGATAACTTGCCGAAAGCCCCTTCCAAAGAAAGGTAGAGGTCCTTGTAAACTTGGTAATACCTGTCGTAGAAGGCCTTGCTTGACCCGTCCGGCTCGTATGAAGCCTTGGTTCTGTAAACCCTCTTTGAGGCGTCATGGACCGAAGGGTATATCCCGGCCCCCGTTCCGCCGAGCAACGCCGCGCCCAGCGAGGACGCCTCG
>JAFNJA010000095.1 GCA_017601265.1 Candidatus Brockarchaeota archaeon
GACCCGGAATAAATCTTTTTGCCATCTATCTTTATCACGAAGGGGCTGCCGGTTAAGGGCACCCTTAACGCTTTGATCTTCTCAACCCCTGCAGCCGTAAGCCTGATCTCGTGAGAAGTCTTATTGTACCACAAAATGTCCTCGTCCGATAACACGAGTTCGTCGCTCTCCGAAAGGTATATTCCAAAACCTCTCCGCGGCTGCTGGCCGAGAAAGAGCCGCCCGACTATCGCGATTCCAGCAAGCGACAAGGTCACGAGGGCCAAAATCGACTTCTTGCTGAGTCTCACGTTCCCATCCAATGCAAGGTCAGGGCTTATTTAAGATTTTCAACCTTCAGAAAGAGGACCGCGTCGCCACCAAAAGGCGGGATGAACGATCGGCTCCCTCCTGGTACCGTCAAAATGTCTTCTCCTGCTGCGCTTCCGGTCCTAGGATTGAACCACTCATACCTGTAAGATCCTGCTTCCAGCTTGACCGCGAAGGTGCCGCTTTCAGGTTGGTAAACGAGATACTCGGAGCCAGGATTTGCCAGGCAGTAGCCCGTGGAGGACAATTCGTTCACAGGTCTCATGTTGGCAAGATCCACCCTTTCCGAGTACTGCCGTGCATGCCCCATGGCAGCTCGTCCCGCGATCCAGCCGGCCGAATCGGACAGGTTCTCCATGAGAAGCGCATTATGCCCCCGGGTGAAACTTTTCCACACCCACGCCCTGGTGAATTTCGCGTCCTCCATGAAGATCTTCCACCCAATGTGATCCGTGTCTAGGAGATCGACTTTACGGCCATCCGCCGCGGGTGGGGAGGAAGACCAAGAATCTGCAGCGGCATCGTAGTTGACGGTGGCAAGAGATGTCCAATCGGCTGGGCTGTTCAGGCAGGCCTCGTTCATGTCCCCAACCGAGGTCATCCCAACGGGGTGTTGCTTGCGTTTGCCCGCCTCCACGTCCTTGATGTGCTTGATCATCTCATACTGCCATTCTTTAGTGTGGCCCTTCCCCTCGTTGCAGACCTCGTAGAGGACGTTGTCCAGATCGTTGACCGTCTCGATCACCTTGCCGACGTATTCCTTCTGGATCTCCACCACCTCGGGAACTTGCAAAGTGTGGATCTCCACTCCCCAGCCGTCTCCGTTTGGGTCGCCATCGATGCCGTTGATGTTGTTGTCCTTGTGGAACGGATGCAGCTCCAAGGGATGATCCGCACGTTTCTCCATGAAGATCCAGTCCTCGAAGAGCATGACGGACACGTACATCCCCCTCTTCCCAGCCGCTTCTACCCTCGAACGCAACCTATCGAAGTACGATTGGTTGAACCGCTTGAGGTCGAACTTCGGCCTGCCATCAAGGGCGTTGCCAGGGCCGACCCTCAACCAAGGTTGCGGTTCGTGAGTGGTCAGCTCCCAGCGCCACAACCTGATAAAGTTATGGTTGTTCCTCTTGAGCAGATCCAGGTATGAATCGTAGTCAAACGGCATCTCGACAGCCGTGTACCTAGGTATCATCCCGTCTTGCAGGTTCTCCCAAGTATGGGAGCCGCAAAGGAAGATGGCTTTACCACTGCCATCGGCGAAATAGCGTGGATTTGTGGGATGAACTCGGAGCGGCCCATCGGTTTTCATTGCAGCTTTTTCCGCCACTTGCATCCCCTCCGTTCCTCGGGGATCTTCCCCATTTGAACCAAGATGAAATTGGGTACGCATTTGTTTAAAAGGCTTCTCACGCGGTTGCCAACTTGTTCTCCAAGGCGATCTTAGAGAATCCAAGATGCCATTTTGGAAATTTTTCCAATACTTTAATTCGCCGTACGCGATGGTGAACCAGGCTGCCCGTCAACCCGAAGTCCGGGAATTCGAGGTCACGTCGAAGGCGGGGAGGCGCTCGTCTCCGAAGGCTTCTTCCTCCTTTTTATGGTGAAGATCGCGACGGCCAATGCTGAAACCGCCGCTAGGACCAGGGCGATGAGCCACAATGATGAGAACAAACCTACCACTTCAAACGTCCACGTCACGGTTCGCACATTTCCAGCCCTGTCCTTGAGCGTCAAGGTGACGCTGTGCCGGCCTTCTTTTAATTCGCCAACTGGAGTGTACTCGAAGCCGCTCGCGGTTATTAACGCGGAGGATGTGACGTCGGCATCGTCAAGCCTTATCATCACGCTTGAGACGTCCACCCCGCTATCCTCGTCGCTGTAGCTTGCACTTATGGTTGGCTTCTTGTCCCACAAAGAGGAGCCTGAAGCTGGCGTCATAGAGGATACCGTAGGCGGCTCCCTGTCTATGGGCTCCACCACGTACGAGACGTCCCTCAGCACCAGAAGCGATGTTGCATTTGACCACTTCACGTAGGTGTCGTTTTTGAAAGTCGGGGCAGGCGCGGAGGAAGGAACCACCGCCTTGACTAACTTGCCGGCTTCCTGCATGCCTATGACTTCCACGTCCATCATGGGCATTTTCACGTCCGCCTCAAGCGGAATGAGGTCGTTTACCAGGCCGGCAAACGTGAAATTGTCTTCAGTACCTTCAAGCGGGGGTCTTACTCTCGCGAGCGTGGCGGACCAGCTTACGTTTCCCCCGCCAGGTCCGTTATACGCCTCGATGCTCACGTGAAAGCCTCTGATGGACAATGTTGTATCCCTCAGCCTCTGGATCAGGGGCAAGTAGGGCCCGCCATGTTTCAAATCCCTCCTGGCTATCTGCTCGACTTTTTCCAATGCCTTGAGTTTGTTGGATTCTACCAAACTGTCCACCTCAGCCGGATAATTTATCACCCCGTTGCCATCTATGTTCAGAACTTCGTTTACGGCCATGGTGAGGTTCACCCTCCCGTTCTCAACGGGAGAGGGAATGAATGGGCCTATGAGGAGGATCGGGGAGAACGTGGCACCTTGTTCCATAATCCCTTGGACCGAATTCGTATAGTTACCTTCTATCTCAAAGTAAAAATAAACGCTTAGGAGGTATCTTTGGACTACGATCCCGTTGACCGCGAGGTTCTTCAGCGTCACGTTGTAGGTTTTCAAGGCATCGCTTAGCATCGACTCAATTAACTCCCTCATCGCGGGAAGAATTTGTTCGACCACCGAGTCTGCCGGATCGTCCGTAGGGACGATCGCATTCCCATACGCTTTGGTCAGCGATTCCGAGGAAACCACCTTCATCGAGAGCTCGTCAATCGATATCCTGGCGCCCAAATAGATCAGAAGCAACCACCTCATCGTCTGCTGGTTAAACTTGGCGTACAGGTCCATCTCTGCGTTGCTCGCGTTGAAAACTACCCCAAGATCAAACCTGTACATCACGCTTCCAAACGACTCGGCCACATCTCCCCCGACATACCCTCGCAACTCGAAGGAAAAGCTCTTCCCATCTTCAGAAAATGCCGAGTCAAAGTTGAGACGCATGGGAGGAAGGTCCTCGGGTCCAACGGAGGCCCGCATTACGGAGGAGACCTCGAGAGAGGCGTCCGGGAAAACGAGGATCCTAAGTGGTAACCTCAAAGACGAATAGGTTGGTATCTGGGCAAATGAATTGAAGCTTGAAAACACTATCAACGCGTTTAGAATAAAAACGCATACAGTGAATGACATGCGCTTAAAAGTCATATTGATTATTAGGTTCCTAGGATATTTATTATTTTCCATACGTTAAATGAGTGTGCCCTGTCAGGACATCCGAGACTTCCGACAGTACTCCGTCGGAATCCTGTACTTTCCATTTTGAGGCCCACGGTTATAAGAAACCCCTCAAAGCTAAACGGATAAACGTGGTGGAGTAGTGTTTTCCCTCTGAGGCAAGTAACCGGCTCCCTTACTGCCTCATGGCTCGCCTTCTTTTCGACTCATGAGAATGGGGATAGGCAAGGACCAACTTGACACTCTCCGCCATTGTAGTAGCAAAAGTTTCAAGCAAACATTCCTCGCTTAAGACAAAGGAAAGTGGGGATGGGTAGAGAATCTGAAGTCAAAGTTGAAACTTTTGCTACTCAGTATAGTTTGCACCGGTGCTGTCAACCAGGAGATGGTTTAAGACTCTGTTGAAAAGCTCATTGCCGGGCTCATTCAGAAATGTTTGCCAATAAGGTAGTAGGATGCGCGATTCTTAAGTGGACGTGCGGCATGCTAAGGAATCTGAATCAATTTGGCTTGCACTATTTTAGGCTCTACGAGTCGGGAATCCGTTGTAATTAATGTTCCTCTCAGCACCTTTGTAGCCGCGAGGACATAAGCATCTACTAGAGAAAGCTTGTCTCTATGAGTGCACTTTAAGCTTCCTGCAGTATGCGTAAGCCGTTCATCTAAAGGCAATATTGAGATTTTGGAGTTTCTGACGGACGCGTTCCTAACTTCGGCAGCTTCTCGACCAAGTTTCTCGCAGGTTTTATAATAAAGTTCCGCGACGTTGATCTCGCACGTATAACCCTCTGCCTTATCTTTTATAACCTCGTTGAAAAAATCTCTCACACGATTATCCTCAGCAAAATATAGAAGGAGCGGACCTGTATCGAAGATAAGCTTATCCTTCCTCAGATGCTTCTCTCCTCCTTTCTTCTTGCAGCTCTTTTATCATTTGATACACTGTCTTCTTAATGTTCTTATCCGCACCGAAAAGATCTTCCAACGGGATAACCGGGACAAGCAAGATTCCCTCATCGGTCTCTATGAACTTAACCCGGGAGCCCTTTCTCAAATTATACTTTTTTCTGACCTCCGCTGGAATCGTTACTGTACCTTTTTCAGTAATGGTATAACTCAAAGCCTTTTTCCCATACTAATGCTTTTAATGTATCCCTATTTAACCCTTATGGACGCATGGGCGGGATCTGCTAAGTTAAGCACCTCCTGAAGATCTCATGGAACCTTTTCTCTTCCGCCATGCGCTCAAGGTCTCGCGCTGGCGGCCTTCCTAGGTCCATGGGGTCCCTGACGTAGTTGTAGTTGAGGGCGTAGACGCCCATCCATTTCTTCACGTTCTCGCATCCGAAATCGTCCTTCGAGCACGGGAAGTAATCGTCGATGCACTCCAAGCGGTCCTTCCAAGTCTCGATGAATCACTTGGCCGCGTTCTTCGTGTCCTCGTCGTAGATGATGTGCTTCAACCTTGCTTACCTTGTGGCTTGAATGTACCAAGCTCCCTCCTTCGTGTAGATGGCCCTCCCTCCGTACCTGCGCCACAATCTTGCGAGGAATTCGCGGGCGGCGAGCATTTTCCTAGCTCTGGAAAGATTGAAGCCTAGGAGCTTCCTGCTCCCAGATCTATCTCTTTACATGCGTTTACGAAAGCTGAAATCTTATTTGGATTATTGCCTTCGCAAATGGATTTATCCACCTCCACCCACATATGGTTCACCCCCATGCCGGCTACTTGTATGACCCATTGCCTTACCTCTTCCTCAGTCATCGTTGCCAACTTGAAAGTCGGGAGCAACCAATTGAACGGTATGTCCGTCAGTTTCCTTATGATCTTGGGGTTTAGCTTTGGCGAGACCGACGGTTCGTAAAAGGCTATGCCTATCTCGGCCAGGTACCTGAGGTGGCCAGGGCTTAAATTCTCGCAATGCACAACGCGCCTGCCAGTCGTTATTCCCCTGTAGTATTGATCCCAATATGGGATGACGAACTTGGTCCACAGTGAAGGGTGGATGAAACTTGCAAAGTCGTCAGCCAGTCCACCGCTATTCCGGTCGATCTTTTCTTCCCCGTTTACCTCTCTAATGAATTGTATAAACATGATAATGCTTTTAGTCAAAAGTTTAAGGAATTGTTCCGCCTTGTTTGGTTCCTTATGAATGTCGCTGAAGAATCCTTGGCCGCGCAGAAGCCCCGCTGATGTAATCGGTCCTTCCCAGCCAAAACCACCGAATGGGATTCTTTCATTGGGAAAAGCGTTCACCAAGTATCTGTGCATTTTTTGATAATGGACAAATAACGGATTTGCCTTGAAGTCGATTTCCCCTTCTAAAACTTCTATGCCCTCGTCGAGACTCGAAAAAACGGGTTTGGCATAGGGCTCCGAATCCTCCGGAAAAACGATTCCGCAGCCAAGACACGCAACGTGGCCGTATGAGAGCGGAGGGCATGAGGCGCTTGGATGCGAAACGTTACCTCTAAAAACCTCCGTGAGCCTTGACCTGCCAAGTTTGTAGGCACGGACGCAGGATTCGGGATCCAAGTAAAATTCGTCGATTCCCACGCCCGCTAAGTAAGGCAGCGTCTCTTCTTCGATCACCGTGACGGACCAATTTATCAAATTCTATCCTCTTCCCTGACCTATGCCTGTCCCAGTTGAGTGGACGATGTCATGATTGGGGAGCCTGGATGCGCAAGGAGCCATAGTGCCCGTGATGGGCGGATAGGTGGATGCCCTTTTCGATGAAGGTGAACGGGTAAGGCTTCCCCCATGCCCCTTCCGAGTGAATGGTAGAAATGATAATAAGCGCGTTCTTATAGGTGGCATAGGTCAACGATCTTGAAGCCTCTTCGTTGCCTAGTAAGGACTAAAGCATCTTTTCACGCGCTTCCTTCCCTTATACGCTCAACGGTCTCGATTAGCGCCGCGCACACGTACTCGTTGTCTTCGGTCGTCATCAGCGGATGGATTGAAAGGCAGAAGAGCCGTTCGCCAAGCTTGTTGCTTCTTGGCAAATCCTGCCCAACGGTCAGCTGCCCCAATAGCGGCACCTCCCGGTATTGGGGCGGGTTCGCGACGACGCACCCAACTCCGTAATCCTCTCCCATGATCTTGACCAGCTTGTCCCTCTTTTCGCCCGCCCACCCTTCGGGGACCAGGCAGGTGTAAAGGTAGAACGTATGCCAGCAGTCGGGCGGTTCGTAAGGCAGCGTGAGCTCAGGCACGCCCTCAAGCAGCTTGTTCCTTTCGTGGGCGATTCGCCGCCTCCTTTCTATCATCTCGTCAAGACGGCGGAGCTGGACGGATCCGACCGCCGCTTGCACGGTCGTCATTTTGTAATTCGTTCCCCACCTCCTTCCAGTAGTAGCGCCGAATTGGCGGATGTCCTTCAGCCGTTCTGCCAATTCGTCATCGTCCGTGGTTATCGCGCCGCCTTCGCCGAGCGTCGTCATGTTTTTCATCGAGTGAAAGCTGAAGACCGTCATCCAGCCCTTCTTGCCGATGCGGGTGCCTCGGTATTTCCCACCGCAGGCTCTGGCCGCGTCGCCGATGACCTTCAAAGGCCCGTGCTTCGGATGTGGATGGCGCTCCGCTATGTCTAGAAGTTCGTCCATCGGCGCCGACAGGCCGTTCATGTGCACAGGGAAAATCGCGCGCGTGCGAGGCGTAATCCGCCTTTCCACGTCAGCTGGGTCGGCTTGAAAAGTCCGCTCATCCACCTCGCACCACACGACCTTGCCGCCCTGCCCGATGACGGCAAGCGGCGCCGCCCTGAAGTTGATTGCCGGAACTATCACCTCGTCCCCCGGTTCAAGGTCGAGGGCCATCATCGCCATGTCGAGGCCCGTTCCAGCGCCGTTTATGGCGATGCAGTGCTTCGTGCCGCAAAAATCCGCAAACTCGCGCTCGAACTTCTCAAGCGGGTTGCCCTCCACGTATTTGCCCCTCAGGGAGCCTATGAAGCCTATCGACGGGTCCATGGACGCGCGGATGGTGTCGACGACCGCCTTGATCTCCTCGTCCGTGTAATACGCTCCTAGGTAGGGCTCGCCCTGGGAGTAGATCGTTGACCTCTGCCGTGCCAAAATCTGCTTCCTTCTTTTCGCGTCGATCATTCCACTCATCTCTTTCCGTTGGTGTGGCTGGCAAGTATTAATCGTTTTCTTACCTCCAGCTTCGTTACGTACCTAGTATCCTTCTTTACCTTCCTTTCACGAGTGAGCTGCAAAATGGAGTTCTCGTTTCCGAGTTCATGGCTGGGCATGCTATGCCACCAAGGGTCCTGCCGCCGTCCGTCGAGGCGAGGCGGGTCGGCTGCAAGCTGAGTAAAAATGTTAAATTAAAAAGGGTTGTCTGCCTC
>JAFNJA010000096.1:0-490 GCA_017601265.1 Candidatus Brockarchaeota archaeon
ATAGGCGGCTTCGTCGTGGGCCTCCTTACGGTGAAATTCTTCGCGACGAAGAAGTACCCGCCCAGGCCCCGGTACGGGTTCTGAACGCTCAGCAGACGGGGAGCCCGCCCTCCGCGAGCCGTTTGCAGAAAATTTCCAGCTTCTTCCCTTCCAGCTCCTCTTCCAAAGTTTCTTGCACCTTCCTCGAGATCTCGCGGAACTCCCCCTTCCGCGAGGGCACCACCTGCGCCGCCGCGATCTTCGGCCTGTTTATCGGCCTCCCTATCTGGCTCAGGAGCCAGACGTACACCTCGTCTATCCCGTCCACCTTGCCGTACACGGCGTCCGCGAGGTAGTAGGTCAGGACGTTGTAGATCTTGCCCACGTGGCTTACGGGGTTCTTGCCCGCCGCGGCCTCTGAGCTGGTGGGCCTGTTCAGGGGTATGATTCCGTTCACCCTGTTCCCCCTCCCGACCTGCCCGCTGTCACCCGCTTCGGCCGACTTGCCCAG
>JAFNJA010000096.1:572-7975 GCA_017601265.1 Candidatus Brockarchaeota archaeon
GCCGCATCTCCTCCAAGACCTCTTTCTTCCTCCTGAAGTACTCCGCCTCGTCCTTCACGTACCTGTCGACGAAGGGCATCGCCACCGTCAAGTTCAGGAGGTTTCCGTTCCTCAACCCCATGACCTTCACGTCCTCCCCGGTCTCGGGGTACTCCTTCTTGAACCGCTTCGAGTTCAGGAACCGCTCCATCGCCAGCACCGTCTTTTCCGTCCTCGTCATCGGCGCGTACCCGACCGCCGCGGAGGTATCGTTCGCGCCCAGGAACCTGCCTCCCCTGCTGAATATGTCCCTCAGCTCCTCCGCCCCGGGCTTCAGCTCCACCTGGCAGTCGAGGTGCTCCTCCGGGTCAACGAACCTCAGGTTGCGCCTGAACCACCCCTTGGCAGCCTTGACCGCTATTCCCCCGACGTCAACCTGCTCGCCACCGGCGGAGATCGTGGCCCTGTCCCCGAAGATCAGGAGCATGGGTTTCCCTATCCTGCCGCCCCCGAACCTCACCTCCGCCTCGCCCGCGACGAGCATCCCCTTGTCGATGTTGTGGTGGAGTATCGATCCGAACCTTTTCAGGTACTCCTTCGAGAGCGCTACCGAAACCTCGTTCATCACGCAATCGCATATGTAGTCCGGGTGGCCCAGCCCCTTCCTCTCGCATATCTCGATCCTCTGCTTCTCCAAAGGGGTCCTGTTGATCTCGCTGACGACGACCTTGCTCAAACGGTTTACCTTCGCGCTTCCTTCAGGCTCGATTCCGGGGCAGAGATAAACCTACCCGCCACGCATAAACGGCAGTAATATCGGGGTTTTGGTCCCGCAAGCCCGTTCGGACGGGGAATTTGGCCGATCTCGTCCGCGCAGCGCCGGGAGCTTCAGAAGGGCTTGTTCCTCCAAACCCTCACGGTCTCGACCCAGGAGAACAAGGAAGCCAGGGAGCCGAAAACCAGGGCCACAAGGTTGTGGTAGCTCAGGTCCATCGGGTAAAGGAGCGCGTAAGCGACCAGCATCGTCGTGAATAGCGTCGAGTAGAACAGGTGCCTGGGCAGCATCAGGCCCACCAGGGAGACGAAGTTCCCCAGCACGCCCACCTTGACCTCGTTCACGAGCAGGTACTCGCCGGAGGCGAGCTTCTCAAGGAGCTTGAGCTCCCTCAGCTTCTCGAGATGGTGCGCCGCCACGCTTGGGCTGCTTAAGCCAAGCTCCCTTTGGACCTCCCTTATCCCAACGGGCCTTTTGTGCCCGGCCTTCAGTACGTACCAGTAGACCCTCAGGGTGTTGCCCTTGACCTGGGACTCGATCTCCTTCTGGCCGGCCTCCGACATCCAGGCATGCCTTCCTTGACTCGGATTAATTACGCTTATTCCCCGAGGCGAGCTTGATCGGCCGGGCCCTGGACCCGGCGCGGCTCCATCCTTATCTAACCCAAATGGCTCCTTCGAAGGCGATGCTGGGGAGCCCTACCGCGAAGGAGGCGAGGCTTTACGCCAAGCTTGCGGGAGGCAAAGTGATGTGCGGGCTCTGCGAGAGGCGCTGCGTCATCCCGGATTCAGGGAGGGGTTTCTGCAAGACGAGGATCAACGTGGCAGGAAAACTGCACACCCTCGTTTACGGAAGCATCTCGGCGGTCTCCGTGAACCCGATCGAGAAGAAGCCCTTCTTCCACTACCGCCCGGGCTCCAAGGCCTTGACCTTCTCCTCCCTCTCCTGCAACTTCTCGTGCCCTTGGTGCCAAAATTGGGAGCTCTCACGCTCCTCGCCCGGCGCGGACGTAGGGAACTTCGTGGGCGCCGACAGGATGGTGAGCCTCGCCCTCTCGAGGGGCTGCCAAAGCCTCTCCGTCTCGTTCAACGAACCCACCCTCCTCTTCGATTACTGCGTCGACCTTTTCCCGGCCGCGCGCAGGAGCGGCTTGGGAGCCAACTTCGTCTCGAACGGCTACATGACCGAAGAAGCCCTGGCGATGCTGCGCGAAGCGGGGATGGACGCGATCAAGTTCGACGTTAAGGGCGACTCGGGGGTTTACGAGGATTTCTGCGGAGGCGCGAGGGCCGAAGTCGTCTGGAGGAACGCGAAGCGCGCGAAGGATTCGGGCCTCCACGTCGAGGTCGTCAACCTCGTCATCCCAGGCGTGAACGACGACGATGCCTGCGTCGATTGGATCGTGGGCGAGCACCTGAAGAACTTGGGGCCCGAGGTCCCGCTTCACTTCACCAGGTACCACCCGACCCGGTGGTTCGGCTCGCCGCCGACGCCCGTCAGCGCGCTCGAGAGGGCGAGGGAGGTTGCGAGGAAGGCGGGCGTCCTTTACGCCTACGTCGGGAACGTCCCCGGGCACAGGTTTGAGAACACTTGGTGCCCGGCCTGCGGAGAGTTGCTCGTGGAGAGGCGCGGGTTCGAGGCGGTCAGGATGAAACTGTCGAAGGAACGCCGTTGCCCGAGGTGCGGGAACGGGGTGCCGATCGTGCTGTGAGCGAAGCAAAGCCGCCCACCCTTTCGCGGCGCGCTTCGCGCTTTTTCTCGCCGTAGACATTTTACACCTCCCATCGCCCGCGAATGCCTAAATAGCGGGGCGCTTCCTCGGGTTCGGATGAAGTCCGTGCAGTCGAAGCTCGTCTTCGGCGCCGCCCTGATCCTGGCCCAAGCCGCCATCGTAGCTTGGGCTTCCAGCCTAGGCGCCTTCGACGCCGGAACGGCGAGCTTCAACGACCCGCTCCTCCTGCTCTTTCCTTTAGCCTTCACGATGGTTTACGCGCTCGTGAGCAAGTGCTCCGTCAGCTCCTTCGTGTTCGGCCTTTCGTCATGGCTCGTGTTCCCGCTGGCGTTCCTCGTCGTGCACCGGACCGAACCTCCCGCGGCGGCGCTGCTGATCTTCTTGGCGATGGGCGTCTTCTACGGCTTGGTCGGCGCGGTAAGTTCGATCAGGATGTCGGAGGTCAAGGGCGTCTGAATCCGCCTCCGCAAATCCGCGCTTGACGCGCTCGCGGCCTCCGAACAAGATCCCCCGCATCCGGAGCGGCGCGGCCAACCGCCGCCACCGGCGCCCTGCCCCAGAGGTTGGCATTAAGCCAAGATCCCAACAGCCCTGGTTCGCGAAGCCCGCCGAGAACCGAGATCGCGCTTTTAACTTTTCCAGGGCCTTCCGCCCCATCGGGGGGCAATCCTTTTTAACGAAACTGTTCACTTGGTCGCCCAGGTCCCAGGCTATTGACAATTTGGTGGTAACATGCCTCCAGCCGACACCCACTTGACTTCCCTGAGGAAGAGGATGATAACGATCGAGCTCCTCTCCTTGGCGAAGAAGAGCCACACCTACAGGGAGCTCGCGGAGATCACCAACCTGCCGATCACGGTCCTGAGCCGCTACGTGAAGGGCCACGTCCTCCCCTCTTCGAGCAGGGCCGAAGCGCTGAGGTCCGCCCTCGAACAGGTCGTCTCGCTGGAGAAGCTGCTGAGGGACAACGTGAAGTTCGACGAGGCCGGTTACTTCGACAACTCCTCGATAATCTGGGACCTCAACCTCCTGAGGCTGGCCGCGTACAGGGTCATAGAAACCTTCGCAGGAAGGAAGATAACAAAGATAATGACGGCCGAAGCCGACGGCATACCTTTCGCGACGGTCGTCGCGAGCGAGATGGGGAAAGGCCTCCTCGTGGCGAGGAAAACGCGCGAGGTCGGGGTTTCGGATTGGCTCGAAGATTCCTACACCCCGAGCAACTCGGCCGTCGTCATAACCCTCCACGTCCCGAAGTACATGATAAGGAGGAACGACAGCATACTCATCGTGGACGACGTCACGAGGACTGGAGAAACCCAGAGGTCGTTGGTGGAGCTCGTGCTCAAGGCGAAGGCTTCGGTCGTCGGCGTGGTGACGCTCATAGGGATCGGTAACGCTTGGAAGCAGAAGCTCGCCCTCGAGGGCGACTTCATACTCGATTCCATAGTCGAGATGAACGAGCCGATCAAGCAGTGATGCAAGCTGCTCAATCCCAAGGCGCAGGAAGGGGGCGGCAAGGCCGGAACCCTCCGGTTCTTCGACCTGGGGAAAGCGGATGTCTTGACGGGCATCTGCGTCTCCGAAGCCGCCTTCCTCTCCGCGAAGCACCCAGCGACCTTCGTCGCCTTCTCGCCGAAGAAAGCGTGCGTGTCGGTCGGCAGGTTCCAGTTGGTCGGGAGCGTTTTCAAGTCCGCCCTGAAGTCGGAGAAGCTCGGCGTCCTGAGGCGCCCGAGGGGAGGGGGCCAGCTCCTCCACACGCCCCCCCAGGTGGTCTTCTCGCTTGTGATGAAGGGAGGAGCTGAAGAAGTGAGCAATGTGGCGCTGAACGGCGTCTTGATGGTGCTCGAGCAACTCGGCATGGCCGGAAAACTTGAAGGCTTCACGGGGGTCGTGGTCGGGGGCAGGAGGATATGCGAGTACACCGCCTCGTCGGTCGGCGGCTTCTCCCAGCTCCTCGGCGTGCTCCTGCTCGAGGGCGACTACGACCTGATGAGCCGCCTGAACGTGGCGCGGGAGGAGCTAAGGCGCGCCGAGAGGGCGAGGCTCGTCGGCCTCGTGACGAGCGTCGAAAACGAGACGGGCTCCATCCCGGACGCCGAGGCCTTGAGGAGGGCGCTTGCCAGTTCGGTATCGATGTCGGCGGGCCTCAGAGCTTCGAAAGGCCGCCTTTCCCTCGGCGAGAGGAAAGTGCTCGCGAAGGTCTTTAAGAGGCTCTCCTCCGGGAGCTGGCTGGACCAGCGCTCCTTGGACCACCCCTCGCTCTTCGAGGAGTCCTTCAAGCCCAAGCAATCTTCCATCAAATCCGAGGCCGGCCTGCTGGAAGTCTCGCTAAGGAGCTCGGGGAACGCGGTATCCGAGGTCGGTTTCAGCGGAAGCTTCACCTTCTACCCCGAGGAGAAGCTCGGGGATCTGGAGAGGTTCCTGGTGGGCTGCGAGCTGTCGGAGGCCGAGCTCGTCGAAAGGATCTCGTCCTTCTACCTCAAGGAGGGGGTGAAAAGCCCCGGCTTCTCCCCCCTTGACCTGGCCTACGCCATACTGAAAGCCTCCTTCGAGGACTGAGTAAGTGATATCTCTGCCGGTGGAGAAGGCAGCCGCCAGGTCGATGCGTGGTCGCTGAAGATGGGCGAAGCTCCGGTCGAGGAACTCGTCAAGGTCGAGGTGGAGAACTACAGGGTCACGGCTTCGGACAGCGGCTCCGTCGGTTGGCTGGCTTCCAGGGGTTTCGGCTACGAGTACGACGGCGCGAGGGTCCTGTACCCCTACGAGGTCCTCTACCTCCTCAGCATAGGGAAGCTCAGGACCGAGTCCGGCGGCGCGCTGAAGGAGCCCGGCAGCTTCGAGGAGTTCCTCGCCGAGTACAAGTCGAGCGACAAGCTCATCTGGACCAGGTACCTGATCTACAGGGACCTCAGGTCGAGGGGTTACGTCGTGAGGGAAGGGTACGGCTTCAACATAGACTTCAGGGTCTACGAGAGGGGCGAGTACGGTTCCCACACCTCGAAGTACCTGATCTACGGGATATGCGAGGGCGAGCCGGTCAAGTTCTCCGTCCTCTCTGAACTCATCAAGCGGGTGCAATCCCTCAGGAAGACCCTGATCTTGGCCGTCGTCGACCGAAGGAGCGAGGTCGTCTATTACACGGTTTCGAAGCTGAACTCCTGAAGGGACCCCAGGTGTCTTGGAAAGGCTGCGTCAAGATAATCAGGCCCGCAAACTGCGCGATGATGGGCCTGGCCGTGGTCGTAGGCGGGTTCATGGCCTCAGGGAAGGCCGCGCCGAACCCGAAGCTCCTCCTCGGCTTCGCGACGGGTTTCGCCTTGGCCGCGGTCGTGAACGTCCACAACGACCTCGTCGACCTCGAGCTCGACAGGATCAACAGGCCCGATAGGCCCCTCCCGAGCGGCGAGCTCGGCAAGGAGTCGGCGGCGGCCCTGGCGTCCGCGCTCCTGATCGCCGGCCTGGCCGCGGCCGCGTTGACGAGCCCGGCTTGCGCCGCTTTAGCTTTGGCCTCGACCCTCTTGGGAGCGTTGTACAACTCGGCCTTGAAGAGGACCGGGCTGCCTGGCAACGTCGTGGTCGCGTCCATAGTGTCGGTGCCGTTCGCCTACGGCTGGCTCGCGGTCGGGGGCCCCGGCAGCCCCTTGCTATTCCTCTTCACCTCGACGGCCTTCTGCGCGATACTGGGAAGGGAGATCGCGAAGGGGATGGCCGACGTCGAGGGCGACGCCCAGAAAGGGGTCAGGACCGTCGCGGTCTCCAGGGGGATGCGGGCCGCCGCCGCCTCGGCTTCCGCCCTGTTCCTCTCCTCGATCCTCCTCAGCCTGGTCCCTTTGGCGATGAAGATCGCCTCCCCCCTTTACCTCGCTTTCCTGCTGCCCACGGTGGCAGGGTTCCTTTTTTCCGCTTCCAAGATCTTGAAGGACCCGACCCCCAGAACCGCTTATGTAGAGAAGAGAAGGGTGCTCGCGTGGATGGCGTTGGGGCTTCTCGCTTTCCTCGCAGGAGGCGCCGCTTGAGTTGCCGAAGGACCTGCTCAACCCAGTGCGCGGCATGAGGGACGTGCTCCCCGAGGAGATGGCCGCCAGGAACAAGGTCCTGGGAGTTGTACAAGAGCTGTTCAGGCTCTACGGTTACAAGCAGGTCCAGACGCCGACCATCGAGCCTTACGAGCTTTACGCGGCGCGCTCCGGCGAGGAGATCAGGCACCGCATGTACGCCTTCACGGACCTAGGGGGCAGGAGGGTCGTCTTGAGGCCCGAGGCTACGGCCACGATCTCGAGGCTCGTGGTTCGCGCGTTCAGATCGGAGAGCTTGCCGATAAGGCTCGGCTACATCCTTCCCATGTACAGGTACGACGAGCCTCAGAGGGGGAGGTACAGGGAGTTCCTGCAGGCGGGCTTCGAGCTGTTCGGCTCGAAGAACGCCGAGGCAGACCTCGAGATCCTCCAGATCTCCGACGACTTGATGAGGCGCCTCGGCTTCCAGAGGTACCGCATCAAGATCGGCCACCAGGGTTTGATGAAGGCCGTGCTGAGCTCGGGGGGGATAGGGGAACCGGAGCAGGGCCCCATACTCGGCAACATAGACAAGGGAAGGATCGGGGAGGCCGAAGCCGAGATCGCGAGGCTGTCCAACCCCGGGGTCTTAGAGAAGGTCAGGCGGTTGATCCTGCTCGGCAAGGAGGCGGAGGGCGCCGAGGCCTTGGAGAAAGTTTCAGAGGTCGTGAAGGGCTTGCCCGAGGCGGAGAAGGCGCTCTCCGAATTTTCCGAACTCGTGGGGCTATGCGCGAAGCGTTTCGCTGGCAGGATGAAGGTCGACCTGGGCTTCGTGCGCGGGCTCGAGTACTACACCGGCATGGTTTTCGAGGTCCAGGTCGATGGTTTCCCCGTTTCCGTCAACGGAGGCGGGAGGTAC
>JAFNJA010000097.1 GCA_017601265.1 Candidatus Brockarchaeota archaeon
GGAGAGGTGGTCCCCGCGCTTGCTGTTTGCAAGGGCGTGGATCTCGTCCACTATGACGCAGCGGACGGGTTTCAGGTGCGCGGCGAACTTGGGCGCGTTAAGCAGTATTGCCACGCTCTCGGGAGTCGTGATGAGGATGTGGGGCGGCTTCTTGAGCTGCTTCTGCTTCTCGCTTGCCGGCACGTCGCCGGTTCGAACGGCTACCCGGACCTCAGGCAGCTCCCCGCCCTCCGACTTAGCTACTTCTCTTATCCCGGTCAGGGGCGCCAGGAGGGTCTTCTTGATGTCGTTGTCAAGCGCCTTCAGAGGCGAAACGTAAAGGCAGTAAACCCCGTCCTCAAGCTCGCCCGCGCAACCCATCTTGAAGAGTTCGCTGATGACGACCATGAAACCCGCTAACGTCTTCCCGCTCCCAGTTGGCGCGGTGACGATAACGTTCTTGCCCTGGGAGACGAGCTTGAAGGAGTACCGCTGCGGGGGGGTCAGCTCGCCGAACTCCCGGACGAACCATTCCCTCACGTGCCGCTCCAAGCATGCGAGGTTCTCCTCCCTGCTGAACGGCTCCTTGACGAACTCTATGGCCATCTGGACCGGCATTCGGCGCGATCGAAAAATACGTTTTGGTTGATGGCGCAGCAGCTCGGCTCGGCCGAAGCGGCGCGAATGGTAAAAGCCTCACCCGCTGGCAGGGCTACGGCTTTTGGCTCGCGATTTTTTGGACGGGCGCGAAAAGGCTCGCACGTCAGTTGCCACGGTCCAGAGAGTGCTTAAGTTTGGCAGAGGCGGAGGAGGTAAACCTCTCTCGATCCAAAAAATGGAGAAGATTAATGCTCCTAACGGCCAGCCAGCCCCTATCGCAGCGTTAACCGGACCTCGCTGGCGAAAGGCTAGAAGTCTTCCTTTAACACCGTTTTCCTCTTGTTGGCTTGGCATCTCGCGACGGCGTTCTCGATCAATTTCTTTACCTGTTGATCGAGGCCTTCGATCGCGTCCGAACTGAGCCTTATGCCCTCGGGGAGCAACTCCCTGACCCTCGATTCGACCACTACTGTTTCCTTGGCCATTTTCTTACCTGAACGCATGCCGTATCAACCACATAGAAAAGATTTGCCCTAAAAGCCCCCACGGGACTCGTCCAATCGACGCGGACGCGGCTGCGGAAGTATTACCGAAGGGGGGCTTCGGTCTTTCTTCACGGGGGCGAGATTGGGGCAGGAGCGGCTACGTACTTTTGTTGTGAACGCGTAAGCTGCTGGTCGAAGTTTACCAAGGTCCTGAGCTTGGAGTTGAGGTTCTCCCCCTCCATTGAGCGCTTATATCCCCAAAGCTCGAGCGCAAACCATGCGAAAACTCAGCCACGGGTTGGAGGTGCTCGCGAAGGAAGAGGTTGAAGCGATAAGGGAGTCAGCACTGACGGTCCTCGAGACGGTCGGGTTCCGCTACAGGCACGGTGGCGTCTTAAAGATGTTCGAACGGTGCGGTTGCCCGGTCGATTACGGTAAGGAGGTCGTGAAGCTTCCCCGCGCTTTAGTCGAGGAAACGGTGAGGAAGGTTCCGAAGGATTACGCCGTCCAATCGGCGTCGACGGGCGAAGCGGTGAGGGTCAACGACGGCTCCATTAAGGGAGGCATGTGCTACGAAATCCTGTTCGTCGACTACGAAAGGATGGAAAGGCGATACGGCTTGAAGGAAGACTGCGTCAAAGCCATAACGCTGGGGAACAACTTGGATAACATCGATTACGTGATGCCCTTCGTCGTGCCTTCTGATGCGCAGCAAGAGATATGCGACGCGGAGGCGTACAAGCTCCTGATCGAATACTCCAAGAAACCGGGCGGAGTATACGTCTCCTCGATCGAATCGGCTAGAGCGATCATAGAGATGGCCAAGGCCGCTTGCGGCGGGGAAGAGGAGCTGCGCAAAAGGAGGTGCATCGGATACGGGGCCGAACCGAGTTCGCCCCTCCAGCTTTCAAACCACGCGATAAACATCGTCCTCGAGTTCGCCAAGTACGACCTTCCCGTCAGCGCGACTGGATCGATGGTGATGCTAGGCGCCACAGGACCTGCCACGGTAGCGGGATCCCTTGTTCTTCTGACGGCCGAGGTCCTCGCCGGGATAGCGATGGTCTACCTGATCAACCCGAACGAACCGGCGTCGTTCAGCACTTCAATCCACGTGATGGATCCCTTTACGGCTCTCTGCACTTTCGGGAGCCCCGAGCAGGCGCTTGCCGGCGCCGCGGGGATACAGGTGGCCCGCTCGTTCGGACTCTCGGCAGGGTGCAACGTCGGCTTGGCCGACTCGAACCTTCCTGATTTCCAAGCGGGCTTCGAGAAGGCCTTGGGCGCGTGCCTCGCCATAGCCGCCGGAGCCGAAAGCATAGGCGCCCAAGGGATCGTTGGGGCCGACCAAGGGTGCAGTTACGAGCAGCTGGCCATAGACGACGAGTGGCTCGGGATGATAAGCAGGCTATTCCAAGGGGTCGAAGTCACGCCTGAAACGCTCGCCGTCGACGTCATACAGAAGGTCGGGGTGGGAGGGAACTTCATCCGCGAAAGGCACACTTTGCGCCACGCGCGGAAGGAACTTTGGCTGCCGAAACTTTTCAAGCGCGAGCGCTGGGACAGCTGGGTTTCGAGGGGCGCAAAGGACAGCATGGAGAGGGCAAGGGAGAAGGTGAGGGGCATACTGAAGGAGAACTATCCCCCGACTCCAGTTTTGGACAGGGACGCGATGAAGCAGATCGAGGGGATCATGAGGGCGGCGAGGAAGAGGGCGTCTCCCGGCACGCTTGGGGGTACGGGAGCTTAGGCGGCAGACTTTTACGCTCGCGGGCAAACGTTATATTTCGTTCGCGAGTTCGGGCGCTGGGCTCCCTTGAAAATAGCCCTTGACACAATAGCGCTCGCCAAAAAACCGTTGGGGCAAGCGATAGAGATCGCGGCGCGGACGGGTTACGAGGCGGTCGAACTGTACAGCGACGGCTGGGCTGGAAGGCACGTCCCGTCCTCGATGACTCTCGAGGAGGCAAAGTCGCTGAAGGCGAGAATGGAAGACCTTGGCCTGGAATGCTGCGCCATATCCACGTACATAGGCGGGCGGGGCTTCAACGTGATTTCGGAAGAGGATGTCAGAAGGCAGATGGAAGAGTGCAGGAGGTACGTCGCCATAGCGCGCGTTTTGGAGTGCCCTTCGCTCAGGGCCATAGCCGGGCCGAAGGAAGCCGGAAACGCGGAAAGGAGCGCGCGGCTGCTTTCCAAGTTCGCGGAAACGGATCCGGAAATCAACTTCTTGGTCGAGATACATTTCGGGTCGCTAATCGAAACCGCCGAAGAAGCTGCGCGGTACGCCGACCTGGTTGGCAGGGACAACGTTGGCGTGATCTACGACCCGGGCAACATGGTGGCAAATGACGCCGAGTTCGGCGCGAAGGACGTGCGCGTTCTCGGAAGGAGGCTCATGCACGCGCACATCAAGGACGTCGGGGAAGTCCCTCCTGGAACGCCCGGTTCCTTCGAGTACGGGGGCAAAACCTACTCCTGGTTGCCGATGGGGAAGGGCAAGGTGAAGTACAAGGAGATATTGGGGGCGATGGCCGAGATGCGGTACGACAAGTACCTTTCGGTGGAATGCGAGGGCGACGAGAAAGCGACCGGCGAGGGCGTTGAAAAGACGATCGCGAAGGAGAAGGAAGCGCTCGAGAAGCTCATCACCGAGATCTCCGGAGGCGGGCAATCGCGGCCCGCCGAAAGCGGCTAATCTGGTTGCAGGATCTCCTCAACCCCGAAGCTGAGGAGGGCCCTCGCCAGCTCGTCCCTTTGCTTCGTCGCTATGGCCCATTCCTCTCCCAAGCCGTAACCAGGCTTGCTCTCGATTTTGAGCTTGATGAGTTCTTTGTCCGATCTGGAGAACGACTTCAAAGCTTTCATCTCGACCGCCACCCTAACCGGCCTGGGCATCATGCCGAAAAGCTCGACCGCCTCAACCTGCAAGGATTCGCTTGTCAGGTTGATCTTTGCGGTCATCCACTTCCCGGGATGCAGGGCAAGCTTTACCGCGAACGAAGTGGCGACGGCTGGAGCTGTTCCGCCGTGCAAGGCCGTTCCATGTCCGGGCGCTGGCTGCTCGGCAACCGGTCTCTCCTTCACGCCCAGGTTTCGAAGCACGTTCATCCAATCCTCGGCCTGCGGCGTTTTCACCAGCCAAGACTGGTCGGGCCCCCCCGCGGCGCGCAGATGCAGCTCGATCGCACCTTCCTTCATCGAGAAATCGACGACGTCTCGAAGCTCGGCCCTGTACGTTGCCCGAACCAAGCCAAAAGCAACACTCGTTTCGATCTCGATGGACTCGTTTACGGAGAGCCTGGCTTTCTTGAACTTCCCTCCCGGCGAAGGGGAGAACAGCACTTCGCCTTTCCGGCTTTTCACGAATGTCCTCGGACGGCGGATGGGTCGGCGCTTAATTATGCCTTGCCCCGCCCTGCCCCTAATTCAATGTCCGAATCGGGTACTTTCCGAACTTTTTGGCGCACCTTACCAAGTAGACCAGCCTCTCCGGGTCGATGCCCGCGTAGGTCTCGCCTCCGCAGTCGAAAGCGTACCCGCCCCCTGGCGCGGCTACCCTTATGCACCTTTCAGCAGCTTCTTCTATCTGCCTCGCTTCCCCTGCGACCAGTATCTTGGAATCGACGTTCCCGTTGAAGAAAACCTTCCCGTCGAAAACCTCCTTCATCTTGGCCATGTCCGTGGCCGCGCCGAGATCCATTTCCTGGATGGCGTACTCGTCCAACAATATCTTCGCCAAGTGGTCGGTCCTCGAATCCATGTGCAGGCCCCTCCAGCGGGAACCGTATTTTTCGTAGATCCTGGCGTTGTAAGGGAGGACGAACTTCCTGTACATTTCCGCGGAAAGGTATCCTGCGTGGTCGTCGCACAGGCCTATGCTTTCGGTCCTCCCGCCCCTCAGCTTGTCGTTGTAATCGGTGATCTCGCAGAAGGTTTCCAGCAGCTTGCCGAAGAGCTTGCGCGCCGCGCCAGGATGCTTGTAGAGGTAAATGTATAACCTTTCGGTCCCGATCAAGGAACCGGCCGCGGAGCATGGCGGGTGTATCGCCGGGGCCTCCTCCGCCTCCACTTCCTTGCCGAAAGCCCTGGCGTAATGCGCCCGGAGGCGCCGGGCGCAATCGGCGGGATCCGGTACCTCGAGCTCGTCGATCTCTTCTACGGTCATCGGCTTTGGCGTTATCCAAGGGGAAAGCCAAGGGTTGCCTTCGTCGGGCAAGGAGATGGGGCAGCCGAAGACTATGCCTTCCGCCACCGCGCCGATGTCAAGCTTCGCCTGATCAGGGCCAACCAAGGCCGTCCTGTCGTCCTGCAACCTGCTGAAAGCCCACCTCGACCCTTCGACTTGGACGTGCTTGCAAACTTGGGCGTCCCTGTAGTAGTCCCTTAACGTGAAACCGAGAACTTTCGCCAGGAATGGGGCGCCGACGTCGATCAGGATCGGAACCCTGTCGGGCTCCTCGAAATCCCTTGCCGCCTCGAACCTCCGCAGAGATTCCTCGATTCTCTGGCAGCCTCGCATCGTCGAAGCCTGGGTTTTGCCCGGGAAAAGCTTATCGCGCAAGCCTCCAAAATGCGGGGGTGGGCATTGCGCGGACGTCGCGGAAGCGTGCGCCTGAAAAGAAGTAGGGGCGTTTGCCGTTTCCAACCAGAGGGAGCGGTGCATGCTTGCCCGTGGGCGGGTGAGCGCGGTGGACAGCCTGGATGAGGTAGCAAGGCAGGTGGCGACCTGCCGGCTCTGCCCGCTTTCGAAGACCAGGACCAACGCGGTGCCGGGAGAGGGGCCGGGAGACGCCAAGGTGATGTTCGTCGGCGAGGCGCCCGGTTATTCCGAGGACGTCCAAGGAAGGCCTTTCGTGGGCTTGGCTGGCCAGCTGCTCGGCGAGCTCCTCGAATCGATAGGCATCGAAAGGGGGGACGTCTTCATAACCAACGTGGTGAAGTGCCGGCCTCCGAACAACAGGCCGCCCAGGGTCAGCGAAAGGAACGCTTGCATGCCGTACTTGGAGAGGCAGATTAAGCTAATACGCCCCAGCATAATTTGCCCGATGGGCAACTCGGCTTTGAGCGCGCTGGTCGGAAGGAGGTCCGTAGGCGAAGCCCACGGCAAGGCGATCGAGAAAGGGGGAGTCCTGTACGTGCCATTGTACCACCCGGCCGCGGCCCTCTACGACGCCTCCTTGAGAGGCGTGCTTTTCGAAGATTTCAAAGCGCTTAAAATTTTGATCGGCAAGCGTTGACCGCGGCCTTTTTCTCAGCTAGCGCGATTCGGCAAGGGAGCGTTTCGAGCCAAGATCGCTAAATCGGATTGAGTCTGTCCCAAGGATCTAGCCGCCTTTTCCAAAGACGCGGTTCAGGCAAACAAAAGCTGCTCCTCGATGGAGTCCCCACCGAAGCGTCCGCGAGGAATGAATATGCCAACGCTTAAATAACTTAATCGCGTTTGGTTACGCCGATTTATAGGGTTAGGGGAGTTGAAACACGTCGATGGAAACCGTTCCTGAAAGGATGAAATGGTGGGTGGAAGCCAGGTTCGGCATGTTCATCCACTGGGGGTTGTACTCGATCCTGGGCCGAGGAGAGTGGGTGATGCATTGCGAGAGGATCCCGAAAGGGGAGTACGCGCTTCTTGCGAAGAAATTCCGCCCGAGAAGGTTCGACGCCCGCAATTGGGTGAAGCTGGCAAAGGACGCGGGAATGAGGTACATGGTGCTCACGACCCGCCACCACGACGGTTTCTGCCTTTGGGACAGCGAGGTTTCGGATTTCACTTCGGCGAAGACTGCTGCAAAGAGGGATTTCGTGGCCGAGTACGTAGAAGCGTGCAGGAGGGCTGGAATGCGCATCGGCTTCTACTATTCCCTTCTGGATTGGCGTTGGCCAGCTTACTGGAACGGCCCGGAGAAGGATCCGAAGGGGTGGGAGGAGTTCAGGGAGTACGTCCACGCCCAAGTGAGGGAGCTCATGACCAAGTATGGTAAGATCGACATCTTGTGGTACGACGGGGCTTGGCCCCACAGCCCCGAGGCCTGGCGTTCAGACCAGCTTAACGCGATGGTCAGAAGCCTCCAGCCCGAGATAATCATCAACAACCGCTCCGGATTGCCCGAGGACCTGGACACCCCCGAGCAGCACATCCAAGGTTCAAGCCGCCCCTGGGAAGCTTGCATGACTATAGACGACCTGTGGTGGGGCTACCACCCGGGCGACCCGAACCTTAAGTCCCCGATGCAGTTGGTGCGCAACCTCGTGCGGTGCGTGGCCGGAAACGGGAATTTCCTGTTGAACGTCGGGCCCATGCCGGACGGGACGATACCGGCAGCGCAGGCAACCAGGCTGAGGGCGGTCGGAAGGTGGCTGCGCGCCAACGGGGAATCGATCTACGGCGCTGGCTCTGCCCCGTTCGGCCAGGCCCACCTGGGCCAAGTGACCGCGAAGGGGAACATTGCGTACGTCCACGTAATGTTCTGGCCCGGAAGGGAGATGTGCGTTGCTGGCATAAAGAACAAGGTGTTGGGAGCGCGCATGCTGGCTACTGGGAAGAAGCTCCCCTTCGAGCAAAAGCGCGACCGCCTCTTCGTCCGAGGTTTGCCCTCGAAAGCGCCGGACCCGATCGACACGGTCGTGGCGATCGAACTGGAAGGAAGGCCTGAAGTGGCGCCCGCATCTTTCTGGGAATGAGTGCCAGCTGAGGCGAGCTTATGTCCTCGATCGGCTTCGAAGACGCCCGATGGGCCACGCTGACGGCTCGGCGAAGGTCCAGCACACCAATCATGTGCTTACATTCCGAGCTCTGCCCCGTAGCGCGCCTTGCATGACGAACCACCCTTCGAACCAGTGCAGCCCATGCCAGACCAAGAAGCGGCAGAACCACTAAGGTGAATCGAAACCCCTTCCTTTTTCTCTTTTAG
>JAFNJA010000098.1 GCA_017601265.1 Candidatus Brockarchaeota archaeon
CTGGTTTGAGACTCCCACTATGATCCCCCCGCTCCTTTTGGCTTCCTCAATGCACGACGTGGTCTCGGCTATTACGTCTTCCACTGATCCCCTGTGCAACGTGTGGGAGCTGATGTTCCCTATGCACGTAAGCTTCGGATACCTGGCCCTGAGCTTCCCCAGGTCCATGCCCGCCCTCCTGTCTATCTCGTAGTAGCCATCTATCCCGGATCTCCCGAAAAGGTCGTCGGCGACCGGCCAAAGGTTGCCGTCAGACGCGAACAAGTAATACATCCCGTACTCGTGGCACGCCTCAGCGATTCTCTTAAGCCTGGGGAAGAATAAATCGCGGAACGATTTCGGAGAGTAGAACGGGCCTTCGTTCGAAGCCATGTCCCCGCCTCCGAAAATGAGCCTTGCTCCAACGCCGCTTAACGCTTTCATGGACCTGGCAGCCGCCTCCGCCTGCGCATCGAGATATCGGGCAACGATTTCGGGCCTTGCGACAACGGCGTGCAGCCAAACCTTTGAGCCCAGGGGCAAGCCGATGCTGCCGCCCCCAACCCTTATGGCGTACTCCTTACCGAACTCCTCGACGATGGTTTCGACATCGCCAAAATCGTCCTTCTTGGGATTGTAGCCCGAAAGTCGATCTTCAAGTTCTTCAACGATCTTCTCAAGGTCCTCGAAAGTTTCCTCTTTTTTCGGGCTTTGAGCGATGACTTGGAAAAGCTCCGTATCCGGATCCAAACGCCTTATCTCCCACGCGCCTTCCGGATCCCCGAACATCAGCGTGTACCTGTCTATCACCTTGCATGGCTTGCGATCCAGGCGCCAATACTCGTATCTGAGGATGTCCTGCCCGGTAGAAAGGGCGAGTTCGACCGCATCCTTTCTCGATTTCTCCAAAAACTCCTCATGCGCCTTTTTTCCATTCCAAAGCGAGATGGCTTCCCTCCACTCTTGTATCCCACCTCCGACGTACGCCTCGCGCCCGAGTACGTGCGACGCAGCCCTAGACGAGAAACCTATGTGGTGTACGGCGATCCTGTCGATCGGGGTCCGTGTAAACGTCCTAAGCACTCTTTCTACAGGTTTCATGAACCCCGTTTGCAAACGAGATTTCTCTATGGGCTAGATAAAACTTTCCAGGAGCCGCGTGTTGACTCGATACGAGCCTTTTCGTGGAGTGCAACAACGCCAACCTTTGAAAGATTCACAAGGTTTAATACGGCTCGCGCCTAACCCGCCAGGAAAATCGATGAAGGTCGGATTCGCGGAAGTCGACATCACTCCGCCGCTGGGCTCTGAAGTCCCAGGAGGTTTCGGAAAAGCCTACTCGCAAGACGTGCACGACCGACTTCACGTTAAGGCGGCTGTATTCGAGAACGATGGTATCAGGGTCGCCCTGGTCGGCGTCGACGCCCTTTCGCTGAAGGCATCCACAGTCGGGGCCGGGAGGAAGATCGCCGGGGATCTGGCCGGAATGCCCCCAGGCCACGTGATGGTCGCCGCAACCCACACCCACGAGGGAGGACCGACGGTCGATTGGGCGGGAGGAATCGAACTTTTTTCCGGTTCTCCCAACTTCGGGCTGGTGAAGAGGCTGCTCGATACTGCCGTGGTTGCCGACAAAAATTACATTTCGTTCCTGTCCCGCCAAATTGGCTCGGCCGTGGCCCTGGCGGACAAGCGCAAGGTCGAGGCGAGGTGCGCCGTTGGCGTGGGCAAGGAACAATCGGTCTCCTTCAACAGACGTTTCAAGATGAAGGACGGCAGGCAGGCGACCCATCCGGGCAAGGGCAACCCCGACATCTTAGGGCCGGCGGGACCCATCGACCCCGATGTCGGGGTTCTGAGCGCCTGGGGTTTGGACGGCAAATTCTTGGGCTGCGTTGTGAACTTCGCCTGCCACTGTACGACGGGCCCTCCCGGTACCTCGGCCGACTGGCCGTACTACTTGGATAAGACCGTACGGGGGGCGATGGGCGGCAATCCGACGGTCGTCTTCCTCAACGGGGCGTGCGGGGACGTGACGCAGGTCGACAACATGTCCACTAGAGAGCCTGAGTTCGGAGAGAAGTGGGCGAGGAGGGTCGGACAGAAAGTGGGAGCCGAGGTTCTTAAGGTTATAGCCGACGCCGAGCCTGGCGAACTACGGCCATTGGGCGCCGCCCAGGAGATCATAAATCTGGAAACGAGGAAAGTGCCCCCTGATAGGTTGAGGAGCGCGCACGAATTGATCGAATCCGATCCTAAGGCAGACTACAGGTGGTATTTCGCCAGGGATGCGATACTTTTGAACGAAAGGAACAGGTTCGAACCGAGCGTCCCGTGCGAGATCCAGGCGATCCAGATCGGGCCAGTGGTTTTCGTTTCGAACCCCGCCGAACTCTTCTGCCAATTGGGCCTGGAGATCAAGGCGGCTTCGAACTTTCCTTACACCTTCGTAGTCGAACTTGCGAACGGTTGCGTAGGCTACGTTCCGACGGAAGAGGCGATGGGACCCCGGGGAGGCGGGTACGAGGTCAGGATGGGCATGCACAGCAAACTGGTTCCGTCCGCAGGAAGAAAGATCGTGGAAGCGAGCATCGAACTCTTGAGGAAACTCAATCCTGGCGTGAAACCGGAGGCGCCGAAGGCGGCGGCGGGCAGGCCTTGGAATTTCGGCGATGTCGGGCCTGAAGAGGTTTAGCGAAAGGCAACGAAATCCTGAGCCGCCTTCCCCGAATTTGCGAGGCTTAAGGGCGTAGCCGCGCCTCTCGAATCACCGCTCCCACGGTCGCAACAGAACCTTGCCGCACCGACCAGTAAGCTGAAGCTCCCAAGCGTCGCGCACTTTGCCCAACGGGAAGCTGTGCGTGACCATCTTGTCGATCCGTTCCCCCGAGTCTTGGATGATCTTCATCATCCTTGGAGCCGCGGCCAAGTTCCAATGCCACGCTCCGTGCACGCTCAGGCCCTTGCTGATGAAGTCGCCCACCCCGTTCACCGTGAAGTCCCCCGAGCCTCCTACGATCGATACCTGCCCCTTCCTGCGCGTCGCCTTGATGCAAAAAGTCGCAGCTTCTCCAGTTCCGGAGCACTCTATGGCCTTGTCCACCCCCTTGCCTTCCGTCAGTTCCAGCACGCGATTCAGCGCATCCTCGTTGGGATCCAGGACCTCCTCGGCGCCAAGCTCCTTGGCAAGCCGCGCGCGGTAGGGGTTCCCCTCGACGCCGATGACGCGGGCCCCCCGGTACCGCGCGTTGATGACTCCTCCCAATCCCACCGGTCCAAGACCTGTAATCAATACTGTGTCGAAAGCGCAAACCTTCATGAGCTCCGAAGCCCCGAAGGTCGGCCCAAGGCCGCAGCAAGCCATGCTCGCGTGCTCATAGCTCATCCCGTCGGGTATGGGCAGTAAAAGCCAGTCCTGCTTAACCACGAACTGGGCGTAAGTGTCAGTCCCCCACTCCGAGCCCAGCGTTCCCTTCATGTCCCTGTTGTTCTGGCAGTGTATGTAATTTCCCGAAAGGCACAATGGGCAAGTGCCGCATGGGTATTGGGGCATCACCACGACGCGCTGCCCCACCTGGACCTTCCCCCTCTGCGCCACCTCCACCACTTCTCCCGCCGCCTCGTGCCCTAACGGGTGGTGCATCTTCCCCGCCTTGTAAGCCTTGTACTCCGTGCACATGGGCGCCACGTGGATCTGCACCACGACGAACTCGCCCACCGCCTTCGGTTCCGGCCTCTCTACGATCTCGCACTCGCGCTCGCCAGTTATTTGCACGACTTTCATGAGCGTCCAACTAGCGCCAACGGTATTTAAGCGCCCTCTAATTTCCTATTTTAAGGTTCAATACGGTTGGTGGCAACGAATAAAGCATCCGGCGGCTTCCAGCCGATACCTCTCAAAGGCTTTTTGTTGGCTCAAGAAGGTAAATCTGGAACAACCTGGCGATATCGTCAAGGAACGTGTCTTCCTACGTGGCGCGTTCTGGAGTCGGTCAGCGGCCGATCGCATGGGCGATATGCGCTCGGGCCTCAGGAACTCGATCCGGATCCCCCAACAGGTCGACTATGTTCCATGAACCGTTTGGATGGATTGAAAATATCCCCGTCTTCGAAGGCTGCAGAAAAACGTTTTTCCTATCGAGGCCTTAATAGCCGCGACTTGAAAGCGTGGAAAAGCAAACGGCCTTTTTCTAATCCAGCAAGGCAACGATCCTTCGTATTTCCCTTTTCGGATTTAGCGCAATTGGCACCGCGGGCATAAAAGACAAAACGTCCTCGCGCGAGAATGATCTCGGTTACCTGACGTATTCCAAATCCGGAGCCGCTCCCACCTCTTTCCAACCGTGCACGAACCTCATCCAAGAACTTATGGCCTCGATCGTTGGACCCGCGCTTTCGGACGCGCGCGCCTCCTTGTCCGAGTGGAAAAAGAATTCCTTGAAGAGGTTGGAGAGGTGCCTCGGGCCCATGATCGCCACCGTCTTGGGGCTGATCCCGTGGGAATGGCAGAAGTCCCCGAGCATCCCGAGGTAAAGGTCGGCTGTCGCCCTGGATTTCCTGGCCTCGCTCTCGTACCACCGTTTCACGTCCTCGTCCGCCAAAAGCTCCTCGTGCCTTCTCTTCCTAAGCATGGCTTGCGCCGATCCATCCCAGGAAATATATCGTTTACTAGATTGGACGAGGAGAACGACAAATTCGAAATACGCAAGGAGCTTGCGGAATTACCTTCCCCGAACAATTCCTCTCCGCCGCGGATGCTTTGGACCTGAGAAGGCTTATAATAGTTTGAGCCCAATCGAGAACCCATGGCGGTAACGGGCATCCACCTCCTCCTCACTTACCAGTGCAACTTCGAGTGCGACCATTGCTTCGTCTGGGGGAAGCACGACGCGAAAGGGGTCATGGCGCTTTCGGACGTCGGGGTGATATTGAGTGAAGCGGCGAAGCTGGGCACGGTGGAGAGGATATATTTCGAGGGCGGGGAGCCGTTCCTCTACTACCCGATCATGCTCAAGGGGCTGGAGAAAGCCGCGGAGATGGGATTCAAGACCGGGATGGTCACGAACGGCTACTGGGCCACCTCGATCGAGGACGCGATCGAATGGCTCGTTCCCATAGCAAAAACCGGGGTTGCCGACCTCACCGTCAGCGAGGACGCGTTCCATTGCGCCAGGGGAGACGAGAGGCCCAAGAACGCGGTCGCGGCCGCGAGGAAGCTGGGCATGCAGGCGGGAACGATAGTGACGGAGGACCCGAGGGAACGACTCAAAGATGTCGGGCGCGGTGGAAAGCCTTCGGGCGGCGCCGTCATGTTCCGCGGGAGGGCGGTGGAAAAGCTGGTCGAGGGGCTGCCAAGAAGGCCGTGGGAGGAGTTCAGCAAGTGCCTGGACGAGGACTTCCTGAACCAATCCCGGGTCCACGTCGACCCGTTCGGTTACGTCCACGTCTGCCAGGGACTGACGATCGGAAACTGGAAAGACGAGCCCCTCTCGGAGCTCATCCGGGGTTTCGATCCGCGCTCGCACCCAATCTGCGGCCCGATCCTCGAGGGAGGGCCGGCGGGCCTCGTGAACCGCTACGGACTGCCGCACGAGGAATCGTACGTCGACGAATGCCACCTGTGCTACTCGTCAAGGCTGGCTCTGAGGGAAAGGTTCCCGAAATACCTCGCCCCAGATCACGTCTACGGCATCGGTTGATTTTTGGTCCGGTTTCACGAAAAGGGAAGGCCCAAGCGACGGAGAACCTAGCCGCGTTTCCCTCCCTTATTCGTGCCATTCGGGGGGAAGGGGGATGCCCCGACGCTGGCACGCCCGCTCAATAGCCTTGATAGCGTAACGCACCGCCTCCTCGTCTGAGTCCAGCCTTTCCCTGCCATACGCGCTCGCGAAAACCGAGTCGGTCGCGTCGATCACCGCCTCTTTCAGCAATTCGCCGTATTTCTGCGACCCTTTCAGCAAGTGGGCAAGCCCCTCCATCGTCCTAAGGTAATCTAGGAGTTCCTGTTTCGTGATGACTTCCCCCTCCTCGCCCCCCTTCGCGAACTCCAAAGGCTCCTCGAAAATCGCTTCTATCTCCTCCAGCTCAGGTTCTTGGAACACCGCGGCCTGCCGCGGCCGCGATACCGCTTCCAGGTGGAGCCCGCAGAAAGGGCAGTATGGAGAGCTGGAAGCTAACTCGTTGCCGCAACCCGGGCACTTGGACGGGCGAGTCGGGGGCGCGCCAGGTCTTGAAGCTGCCGGATGGAGCGGTCCGCGTCGCGTTTTCTTCGCCTCCTTCGTTTGGGAAGCCTGCTTGGGCGCTTCGTTAGCCAAAGGAAAGCCGCACGAAGAGCATGACCGGTCATTTTCTCCCGATTTGGCTCCGCAATTCGGGCAGGTCCTGGCTTTCGGCATGCGGAACTTCCGCTGCCTTTCCATAAATGGCTTTTCCTTCAGCCTTAAGGAGGATGGAAAGCGGAGGCAGCGCGTGAGGGCGTTTAACCCAGATCAAAGCCGATCCGGAAACGAAGTGGCGCGCTCGCATGGAATCCGATCCGTTTCCTGACCTCGCCCTCGCATCTCAAAGGCTATTACGGATCCAGGCCGCTTCCAGGGCCGTGCTGCCCAGGGAAAGGGTGCTGAGGGCTATAAACCTGGAGGAACCGGACAGGGTTCCGCTCGACCTGATCTGGCCGACCCAGAGCATAATGGCCGCCCTGAAGGAGGCGCTTGGAGAAAGTACGGAAGAAGGGGTCCTCCGCGCTCTTGGCGTGGACGTCAGGTGGGTGAGCCCGGGACCCGCCGCAAGCTGGGAGGGCAGGACCTACGGGGACGGAAGTTGGGAAGACGAGTGGGGGGTCAGGTGGCGGAACTACCGCGACACGAACCGGGCTGTGTTCCACCCTTTGGCCTCCGCCCAGGATACCTCGGACATTGAAGGGCATCCCTGGCCGGACCCGCGCGATCCGTGGAGGCTGGCCTCCCTAAGGAGAAGCCTCGGCGCGATAGGCGGAGATTACGGAATCGTCTTCGGCGCGGGCGGTAACCTGCTCGAGCGTTCATGGTACCTCAGGGGTTTCAAGAATTTCTTGATGGACATGACCCGCAGAAGGAAGATCGCTGAATCGATCCTAGATCGCGTGATGGCGTTCCACAGGGAAATCACCGTCGCCGCGCTCGAAGAGTTTGGAAGCAGGATCGACATCGTTTTCACCGCGGACGACCTTGGAGATCAGAACAACCTGTTCTTCGCGCCGAAATTGTGGAGAGAGATCTTCAAGCCCCGCTACGCGTCGCTCTTTTCGGAGTACAAGAAGTTCGGCGCCAAGACGATGTTCCATTCGGACGGCAACTGCTTCGAACTCATACCGGACCTAGTGGACGCCGGCCTCGACATCCTGAACCCAGTGCAACCCATGGCAGCCCAGATGGATCCCGCAACCGTCAAGGAGAAGTTCGGCGAAAAACTGGCTTTCCACGGCACGATCTGCATACAGAAAACCTTGCCTTTCGGTTCGGTGGAACAAGTGAGGGACGAGGTGATTTCCAGGATCGGGACTGTCGGACAGGGAGGAGGGCTCATCCTTTCCCCGACTCACGGGGTGCTGGAAGACGTTCCAGCAACCAACGTCATTGCCCTTTACAAGACCGCCAGAAAGTATGGGACATACGCTAGGCGAGCAGCCTGATGCAAGGGGCGGAGGGTTCGTCCTTTTCCCGAGCATCAATGCGGCGCCCGGGCCGATTTTTGGCATGCTGCTGGCGAAAAAGCGGACGAAAGCCCGATTCCTTCTTCGGTACCGGCATCAGCCATTCCGCCTTGCCATCTTCGATGCCGATGGGCTTGGCTGTCCGCTGCGATACGCTTATAGACGACATAGGCTCGCCAAGGGCGAGCAACAAGGCTTTGGGTTGGCACGTTAACGCGAAGACCGGCAGCATCTCCAAGATTTTAAACCCAATCCATCCGCC
>JAFNJA010000099.1:0-2444 GCA_017601265.1 Candidatus Brockarchaeota archaeon
CCTCAGCGCCATTGCCTCCTCCCTAACTTCCGAAGGCGCCCTCTTCCCCTCGAGCAAGCCCAGGATCAGGGAACAGAGGTGCTTTACTTCCCCCTCCCCGAACCCCCTTCTCGTTACGTCCTGGAACCCTATCCTGATGCCCGAAGGGTTCTCCTTGTCATTCTGGTCGTCGTAGGGCAGGATGTTCTTGTTGACTATTATGTTCGCCTTTTCGAGTTTTTCGGCAGCGCTTTTACCGCCCCCGTATTTTCTGACGTCCACGACTATTTGGTGGGACTTCGTGAATCCTTTCTTCTCGCCCAGCACTTTGGCGCCCTTGCCGAAAAGGAACTCGCCCGCGGCCTGAGCGTTTTTGATGGTTTGCCTCGCGAGCTCCGCGCCGAAAACTTTCATCTCGAGCGCGGCTATGCCGACTGCCGGAAGCCTCGCCAAGTGGGTGTTTGAAGTGGTCAGGGGGAAGACCGAATATTGGACGTTCCTTATCCCGTTCT
Organism: Candidatus Brockarchaeota archaeon; assembly: GCA_017601265.1. GTDB lineage: Archaea > Thermoproteota > EX4484-205 > EX4484-205 > DTQO01 > DTQO01. The sequence continues at coordinate 492 of JAFNJA010000099.1, forward strand.
CAGCCCTCGCGTCGCCGGCGTTCGCCAACACCACTCCCCCTTGGGGCCCAGGGAAGGTCTTGTGCGTCGAACCGGTCACGAAGTCCGCCCCCTCTTTAAGGGGGTCCTGGAACTCTCCTCCCGCTATCAGCCCCAAGACGTGCGCGGCGTCGTAAACGACGTAGGCGCCGACCTCCTTGGCGACGCCGCTCAATTCCTCAAGCGGATGCGGGAAGAGGAAGACGCTCCCCCCGAAGGTGACTATCCCAGGCCTCGCCGCCCTGATTATCAGCGCCGACTTGTCGGCATCCACATTCATGTTTTCCACGTCGTAGGCGAGATCGATCGTCTCCAACCCGATGACCTTTCCGGCAAGGCCCGTGTAATCGTGGGAGATGTGGGACCCGCAGCTCAGCGGCGCGACTACCATCCTGTTGTTCTTCGTCACCATCGAAAGGCCCTTGAAGGTGGCCAGGTTCGCGTGCGTGCCGGAAACCAGCCTAACGTCTATCCAGCTGCAACCGAAGAGGCTTTTCATCACGTCGGCGGCCGAATCTTCTATCTTCGTTATGTACCTCTGCCCCTGGTAGTGCCTTCTCCAAACGTGACCCTCGACGTCGTTCTCTCCCTCCGCGTACCTGGATTCCAAGTCTTGGGAAAAGCCCAGGATCTCCCTAACAGCTGGGGACTTCAGGCCCTCGCTCGCTATGAGGTTTACGCAATCGGCCTCCCTGTACCTTTCGTGCTCCTTGCTCGCCTCAACAAGCTCTAAGAAAGTTTCGAAAAAGTTCCCCGGCATCTTTCAAACAACGCTTCTTTGCGCTTTGATCGAAGGGAGGCGGGGTTATAATCGTTTTGACCCCGAACGATCCAAGGGCGGCGCGCGCCTTTTCATGGCGGTTTGGCACCAAGCTGCGGGCATTCGCGTGGAAGCGTCGACCCTAAAGGATCGAGCGTGAAGGTTACGGTTCAGGTGGGAAAGTTGGAAGGTAGGCCAGGAGAAGTGGCGAAAATCTAGCTATGGCCTTCCTCGTGCAAACCAGCATGCTCGGCTTTTTCCATCCTCCTCCATCGCGTCGCAGCACAAAACGGCCGCCAGGGCGGCGTCGACCATCCCGACTTAGGGGCCAGTTTCGACAGCTACTTCACTTTTGGCCATCATTATTGGGCATGGTCGAAATGGCAAAAAGCGATTATACTAATTTGGTAATTATTACCTATTAGGTAAAGATTTAAATTTTAGCATCGAGCCGAATATTGCATGACGAAAGCTCTGCCGAACTGGTTAATTGGCAAATACTTCATACTCCTTTCCTCCTTCGGCCTCCTTCCTTTCAAGACGGCAGAAGCAAGGGCGGCTTTGAACTCGAAGAAGGCTTCTTTGTTCCTTTACAAGATGTCCTCGAGCGGATGGGTGGATAGGGTTGGGAGGGGAGAGTACAGGATCGTTCACCCGCTCGTAGCTTTGATGGAGGCTTCGGGATTTGCTTGGAGGGGCAAAGTGAAGAGCAAGGACAAGCTGCCCGTGCTCGAATTGGCCGTCGCCAACCTTTTCGAGGTTTTAGGGCCCAAGTTGGAATCTATAGTGCTTTTCGGTTCGTTGTCCAAAGGCGAGGCTAGACCCGAAAGCGACGTAGACCTGCTTGTGGTAGCGAGGGACCTGCCCGAAAGATATGGGGAAAGGACGGAAATCATTCGGGAGGTCGTGTCCTCCAGATCGATGGACGAGATCATAATACGAGCTTGGAAGGAGAAAGGAACGTACACGGATCTGGACGTGCTGTTGATAGACTCAAGCGAAGCCAAAGTCACGCACCCTTTTTACCTGGATCTCACGAGGGATTGCTTGATAATCTTCGACAAGAACGGGTTGATTTCGAGGAAGATAGCCGAGGTCAGGGAAAAGCTCGAGAAGATGGGAGCGAAAAGGTTCGAGGAACCGGACGGAAGTTGGTACTGGGTCCTAAGTCCGGA
>JAFNJA010000099.1:2454-7883 GCA_017601265.1 Candidatus Brockarchaeota archaeon
GAGGCTGTTAGGAGGGCGGAGTTGTGAAGCTGGCCAAGTTGGCTGAAGATTATTGCAGGAGGGCAAAGACCAGGATCAAGAGCGCCGAACTCGCCCACTCCGACAAATCGTATCCTGACGTAGTCAGGTATGGCCAGGAATGCGTCGAGCTCTCCTTGAAGGCGGCCCTGAGGGCGGTTGGCGTGGAGTACCCCAAAGAACACGACGTGGGCAGGATCCTGAGAGCCGTCAAAGACAGGTTCCCCGAGTGGTTCAGGATGGAAACTGGGAAGCTTAGCGAGATTTCCAGAGACCTAGCTGACAAGAGGGCTCCGAGCCTCTACGGCATCGAATCTTCGGGCAAGGCGCCCAGCGACATCTTCGGCAAGGATGACGCGGAAAAAGCGTTATCCGACGCCAAGTACGTCTTAAACGTCGTGATCAAATTTCTACTCGAACTCCAGGTAATATCTGAAGATCAAATTCGATAATTGACTCCAACTTCAGACCGAGGCCTCCGATTTCCCTGAAACGCCTCATTAAAAACAACTTGGCCGGCAGCCTTCTCCGCGTTTTCATCTATCGCTAATAAATTTTCATGAAAATTCGATCAGGATCCTTGTGAATTTTTGCGGGGACGAATCCCATTCGAAAAAAGCCTTCGCTGCGTCCATGAACGGAATCACTCGGCTGATCATCTCCCCGAAGGGCAACTTGCGCCCTTCCAGCATTCGGATGACGTCCGGAAAGGCGTTCAACGAGTTCCTTGAACCCAAAACCTCCAGTTCCTTGCTCACGATCAGGTTGGTCTGCAAAGGGGCGTCCTCTTTCGCGTACCCGATGAAAACCACTCGGCCGGAAAAGGCGGCATGTTCTATCGCCATCCTGAAGGTCTGGGGAAGCCCTACCGCCTCGATGGTGACGCTCGCCCCTTCGCCATTCGTGAGGCCGCGCAACATCGCATTAGCATCGCCTTTCGTGAGGTCGATCGTGTGCCGCGCCCCGAGCTTTTCAGCTTTGGCTAACTTTGAACCCTCGATGTCCGCGGCGATCACGACCGCTCCCTTGCTTGAGGCCGCGGCCACAACCCCGAGGCCGACCGCGCCGCATCCAAGCACGAGCACCGTGTCGGTTTCGGCCACCCTTCCCCTGTTCGTCGCGTGGTACCCGACGCTCAGTGGTTCTACCAACGCGAGTTCCTGGAGGGTCAGCGCGTCGCTAGCGTAGACCTTTTCGTAAGGTATTGAAATTCGTTCGGAAAGCGCTCCGTCGCGCTGGACCCCGAGCGTCTGGTTGTGCTGGCACGCGTTGTAACGGCCCAAGCGGCAAGAGGGGCAGGAACCGCAGTTCGTATAAGGCAAGATCGCCACGGCCGAACCTAACTTTAGATATTCCGGAACTTTTTCCCCTTTTGCTATGACGACGCCGCTCGCCTCGTGGCCAGGAATGCGGGGATAAGTTACCAAGGGCGAAAGCCCCCTGTAGGCGCTCAAGTCGCTGCCGCACAAACCGACGTAACGCAGCTCCACTAAAACGTCCTTCGGGCCAACCTTCGGCTCCGGGACCTCGACGATCTCTAAGGCCTTGGGTTGGCGCATGGAAACGGCTTTCATTCCCCGTGGTCAATCGAAGGCGAGCCAAGATAAATGAATCGGCTCTTGGGACGGATCGGCCTCGCGTCATCCGTTTATAAGGAGCGTTCCAGGAGCTTAGACAGGTGAAAGTCCATTGAAGCGCCCCCTCCCCAAGGCCGCCTTATTGGTCCTGGCGGTCCTCCTAGGGATAATGGCGCTCGGCTTGCTTTCTTGGTACATTCCCAAAGAACATGATCTGGAACCGAGCCGGAGGAAGCTCGAGCTCGAAAGGGCCCTTGCCGAAGCGAAACCAGGTTCGGTCATACTTCTGGAGCCGGGCGTTTACGAGGGCGGCATCTACGTGGAGAATTTGAGGGGGGAACCGGGAAAACCGATAGTGATAGGAGCCGAGGATCCCCTCAACCCGCCGGTCATAAATGGGGGGAGGGAGTGCCTGCACCTCGTAGAACCTGCGTATGTCGAGGTTCGTGACATAATTTTTTCGGGAGCGAGCGAAAACGGCTTGAACGTGGACGATGGGGGCTCCTACGAAACGCCCGCCATCGTCATAACCCTCAGGAACTTGAAGGTAGTGGACATCGGCCCGGAAGGGAACAGGGACGGAATCAAGATGTCCGGCGTCGACTCCTTCGCGATCGAGAATTGCACGGTCGAGCGTTGGGGGAGCGGTGGGTCGGGAATAGACCTGGTGGGTTGCCACAACGGAATCATAGTGGGTTGCGTGTTCAGGCACGGAGACGATGTCGGGGCGAGCGGCATCCAGGTCAAAGGGGGGAGCTGCAACGTCACGATCAGGGGCTGCAGGTTCGAGCACGCGGGCCTCAGGGCCGTCAACATAGGGGGAAGCACTGACATGGGGTACTTCAGGCCCCAACCGCCGCCGGGATACGAGGCCAAGGGCGTGCTTGTGGAGGGTTGCGTGTTCTTGGGTTCCGAAGCGCCCATAGCGTTCGTGGGCGCCGAAGGCTCGGCCGCGAGGTTCAACACCATATACAGGCCAAGGCGCTGGATCTTGAGGATACTGCAAGAAACGGTCGGCCCGGGCTTCGCGCCGTGCCGCGACTGCGATTTCACCGACAACGTGATCTACTTCATGTCCCGCGAGATCGCGGAAGCGGTGAATGTGGGAAGCAACACGTCCCCAGAAACCTTCCGTTTCGCCAGGAATTTTTGGTACGCGGCTGACGACCCAGGCTCGAGCGCCCCGATCCTGCCCGTGGAAGAGGAGGACGGAGTTTACGGGTTGGATCCGGATTTCGCCGATCCCGAGGGCGGAGATTTCCGCCTTAAACCCGGAAGTCCCGCTACTGGCAAGGGAGCCTTCGCCCAAGCTGACGAGGCGGAAGGAGAATAGAAGCTTCTAAACATCTAAGTTGGAAACCTACTCGGCCGCTGGGCCCATCCAAACGCTTCCGCCGAACGTGCTTACGTATATGATGGAATCGTCCTCTGGATCGAAAGTTACGCGCATGGCGTTTCGGAAGGGCAGGCCCCTGAACGGTTCCCAAGTGTCGCCCATGTCCTTGCTCAGCCAAAGGCCCGGTCCCGGAGCCCCTTCGGTTAGGCAGAGGTAGACCCAATCAGGACGCTTCGGGTTCACAGTGGCGCCAAAAGTCTCCGGGCCCTTCCTCGCCACCAGGTCCCATGTTTCGCCTCCGTCGGTCGTCCTGTAAAGCCCGCCTTCGGGAGCGTAGAGGTCGCCCGCGCCGAGATATATGACCTTGCTGTCGCGGGGGTCGACGTCGAAATCCTTCGGCCAGTGCAGGGGTTTAGAGCTGTTGATCCATTCCCAACTCGCCTCCTTCCTTCGTCGGTTGTGCGGTAAAGGCCGGCGCCAGCCACTCCGGCGCGCGTCCCCTTCGTCGTGGAGGTCACGAGCGCGAAGAGGGTGCCGTCTTGGTGGAGGATCAGGCGGCAAGTCCGCGCGTTCTCGGGCGATCCTAGGCCGCTTGAGCTTGAAAACCAGGACCTGCCGCCATCGACGGACTTGTAAACCCCCGCCTCGAAACAGGAGGCGTAAAGGACGCGCGCGCCCTCCGGGCTTTTCGGGTCCAGCACGATCGAAGTGACAGGTTTGTCAGGAAGCCCTTTCGAGGAATCGGCCCAGCTGGACCCGAAATCCCCGCTGATTCCGACCCCTCCGCCCGCCCCCGGCCAGTAGTGCCTGCCCGAGATCACGTTCATGTTCGGGATGTCGTGGAGGTCGGAGAAAGCGGCCCAGATCCGACCAGGAACGCTCGGATCGAAGGCAAGCTCGTAGGTCGTGTTTCGCAGGGGTTCGCCATGCTTCCAGTACCAGCTTTTCCCTCCGTTCGTCGAGCGGGCGAAGCCTATGTCGGTGTAGGCGATGTAGTGCCTGTTGTGTTGGAACGGATCTATGTAGTAGTGCCAAGCGGTCGTCACCACGAGGCCGTTGTTCACCCATCGATGGCCCGGGCCGGGGGGCCCTTGACCTGGTTCGTGCTTCGTGTGCGAGGAGCTCCAAGTCTTGCCCCCGTCTCTGGTTATGTTGCACGTCATCCAAGTGGTCAAGATGACGTGGTCCGGATCGGCGGGGTTAATGTTGGCTCCGGAAACGTTCTCTTCCCACCCTCCGGTCTCAGCTATTATGTAGTCCGGCTCGACGTTCAGCCTGCCCGAACCCTTCGTCCTGAACATTATCTGGCGCCAACTCAGGCCACGGTCATCGCTCCTGTAAACCCTCCCGCCAGAACCCGTCGAAGCGTACACGGTCGACGGCTTCACGTTCGTCGTCAGGAGGTAATCGTACTGGCTCGGTCCCCTGTCGGATGCCTTGCCGATCCCTTCCCCCATCGCCTCGACCCAGGTGTTGCCGAAATCGTCAGATCTGTATACGCCTCCGGCGCACTTTCCTTCGACGACCTTGATCTCGATCGAACAATAAAGAACGCAGATTCCGGTCTCGGGGTTTGATCCTCCGGCAAAGGCCAGGACGCTTCTCCAAGGGAGGCCGTTGCTCGCATCGGACCATGTCGCCCCTCCATCGTTCGATGCAAAAACTCCCCTATCTGTACCGGCGAAGCACCGCCTCATTGATGGAGAGCTCGTCTGGTCGACGTGCATTCCGGAAACCTTTCCTTGAAGCCCTTCGCATCTCCTCCAAGTCTTACCGGCGTCGGGAGAGAAGTAGCCTCCGTCTCCGAACCCGGCGAGCATGAGGTCGGTGTTTGCAGGATCGATGGCGAACTCGATTATCCCGCTCGGAAGGCCCTCCGAGAACCTGGACCAAGTCAAGCCGCGGTCCCGGCTGACCATCAGCGGACCTCGCCAACCGCTGGCCGCGAACACGACATTCGGATCGGCCGGGTGGAAGACCGGGCGGCACGCCGTGGAGCTCAGAAGCTGCTCGTGGTGCAGCATCTGCCACGTGTCTCCGCCATCGGTCGTGCGGTAGGCGGCGCTCATGTCGCAGTTCAGCAGCGTCAGGTTCGAATCGTGCGGGGATATGGCTGGGGTGTACATCGCACCGCCGCCGCTCAGCCCCACGCTCTTCCATTCGACCTTCCTCACGCCGAATACCTCCTTATCCGTGGGTTTGGGTGACCGCTATATTTGGCATTCTAAGCTGTGCCATCCCTATGCCTTTTGGCGAAGGAAAAATGCCTTCGTCGCTTAATAGGTTCTGTTCAAGATTCGCGCGAATGATGCATAAACAATCATGCGAAAAGTTTTATATATGTAAAATTAAAATCGTCCATGATCAAGCTTTGACGACCGAAGTAAAGGTCGAAAAGGTACGCTGGATCCAACTCGCCATTCTTACGCTTATCCTTGGCGTTGTAGGAACGCTGGCAGTCGCTATGAACGGCGCGGTCGGAGGAGCGTTCATGTGCT
>JAFNJA010000009.1:0-22604 GCA_017601265.1 Candidatus Brockarchaeota archaeon
GCACCTAGGCGGCCGAGAGGACGGTCCAGGTCGTGAGGAAGGGGCACAACGGCGCGGGCTGCACGATGAACGACGGCAGCCTCCTTCTAAGGGACATGTGGCGCGGAGTTGAAGTGATAAGGCCGATGACGCCGGACGTTTCTGAGATCCTCCAGACCATCCTCCATCCCAGCTTCGAAAGGTGGGGGAGGGGGATCAAGTTCTTCGGCGACGTGCTTGCGTACAACATCGCGTCATCCTCGATACTGCTGAACGATTTAGTCAGGAAGGAGGGAAGGAAGTACGACGTAGTCTCGACCCACGACTGGTTGTCGGTCTTTTCGGGCCTGTCGATAAAAAACGAGCTGAAGCTTCCCATGGTCTTCCACGTGCACTCGACCGAGAAGGGCAGGACCTTCGGAGGGGGCAGCAACGCGATATACTCCTTGGAATACGAGGCGGGAAAACGTTCGGAGATGGTCATAACGGTATCTTACGCCATGAGGGACGAGCTCATCAGCTTGGGGTTCGAGGAGAAGAAGATACGGGTGGTGTACAACGGAATCGACGTCGAAGCGTGGAACCCTGACAAGATAAGGGTAGAAAAGGTAACCGGCCTCAGGGAAAGGTACGGGATCTCGGAAAAAGACCCGATGATCCTCTTCGTCGGGAGGCTGACGGGCGTCAAGGGGGTCGACAGGCTCGTCATGGCGATGCCGCACGTGCTAAGGAAAATCCCAAACGCCAAGCTGGTCATAGTCGGAATGGGCGACCTCGAGAAGCACCTGGACAACCTGGCGTCCACGCTCAACGTCCAAGACAAGGTCGTTAGGAGGTACGAGTTTTTGGGGGACGAGGAAAAGATGGTCCACTACGCGGCTTGCGACGTCGCGGTCTTCCCGTCCCTTTACGAGCCTTTCGGGATAGTGAGCTTGGAGGCGATGAGCATGGGAAAACCCGTCGTAGTCGGAGCGAGGGACGTGAGCGGCATGAGGGAGCAGGTGATCCCGAGCGGCCCTGACCAATGCGGCTTCCACGTCAACCCCCACGAACCTTCCGACATAGCTTGGGGCTTGATCGCGGCCATAAGCAACAGGGAATTGAACAAAACCTACGGGGCCAACGCCAGGAAGAGGGTCGTGAGCATGTTCACGTGGGAGAAGGCCGCCGACGCCACCGTAAAAGCTTATGAGGAGGTGGCCTCAGCGCGTTGGGGCGAAAGCGCTCCGCGATGAGCATGGAAGCTTGCGGGCGGGGAGGCGAAGGGCATGGATGAGCAAGAGATCAAGTCCAAGGGTATCGTGTTCTACGTCCTTTCCAAGTTGCACGAGCTTTGCATTTCGATGCCGGAACTGGCCACGAGCGTCGAGGAGATTTCCCCGAAGATCGGATTGTCGCGCGAAGAAACGGCGGAGACTCTCGACAAGCTCGCCTCGGAATACTTGGTAACGTACGTCGAGGCGGACGGGAAGAAGAAGTTCTACCTGACAAGCAGGGGAATAATAGCCGCCTGCTCGATCTTCACCTAGCGATGCGGCCGATGACGCTGAAAAGGGTATTGGTTTTAACTGCCGAATACCCGCCCCGAACCATCGGCGAAGTAGCGGCAAGCGCGCGGGCGCTCTCCAAAAGGTTGGCGACGGAGGGCATCCTTGTCTCGGTGGTTACGTTCGACGACTGGAGGCCGGGGCAAGCGGTGGAGGAAGGGGTCAGGGTTTGCAGGGTAACCGCCCCGGTCAGGACTTTCTACTCGATACTCACCTGGGCCCCGTTGGTGGCCCCCGAGTTCGTGAGGGCCTCTTCGAGCGTCATACGGGGCGAGGGTGTCGACCTCATACACTCCTTCGAGTGGGTTACGGGCCTGCCCGCGATAACCCTGAAGGCCGTGTACCGCCTGCCCCTCGTTTGCACCTTCCACAGCATAGAAGCGCAGAGGGCCGCGGACAAGGATTCCCCGCTCTCGCAAAGCATCTCTTTTTTGGAGAAGGAGTTGGCGCGCGAAAGCGACGTCGTGACCGCTACGAACGAGGACACGGCCAGGATGCTGAGATCGGAATACGGCCTGCCGGAGAAGGCAAGCGTCATCAGGTTCGGAGTCGAAAGCGACTTCGTAGATCTGCTCTCGATTTACCGCCGATTGGTGCGTGATGGGAAACGAGGGTCCTGATGCTCAGTTGGGAGTATCCGCCGCGCAAAGTTGGCGGGCTCGCGACGCACGTGTACGAGCTGACGAAAGCCCTCTCGGAGGTTGCCGAGATCCACGTCGTCACTTGCAGCTTTCCGGGCGCTCCGGACACCGAGAGCGCCAAGGGCGCGACCGTGCACAGGGTGAACGTCTACACGGCCCCGTCCCCGGACTTCTTGACTTGGACCATGCTCATGAACGCAAACCTCCTAAAGGCGGGCGCCAAGCTCCTCGCTGGAAAATCGTTCGACGTCATACACTGCCACGACTGGCTCGTCGCGCCGGCGTGCATCGCCCTGAAGCACGCCGTCGACGGGCGCCTGATCGCGACGATCCACTCCACGGAGAGCGGCAGGAGGCGCGGGATCCACACGGACTACCAGAGGGTAATAAACGAGATCGAGGGCTGGCTGACGTACGAGGCCAACAAGGTTGTTTGCTGCAGCTGGTCGATGGTAAACGAGGTTGCTTCGCTGTTCAACGTCCCTAGGGACAAGATATGGATGATACCGAACGGCATCGACACCGAGGTTTTCAAGCCGACCCAGCCAGACGGCCTTTTCAGGAAAATGTACGCGAACCAGGGGGAGAGGATCGTCCTTTACGTCGGCAGGCTGGTGCCCGAGAAGGGCGTGAACGTCCTGATAGGCGCGGTGCCGAAGATACTCTCGTCCCACCCGGACGCGAAGTTCGTGATAGTCGGGGAGGGGTACGCCAAGGAACAGCTGATGTCGATCGCGAAGCACCTCGGGGTCGAACAAAAGGTCTACTTCACGGGGTACTTGAGCGACGGCGACGTGAGGAAGCTCCTGTCTTCCGCGTACCTGCAGGTCATTCCGTCCCTTTACGAACCTTTCGGGATAGTTTGCCTGGAGGCGGCCGCGTCGGGAGTGCCCGTCGTGGCCTCGGACACGGGCGGGCTTTCCGAAATAGTCGAGGACGGGGCCACGGGATTCAAGGTTCCGCCGGACAACTCGGACGCTTTGGCTGCGGCCGTTAACGCGATCTTGTCGGACGGCGCCCTCAGGGATAGGATGTCGAAGAGGGCGCGGGAGAGGGCCGTTGAGCGGTTCTCCATGAAGGCGATAGCGGACTTAACTATGGAGATGTACCGTTCGCTGTTTTAACTTCCTTCGGATCTAAACTGGATCCAAGCCTTTTGGCGATCGAGCCGCGCGAGGCTCGAGCCTTTCCGAAGCCCAGCCGCGGCAAAGAGATAAAGCTGGCGCCCGCGCCTTTGCTGCGCCATGCCGTCGAAGTTTTTGCTTTCAACGGCCGAGAAGATAAGGGACATGAGGATAAGGGGAGCAAGCAAGATAGCGAGGGCTGCGGCGGAGGCGATGATGGAAGAGGCCAGTCTCGCCAAAGCGGATTCCCCGGAAGAATTTGCCGGGATCATGAGGTACGCGGCAGGCTGCCTGCTCCAAACCAGGCCTACCGCCGTGTCGTTGCCAAACGCCATCGAGTACATAATGGCCCCCCTCGAAAAAGCTTTCTCCCAAGGGAGCGGAGTCGAAGAGCTGAGGGCGATCGTCCGCGGGAGGGCGAAGGAGTTCGTCGAGAACTCGGTACAGGCGACGAAAAAAATAGGCGTGTTGGGCGCCGAGCTCCTTGGGGTCAAGAGCGTGGTGATGACCCATTGCCACAGCACCGCGGTGGTGTCGATATTCGCCGAAGCTCGCAAGCAGGGCAAATTCATTTCGGCCTTCGTGAAAGAAACCAGGCCGAGGTACCAGGGCCACATAACGGCGAGGCAGCTCTCGGAACTGGGCGTGAAAGTCAACCTGATCGTCGATTCCGCAGCCCTGTACTACATGGACCGGGTCGATGCCGTTCTGGTGGGGGCTGACGCTATAGCCATGGACGGGAGCGTTGCGAACAAGATCGGAACGCGCCTCACGGCCTTGGCCGCCGCCAAAATGGGCAAACCGGTCCACGTAGCTGCTGAAACTTACAAAATAGCCCTCAAGGCAAAAACGGGGTCCTCGATCCCGATCGAGATGAGAAGCCCCCTCGAGGTCGTGCCCGAAGAGTTCGTGCGCGAAAACCGAGGAATCGAGATACTGAACCCATCGTTCGACGTAACGGAACCGGAGATGATCTCGGACATAGTGACGGAGGCGGGAGTCCTTAGCCCCCCTTTCTCGGCTTCGATAATGGAGGCAGTGTCGAGGCTCGGTTACTGACGTAAGGCCGAAAACCCGCTTCATGAGGCATCGAAAAATCTGCCGTTGCCGATGCGGCCTTCGCGCTCCGATCAAAGAAGTTAGGGAATTTCGGGTCGACACCGTTCGATCCCGTTAGTCAGGCGCGCGTCGATGCGGCCAAATTTTAAATACCGTAAGCCCGGGTTCCGCGCAGGTTCGCGATTTGGAGAAGGTCGTAAACGAGGGAGCGAGGGCAAGGTACCTGGCCGCGGTGGCTTTTCTTGGAATCGCGTTCTCGTTCGTCGCCAACGCGTGGCTAGCGCTGCAACCCAGCTACTACATGGTCGTCAATTACAACATGGGTTACGTGGGTTGCGCATTGAGCTTGGCTCCGCTTTCCTTCCTCGGTATTTTCTCGTTCACGTTTTTGGGAAGGTTCTGGAAGGGCCGCCCCAACCTCGAAACCCTGACCGTAGTATATTGCGTGGCGATGATGACGGCGTTCCTCTGCAACCATTATTACCCTTGGTACGTCCCGGGAAGCGTTTTCACGAGCAGGGCAATCGAGCCAGACCTTTCGATAAAGTACTTCCCGTGGTACATGGCCCCCTCCAAGGGGGTCATAACCGACATGATATACGGAAGCCCTTCCATTCCGGTCGCCGAATGGCTCCCCTCCTTGCTCTTCTGGAGCATCTTCCAGTGGGTGTTCGGCATTTTCTCGGTCTCAATGGCGGCGGTCCTGAGGAGGAGCTGGCTGGATATAGAGAAGTTGCCCTTCCCCCACACCGAAATCATGTACACCTTCGTCAGCAAGGCCTCCGGAGAGCGCGGCGGGAGCCTCCTCCACAGGCTCGGCTCGCGCCTCGCGATCGGCATGCTCATCGGGCTGGCCGTCCAAGTGCCCATATTCATGACCTTCGTCTTTCCGTGGTTCCCGGACGTATACGCTTGGAAGGTGAACAACTGCTATTTCGGGGCTACTTGGGTGACCCCCGAATCGCCCCTCGCTCCCGTCGCGGGTTTCCAGACGTTCAACAAATGGCCGCCTTTCTACGCGCTCTTTTACCTCGTGCCCGCGTTCGTGTTGAAGAGCTACCTAGTATCCTTCTTGGTGTACCTGATACTGACCCAGATCTTCTATTCCATGGGCTATTACACCGGCCTCCTCGAGAACCCAGGCTGCGGCAGGAATTGGTGCCCGCCCAACCCGGGCCAGTCTCCTCCGATCAAGTGGTTTGCCGTCGCGAACATAGGCGGACCCATAGGGCTCGCTTTGTGGTACGTGATAATGAACAGGAGCTACCTTCTAACCACGCTCAAGGCCGCCATCGGCAGGTTGGACGAAGCCGAAAACCTAGAAAGCAAGGAGGCGATCAGCTACCGAAGCGCTTGGATCATGCTCATCGGTTCGGCGATCGGCATTGTGGCTTTCTTTTCGGTGATCGCGCCACCCCAATCGGCGAACGGATTGGTGGCCATACTGATCGTCCCCCTGGTCTGCTTTGTGTGGAACATGGGAGCAAGGGTCTTCGCTTACACCGGCTTCAACGGCGTGGTTTACAGCGGGGCAGGAACCGCTTTCGTATGGAGCATATGGCCCCAACAGCCCGTGCCGATTACCGAAGAGTGGTTCACGCACATGTTCATGCAGCGCACCTTGATAACGGACGGTTCCTACGGTTACGGTTGGTCAGGCGTTTTTCCCGCCGTGCTGTCCAGTTTCAAGATGGCAGAGTTCACCGGGACGAGCAACAGAAAGATCGCCGAAGTCGTGCTTGTTGTCCTCTTGGTCGTGCCTTTCTCCTCGCTGCTGAGCATGGTGGCGCTTTCGCACGCGTTCGGCGCAAGCAGGTTCGCCGAGTACGCGGACATGGGCAGCAACGTTGTGATGAGGTTCGCCTACGAGGGCTCCCACGAGAGCTGGCCCGCGAAATCGCCGTACCAGTTCGAGGTCGCTTTCGGGATAGTCATGGTGGGGCTCCTGTCATACCTCCATTCCAGGTTCCTGTGGTTCCCGATAGAGCCCGTCGGGTGGCTGATGTCAATATCTGAGCACACGCAGCTGGAAGGTGTTTGGACGCCCATCCTCGCGGCTTACGTCGCGAAGACGATAACGCTCAGGGTCGGCGGAAGCAAGGCTTACGAGGAATACGGGGTGCCGGTCGCGTCCGGCATGATCATAGGAACGGCAATAGCCATATTGCTGGGCGGTTTCACGGGCGCGGTTAGGTTCTTCTTCCCCTTCTAGCTCGTTCCACGCTTCCTGGCATTCCACCCGTATTTCATGGCCGTCCCGTAGAGCGCCAGGATGTTCTCAACCGAAACGTCGGGTTGCATGGCATGGGTAGGGCCGAGAATTAGCCCCGTAGGACCAAGGTTCGATACGCGGTCCAAAACCTCTTTGGCTACGTCGTCCGGCGTGCCGAAGGGCAGCGTGCTCTGGACGCCCATCGTCCCATGGAAGCAGACCTTGTCCCCGTACGCCATCTTGAGTTCCACCGGGTCCATGCACTCCGGCTGGATCGGATTCAAAATGTCCACGCCAATCCCTATCAAATCCGGGATGATCGGCTCTATCCACCCGTCGCTGTGGAAAAAGAAGAAGGCCCCGCGCTTGTGGCAGAGCCTGGCTTGCTCCGCGTACCTCGGCATCAGGAAGCGCCTCCAGAGCGAAGGGGGCATCATCATGCTCCTCTGCATGCCGACGTCGTCACCGTCGCAGATCACGTCGACGCCCGCGTCGCAGAGAAGCTTGAGCTGCTCAAGCCTTATCCTCTCGATGCCGCCTATGATCCTGTCGGCCCTGGCCGGATCGGCGTAAAGCATCCTGATCATTTCCGTGAAGCCCGCAAGCTGCCACGCTATCTCCCACATCTCGGTCACGCCGCCAAAGACGCAATAATCCTTGTACAACCTGCACGTTTTCTCCGCTTCGTCGAAGCCTCTCGCGTCGACCTCCGGCCAAACGTACTCTTCAAGGGGGATGTGCTGCAGCGGATGCCTGTGGTACGTGTACGTGTAGGTGTGGTCGGGGGCCCATACGCTCTCGACGCCCCAAACGTCCCGCCTCACCTCGAAGCCTTGGCGCTCCCCCACGGTGTACGCTGCCGAGTAAGGGCCTTCCTTCAGTTCAACACCCTTTGGAATGTACCCTCCAACGAGCCCGATGCCGGTGCTGACCACGTCTACGCCAAGTTTCCTGCAGACCTGCATGTAGTCTTGGGTTCCCAATGACTCGCTCAATAGTTTGTAAGGCTCCGGCCTAATGTTGAGGGCCAACGGAATCCTGTCGGGCTCCTCGAGCAGAATGCTCCGGATGCAGCGCTCCCTGGAAGTCAGCAAGCCGAACCGCCATCCCCGATGCTCGCTTCAGCGTCGAAGGCTTCCAAGGCTTTTGAAACGTCCTGGCCGACCATCTTGGGCCCCTCGTCGCAGAAGGCGCGAATAAGCGTTATCGAAACCAGCCCCCGTGGAAGCGCGGTAAACGCGAAACGTAAATAGGCTGCCCCATCCCAAAACCGGCCGTTGAAGAGAGCGGGAAGCTTCGAGCTCAGCCTGCACGGCGGAAGGGCTCCGGCCTGGCTGACGGAAAGGATGAAGAGGCTGGCCTCCGCCATCGTAGAGATGATATTGGACGAGTACGGAGAGGACAAGTTCCTCGCGAACCTCTCCGATCCCCTATGGTTCCAAGCTTTTTCCTGCGTCTTGGCCTATGATTGGGATTCAAGCGGCACCACGACCGTGACGTGCGGCGTATTGAAGGACGTCCTGAACGGTTCTAGGTTGGGCCTGAGGTGCGTCGGGGGGAAGGGTTCGGCGTCGCGCAAGGCTCCTTGGGAACTTGCCAAAGCGGCCGAGGAGCTTGGGCTTGGAGAGCAAGTGCTCGAGAAGCTCAGGTACTCCTCCAAGATGTGCGCCAAGGTTGACAACGCGGCGATACAGGCAGGATACCAACTTTACCACCACTCGATGTTCGTCACCTCCGCGGGGAAATGGGCGGTGGTCCAACAAGGCATGAACCCTTCATCCAAGACCGCGAGGAGGTACCACTGGCTTTCCGAAGGCCTCGCAAGCTTCGTGGAGGAGCCTCACCGAGGCATAGTCGGCCAAATGGCGCACGAGAGGGTGCTGGACATGACGGCCCGAGAGAGCGACGAATCGAGGAAAGTTTGCGCGGACTTGGCGTCGGAACATCCGGACAGGGTGAGGAGGCATTCCGGTTCCATAAGGCAGCTAGGGCAGGAGAGCCTCGGCAGGTGGCTCGAATCCGCCAACCGCGGCCCAAACCCGTCCACTTATGCCTTAGTGGACGAAAGCCGCATCAACTGGAAGGCTCTCGAGAAAGCTTACGAGATAAAACCTTCGAATTACGAAGAGCTCCTCGCGATAAGGGGTTTCGGGCCCTCTACGGCGAGGGCCCTCGCCCTGATAGCGGAGGTCGTTTACGGCGCGCGCACGAGCTGGAAGGATCCGGTCAAGTTCTCGTTCGCGTTCGGAGGGAAGGACGGCATACCTTTCCCGGTCAAAAGGAAGGTCATGGACAGGTCTATCTCGATACTCCAAGAAGCCGTCCAGGAAGCCAGGATTGGCGAAACCGAAAAGGTGAGGGCCGTCAAGCGCTTGATGGAATTCACCCGGCGCCTTACCCCTCCTTGAGGGAAAGCGGGGCCTCGAGCCGAGCCCGCGCCCGGCCCCGAAGTTCACCTTCCCTTCTCGCCGAAGAGCTCGAACGGCACCGTGTATACCTTGACCGCTCCCGTCGAATCCCTCTGGTCGAACCCTCCCCTCTTGACTGAACGGCGTTCCGGCGCGAACAATGAAGTGCCGGAGCTCCTCTCCTCTATCCTCATCGCGCCCTTGTAGAGCTTCAACCTCACCCTCCCCGACACGTACTTTTGCGTCGAATCGATGAAGGCGTCGAGGTCCTTCCTGAGCGGATGGAGCCAGAGGCCGTGGTATACGATGTCCGCCCACAGCGCGTCTATCGACCCCTTCAGCCTGAGCTGCTCCTTCGTGAGGGTGAGGTGTTCAAGGTCGCGGTGGGTCGCGAGCAGTATCGTAGCCGCTGGAGCCTCGTACAGCTCCCTCGATTTCAATCCAATGATCCCGTCTTCCATGATGTCTATCGCCCCGACCCCGTTCCGCCCACCCTCGACGTTTAGGTAGGATATGATCTCGACGGGATCCCTGACCCCGTCGACGTCGACCGGGACGCCGTTCTCGAACTCGAGATCCACCACCTTCGGCTCGTCTGGTGCCTTCTCCGGCGGCAAGACCCAGAAGTAGTCCGTCGGGAACTGGCTTCGAAGGTCCTCAACCTGGCCGCTTCCGATCGAATGGGACCACATGTTGATGTCGCCTCCGAGCACCCCCCTCCTCCTCTTAGGATCGATGCCGTGCTTGCTTAGCATCTCCTCCTCTTCGGTCCTGGAGAGGTTCAACTCCCTGACCGGAGCTATTATCCTGAGCTGGGGAGCGTAGTACCTGAAGGCCGACTCCATCCTGAATTGATCGTTGCCCTTGCCCGTGCACCCGTGGGCAACGGCCTCAGCTTTTTCCTCCACCGCGACCTTGGCCACCAGGCTGGCTATCAGTACCCTCGTCATCGACGTCCCGACGGGGTACCCTTGGTAACTCCCGTTCGCCTTGATGCACCTGAAGACGTATTCTGTTGCAAACTCGTGCCTCGCGTCTATGAACCTCACCTCCAATCCCAGCTTTTCGGCCCTCTCCATCGCCACTTCTATCTCCTCCTTCCCCTGCCCGACGTCCACCAAGACCGGGATCACCCTTCCGAACCCGTACCTCTCCTTCAGCAGTATCGATATCAGCGTCGAGTCCAGGCCGCCCGAATAGGCCAGAGCGACAGACTTGCTTTCACACAAAGCGAATCTCCCGGGCCCCTTACTCTTTCGTAATATATCTTTTCGCTGCCGCGAGGAGGGCTTTCTCGGATTTTGCCAGGGCGGAAACGCAGGCTTCCAACCGGGCTTCCATCCTTTCCAATTTCGATCCCCTCGACAGGAGCATCCTTTGGACCTCTCTCGGATTCGGGCTCCCCGCCGACCTCCTCCTTCGCAGGCAGCGGAGCGGGTCCAGAGCCTCCTTCAGGAAAGCCTTGCCGAGGCGCGCATCCTCCCCGACCGACCTCACGGCGATCTTCCTCAACTCTTCCCGCCCCAGTTCGTCGGGCTTCCTGTTCGTGTCCGCGCACCTCTTCACAATGGCTCCGACAAGCTTGTGGGCTTCCCTGAAGGAAAGGCCGCGCTTTTGCACCAATTGTTCGGCAAGATCCACTGCCGTCAAAAAGCCCGACCTCGACGCCTCTTCCATCCTCCTGCGGTTGATTTCCAGGGTGGAAAAAACGCCCTTCAGGACCTCGAGCGACGACGCGGCCGTGTCAAAGCATTCCCACATGGAAGGCTTGGTTTCTTGGAGGTCCCTGTTGTAACCGGTCGGCAAGCCTTTGACCAGAGTCAGCGAGTCGAGCAGGCAGCCGTAGACCCGGCCGGTCCTGGCCCTTATCAATTCCAAGGGGCAAGGGTTCTTCTTCTGGGGCATGACGCTCGAGGGTGAAGAGTATTCGTCGGCTATCTCGATGAAATCGAACTCAGAGGTTGACCAAAGGATGAGGTCCTCGGACATCCTGCTCAGGTGCGACATGAGGATCGATATCGCCGCGTTGACTTCCGCGACGAAGTCTCTTGAACTGACCGCGTCCACCGAGTTCTCCAGCGTCCCGTCGAAACCGAGCAAGCAAGTGGTCCTCTCCCTGTCTATCGGGAAACTCGTACCCCCGATGGCGCAAGCGCCCAGGGGGTTCAGGTTGACCGCCGAATATGCCCGCATCAGCCTTTCGAAATCCCTAGACAGGGCGTCGACGTGCGAAATCAAATAGTGGCCGAACGTGCCAACTTGGGCTCCCTGGGTGTGGGTGTAGAGGGGCATCGCCTGGGCGGCGTGCTTCTTGGCTAGCTTCAGGAGAACCTTCTCCAGCTCCAAGACGCCCCTGCAGAGGCCCAGTATGTCTGCCCTGGCCCGCATTCGGACCGCCGTAACCACCTGGTCGTTCCTGGACCTCGCAGTGTGCATCTTTCCCCCCGTCTTCGCCCCCACGGCCTCGATCACCTTGGCTTCAAGGAACTCGTGGACGTCCTCGAACCCCTCGCCCTCCAACTCCCCTTTTTCCCTTATTTTCTGCAGGGCGCCAAGTATCGCCTTAAGGTCTTCGATGCCGATTATTCCCCTTTCGTAAAGCATGATGTCGTGCGCCATGGTGCCCAATATGTCGCAATCCAAAATCCTCCTGTCTTCGGGCAGGGAGGAGACGAACGAAGCCGCCGCCCCGGCGAGCTCCCTCTTAAACCTCGACCTGTAGACGCTTTTCAAGGAACCACCTCAACTGCTGCCGTACCGAAGGCGGTTCCGCCATTAAGCTTTGTCGTGCAACGTCCAAATCCGGAACGGCCGACACCTTTATCTCTCGGGCGGAAAACGCCGATTCAGAGAAAGGTTCGAGATGGATCCGAAGATCTTCAGGGCCTACGACGTCAGGGGTATCTACGGGCAGGACATCGACGTGTTGGACGCCGCGAAGATAGGGGCGGCTTTCGCCGAAATCATAGGTTCCGGAACGGTATCCGTGGGCAGGGACGTCAGGCTTAGCAGCCAACCCCTCGCTCACGCGTTCATGGCAGGAGCCGCCGCGAACGGGTTGCGCGTGGGGGACGCGGGATTGGTCCCGACCCCGATGCTTTACTTCAGCGTCGCGAACGGATCTTTGGAAGGAGGCGCCATGGTCACCGCATCCCACAACCCGAAGGAGTACAACGGCATGAAGTTCTGCAGGGAAAAGGCGTTGAGCTTTTCGTACGAGAGCGGTATAAAGGAGATGGCCAGAAGGTGCCTTTCGCCCGGCTTCAGCTTCAGGTCCGGCGCTTGCGGCGAGATCGAGTCGAAGAAAGGCTTGGAGGACGAGTACTTGGATTACCTCCTGAGGGACGTCGATCAACGCTGCGGAATGGACGTCTTGGTCGAGGTGGGGAACGGCTGTTGCGCCATGGTCGGGAGGGTCCTTTCAAGAATGGGCTGCAAAGTTTCACTGATGAATCCGGATCCGGACGGCCGATTCCCAAACGGAACAGTGAATCCTGCCAAAGAGGAGACCGTGAAGGCCTTGAAGGAGGAGGTCTTGAGGCGGAAAGCCGACATCGGGGTAGCTCTCGACGTCGACGGAGACAGGGTCTGCTTCGTGGACGAAAAGGGCCTTTGGACGCAGGGAGACGTGGCTTTCGCTATCATAGCGGAGCCCATCCTCGAGAAGGAAAGGAACGCGGAGGTGGTGGCCGACGTCCGCACGTCGAGGGCGGTGATAGAGAGGCTCAGGGATCTAGGGGGAAGGATCAGGTTCAGCAGGGTCGGGCACTCGTACATAGCCAACGCCGTCATAGGCTCCGAGGCGAAGATAGGTGGGGAGCTCTCGGGGCACATCTACATCCACGACAGGTACTACGGCTACGATGACGGGATCTACGCGACCGTTAGGATGATCGAGACGCTCGCCAGTAAGGGGGAGACGCTCTCCGAGGCCAAGTCAAAGATCAGGAAAATGTCCTCCTCGCCAGAGGTAAGGGTCGAGTTTCCAGAAGAGTTGAAGTTCAGGGCCGTGGCAAATATCTCGGAAACCCTCAAGAAGGAAGGGATCGAGGTCAACGAACTTGACGGGGTCAGGGCCGATTTCGAACGGGGCTGGTTCTCGATAAGGGCATCTAACACGGAACCCTGCCTCGTCCTCAGGATGGAAGGGGAAGACGAACCCTCCCTACAGGAGATGGCGTCCAGGGCCTACGGCCTGGTGATCGAAGCGGGCCGCAAACTTGGCCACGATCCTAGCTTTCTTTGAGGTACCTCTGGAGCGTTTCTTGCCCGCCCGGCAAGGGCCTGGCATCGTAGCCGATCTTCCTCAAGTGCTTGGCGAATTCGCCGGAGAAGCCGTGCGTCGTGAATACCTTATCGGCCCTCGAGCGCTTGACCGTCCTCAAAAGGCCATCGAAGTCGCAATGGTCGCTCAACGGGAAAGCTTCGTCAACCCCCATCGCCTCTTTGTAACCCCTCTCGCAAGCCCAGCCTGAGAACGCCATGAGCCTCGCACCGTACCGTTTCCTGACGTAACTGTTGAAGGAGCTCCTCCCGCTTTGGAAGGGCGCGAACAGGATCCAGGGCTTTTTCTCCAGGAGGTTCGTCTTTAAAGCTTCATCCGCGCGAACCCTCTCCCTTATCCGGATCCCAAACAACCTGTAGATCTCGTCGTACTTCGTCAAAAGGGGGTGGACGTAAGAGGGCCGGAACTCGTCGAGCAGGAACTCGAGCTGCTGGGCTTTTCCCAGAGCGTATCCCATGGCCACGACCGGGACGCCCTTCCGAAAGCAGTCGTCGATGCAATCCCTTGCCACGCCAAGCACGTCGTCCAACTTCGGGAACCGGAACGCGGCAAAACCGAAGGTGGACTCTATTATGATCGTTTCCGCCTTCGGCGGGTTGAAGCCTTCGATCGGCCCCCTGCTCCTGTCGCACACGTCTCCCGTGTAGAGGACGGAGCGTCCGACGCGGAGGGCCATCGAGCCGAGGATGTGCCCCGAGGGGAAAAGCTCGATCCCGGGAACGGAGGCGATCCTGAGATCAACCCCCCTGGCCGCCGCCAGCATGGCGGTTTCTTCGGAGCAAATCGCTTGCAGGTTTTTGTCCGCCTTGCGCAAGTGGTCTCCGTGGGCGTGGGATACGAAAACGTAATCGACGCCCTCCCCGTCGTGATCGTCAAGCCCGATCCTGACGCCGCCAAGGTCTATTTCCATGCCGTTGCCAGCGGAGACCTTCGCCATTGGTTGCGAGGGCGGAGAGGAGGTCTATTATCTTTTGCCGTTCAAACGCGCTAAAAAAGGCATGGGTCGGGGAGCTGGACCGAGCCAGGCGAGCTACCCTTCGACCCATATTATCTTCACACCGCTCCCCTTCCTTGCGCGCGAGAACCTCCTGTAAAGGAAGGCGAAGGCGAGGCCCGCGGCGAAACCCCCTATGTGGGCCATGTGGGCGACGTAAGGGTTCAGGCCTGAGAACTCGTAGACGACCTCGATAAGGAAGTACAGGGCGGCCCAAAGGGCAGCAGGCAACACCATAGGAATAACCATGAAGACCAGTATCGGCCTCAAGGGGAAGAGGACCGCGAAGGCGGCCATTATTCCGAAGACCGCGCCCGAAGCCCCCATCACTGGCACGTGGCTCAAGGGGTATGCCAGCACGTGCGCAGCGCTGCCTGCCACGCCCGCGGAGTTGTAAAAGATGAGGAAGTTCCTCCCTCCCATCTCCCTTTCGCATCCCGGCCCGAATATCCACAAAGCCAGCATGTTCATGAAGAGGTGCAGGGGGTCGGCGTGCAGGTAAACAGACGTCAGCAGGGTGTGGGCGTTCCGCCCCGTCCTCAGGAGGATCGGGATGAGGCTTAGATGGTAAAAGGCGGCCTCCTGCCCGATCAGAATCTCGATCGCGTAAACCGCCACGTTGGCGCCTATCAGGAAGTATGTCGCCTGCGAGGCTTCGAATCGATACCCCGGGGGATTCAATCCGCCAGCCCCTTCGCCATTTCAACTCGCCCTAGACGGCTTTCCCTTGATCGCGAAGCCGGCGGACAGGTAGAGGATGACGATCCAAAGCGGCACGATGGCCAGCCCCTCCCCCGTGAGCGCGCCTGCGGATTGGGGTTCCGCGATCAACTTCTCCATGAGGCCGTAGGCTGAACCGAAAGGATCGTACCAGCCCGCTCTGGCTGGCGCGCCGCTTTGAAAGATCGCGGGTTGCACCGCGAAGAGCGCGAGCAGCGACAGGTAAAGCAGCGCCGCTTTCAAGCCCCCGCAGAGCGAGAAGCAGAGGAGTCCAAGCGAAACGGCCAACAAAGTCACGAGGGAAGAGGCGGCGTAGAACCAAGCTATCCAGTACGCGTCCAGGCTAGCGTTCCCGGAAACGAGTCCGCCGAAACTATATTTCAGCACCGCGAGGATCAGGGTTGACTTCAGGAGTCCCAGTGTAAAGCCGGATAGAAGTTTTCCGCCCGCAATCGACCAACTTGACGCGGTGGATAGGAGGAGCTTCGCGACTATTCCCTTGTCCTTCTCCCTGGCCATGAAGAAGGCGACGTCCAGCGAACCTAAAACTAAAGCGAGACTGGCCAATCTTGGGACCAGCTCGGCGCCGTTGGCGTTATACAGGCTGGCGAAAAACAGGAAAGCGGCCGGGAAAAACGAATACAGTATCGTCCCCTCTCGCGCAGCCTCCGCGACGTCTTTTTTCGCTAACAAGACGGGCGTGGCCCTCATTTCCTGGCTTCTCCCGTAACCTGCAAGTAAGCGTCTTCCAAAGTCGGAACCTTGCCTCCAATCGAAACGATGGAAGCGCCCATCCTCCCGATCAGCGTGAAGATCCTGTCGAGGGCCTCCCTTTCGTTGTCCACCGTCAGGCGGACTTCGCCCTCGTCCGAAACTTCCCAGGACACGTCGATGGACCCGAATATGTCGGCTATGTTCTCCGCCTTTATGCCGGAGACGCGTATCTCCACGGATCCTGTTCCGGCTATCCCTCTAGTGAATCTTTTCGGCTCGTCGTCGGCGATTACCTTGCCGGAAGCGAGGATGATCATCCTTCGGCAGATCCTTTCCGCTTCCGAAAGCGAGTTCGTGGCCCACAGGACGGTCCTGCCCGAATGCGAGACGGACGAAACGTAGTTCCTAACGATGAGGGAATCGTGGAGGTCGAGCCCCGCGGTAGGCTCGTCGAACAACAAAATTTCGGGCTCGTTTATGATCGCGGAACCGATCAGGACCTTTTTCCTCACGCCGCTCGAGAGTTTTTTGCAGGCGGTTTTCCTGCTGCTTTCGAGCTCGAGGAGGGAGACGACCTCGTCAGCCTTTTCCTTCGCGGCCGATGAATTCAAACCAAAAAGCCTCGCGTAAAGGACCAGGTTCTTTTCGACGGACAGGTCGTCGTACACCTGCACGAGATCGGAAACGACGCCGACTTTGCGCCTGACCGCCGAAGGCATCTTCGAGGCGTCCACCCCCGCAACCAAGGCTTTGCCTCTGCTCGGTTTCACGATCCCCGAAAACAGTCCGACGAGGGTGGTCTTTCCAGAGCCGCTCGGGCCGAGAACGCCAACCACCTCGCCCTTCGGGACGCTGAAACTCACGTTGTCGATCGCCACCGTCTTTCCGTACGTTTTGGTTAAGCCGACCGCCTGGATCGCGTTAAAGGGCTCGCCCATGCCGCCTCGCCTTTAGGGCATGGCCGCTCCAACACTCAAGATCCAGAGCACACGAGCTCAAGGGCCAGACATATTCATCGCGGCCATCTTTTTGCCCCGCCTTTCCTTGCGACCGCCTCGATATTAACGTTATCCGGCAACGGTCGAGAAAATCCGAGCGTTCGATCGCACCCACGCGACAAGCCTCTTTACCCCCTCCGAGGGCTTGACTCTAGGCTCCCACGAGAGCTGTTCCCGAGCTTTCGTGATGTCCGACACGTAAATCCTCTGGTCCGACTGGCGCCAACCGCCGTACCTTACCGACGGCTTCTTCCCGGTCAGTTCTTCGAGCATCTCCAGAAGTTCCAGCAGGGAAAGCGTGAAATCGGCTCCCCCTCCGATGTTGTATACTCCTGGTTCACCTTTTCCGCTTAAAAACGACTCGAAGGCCGCGACAAGGTCGCCGACGTAGAGAACGTCGCGGACCTGCTTTCCCGTGCCGTAAATGGTGATGGGCTTGCCCAAGATGGTCGCTCCCGCGAACCACGCGAGCCAACCCTGGTCCTCGACTCCGATCTGCCTTTCGCCATAGACGCAGGACATCCTGAAGGAAGCCGCCCTGAGCCCGTACGTCTTGGCGTAATCTTGGATGTACAAGTCCGCCGCCAGCTTGGAACATCCGTACGGGGTGTGCTCGCAATGGTCTATTGGAAAATCTTCCGGTATGCCCCTGCTGTACTCCCCGGCGAAAGCGTACCTCTTGTCCATCTCGATCGTGCCCACGCGGTTGACGTTGCTGCCGTATACCTTGTTCGTGGAGCACCCAACGATGCTCGCGTTTCCTTTCGAACGCCTTGCAGCTTCAAGCACGTTCAGTGTTCCGAGGGCGTTGATCTCGAAGTCAGTGACGGGATCCAAGAGGGAAGCGGTGACGGCCGTCTGTGCCGCGGCGTGCACGACCGCTTCCACGCCCTCCATGACCGATTCCAGTTTCTTGAGGTCACGCACGTCGCCTTCTACCCTTCTTACGGACGGGTACTTCCCTAGGTAGTTCCAGTTGAAGCCGGGGTCGGAGCCTTGCCTTCGGAGCAGCCTCATCCTCGAGAGGTTGTCGAACGCTATGACTTCGTACCCTTTCAGCGCGTAAAACTCGGCCACGTGCGAGCCGACGAACCCCCCTCCCCCCGTCACGAGAACCGAACCGCGGTCATGCCCCAATTCGCGCGCCTCGCCTTGTTTTCCCGACCAGGCCTCTTATAAGCCCGCCCCCGCGGCCCCTTTCTTGGCAAAGGCATACAACATCCCTAGATTCAAATTGTACCGAAGGGAAAATTCATCTGCCCGCCCAGCTTTCGTCCCGAAGCTCCAGCATGATAGACCGTCCAAGCTCCCTCGCCGCGGTGAAAATCGACGAAACCGTAAAGCTCCTCGTACTGGACGTTGACGGAACCCTGTGGGTTAACAGCTTCGATCCCGGAAGGCACCCGCCCTTCAGGCGAATCGATGCGAACGAGATCGTGACCGGAGACGGCGAGGTCATCAGGCTCAGCCCGGGCTTGCTGGAGTTGCTGAACCAGGCCGGGGAAAAGGGCGTGGTCTGCTCCTTGGCTAGCATCGGCGATCCGGACGTAGTCCTCGGCATTTTGGAGCAGTTCAAACTGCCGACCAAGTTCGTGCACCCCCAGCTGGGTTGGAACGGAAAGGACGCGATGATCGAGGAGATCTTGAGGAAGCTCGAGCTGGAAGAGGGCATGAAGATCTCCGATGCCGAGATAGTGTTCGTCGACGACGACGAGAAGGAACTTGCGAAGGTGGAAGCCCGTTTTCCAGGAGCCAAACTCGTGAAGGCTCCGTGATTGGAAACGCCCCGGCACACGATCAAGCGGCGCGAAGAAGGGACTCAATTCCAAGGCGAGAAGCGCCAAACCCGGAAGCTTGCGAATACGCCGGGTTGCGCTCCGACACGAATGCCTTTACGTCCGCGCTCACGGCGGCCACGGGCCCGTTGGGGTCAGTATCCCGAGGGATTAAGACGCGACGGCGAGCAAGCCGCCCAAAGAGCTTTAGTAACGATATGGCGTACGCCTCTTCCGGCGGGAAGAGTGTGGATCGCGGGCGGGCATCGCCCAGATCCCGCGCCCGTGCCAGTACCAGTGCCAGCGCCAATGGGCGCTTCAGGTTGCCTCTGACCTTGAAAACTCCATCCCGCACTTCTTGCACGAGTATTTCGGGCAAACGGTAAGCGTGACCGTAGTTCCCTGCGAGGCCAGATCGGTCGATCCGCACTTTGGGCAGAAGAACATGGCCAATTTGACCCTCAGGCGCCCGATCGCCTCGTTCACAAGAGCCTGCGCGAGCTTCTCCTCCCCCCTCTCCGAGCAACCCTTCGCCCTCTCGAGGGTCGACATTATCTCCCCAAAGTCGCTCCAGTCCATTTCTCCCGATTCTGGAGCGCTCGCCCCCAAATATATGTCTCTCCTCCAAAGCGGACGTTTTTGGGCAGAATGCGTTCGTCCCGAAGAATTGGCTTTCGAGTCCCCCTTCCTGGCGTCAGCCAGACCCATGCGCAGTGATCGCTTGATCGGAGTTAAGGCGTCCCTTTTTGTAAGCCGCGAAATGCTCGCAACACATCGTGCAGTGGAACGCGCCAACCCCTTAAAGAAAGGAGAGCCTACCAAACGTCCACCGATGTCTAAATGGGAAGAAGGGCTGCGCGTCGGTCGGCGTTCCAAAGAAGTTCTGCAAGGCGTCCAACGTCGATCCCAAAAAGATCGAGGAAAAGGTTTTCGCCCTTGGCGCAAAAATTGTCCTATAGAATTGAGCCCCGTGGGAACGAACTTAAGATGAAAAGCCACGTGCACAACGAGGAGAGGGTCGCTTTCGGAACGCAATCCGTGCGCAAGTTGAGCTGCGCAATCAAGACACGGCATCGCTGAATAATTGTTTAAATTCGCAACGAACCTTGGAGGAAACGCCCGAGGTGAGCTGCTATTAACGCGTTATGCACTCTCGGTTGAGGCAGGCTCAGTTCTGGCGAGGGCGCTGGATGCTCCCGGCCTTTCATTCGGAGAAAAGAACAGGGCAGATCCTCTTCCGTATCCGCTATCAGGAACAAATAAGGAGATCTCCAGATATCGCATTCAGGCCGCGCTAACGGATTGGGGCTGGTGCTCGTAACGATAACGCCTTATCGCAAAAGAGTAATGGAGAATGTGAAAGAGAGATGTGACAAGAGAATAATGGAGATGGAAATCAGGCCAGTTATCAGAAAGTGAAAACCACCGAGAGTATCGGGCTATGTCGCTGTCTATTCATGGTAGTAAGGGGAAGAGCTTGATTGCCTAATAGATTCGATGCCATCTCAAAAATGGACTAAAGCAGGTTTTCCTTGGTCTGGAGAGTTAAAGGGCGGTTCTCCATGGAGCATTTGCCCTTGACCCCTTTGCGCCACCCCCCTCTCTCGAAGCGGCACGCGTGCTCCAGCCTGCCGAATGCCGTGCTCACGATGCCTGCCCTCTCAACTGCCCCAACCGGCCGCCCGGACAGGCGGTAAATTGCGGCTGGCCTGCCACGTCCGCGCTTCGAATTCCTTGGGCACGGTGCCAGCCTCGACGGTGCCCCAAATGGCTGCGCACGATTCGGTGCAAAAAGCCCGATCTCCCTACGGGAGCTGAAACAATGCCTCCCCCTCCTTGCCGAGCACGCCAACCAGGGACCCGCGAATGCAGTCCGCGAAGGCGAACGGGATCTCAGTCTATTCGATTCTAATGAAGTTTTCATTCGTAAATCTGCCAATAAAATGCGGGGCTGTTGGGAATTGAACCCAAGACTCTCGGGTTTCTTCGAACAGCCGGGTTAAAAGCCTCATCGAGTTCCCTCTCCGATGCTCTACCTGGCTGCTCCTTCCTTCTCGAAGGCTGAGCTACAGCCCGAACATCGGGAACATTTGCGACGATATATTAAGTTTCTGCTTTTCCCCGCTTTGGCAAACCCTAACCGTATCGGCAAAAGATCTCGCGCGTCGTTCCAACGAGAGCGCTCTCATGATTTTACAACTCCCTCCCAAGGAGTCCGACTCGCCCATGCCTGAAATAGGAACGGCGAAACCGCTTGGCCGAGCCGGTCCGCCCCACCATAAGGCAGAGGGCTCGGTTTCGCCAGCCCTACTCTTCCGAGGTCTTGGCCAAGAACAACGTTATGGCCGCGAACGCAAGCATCGCCACTGAGGTTACTATGGTGACGATTCTCTTGGTTTGGTATAGTTCCGAGTCGCTGGGCATCGACGGCAAGTACACCAGCCACACGTAGACCAGAAAGCTGGCAGCGAAAACCGACGCCGCCAGGTAATACTTGTTCATCTCGCCGTGCCCTGGAAAAGAAGCCGTTTTGTCGACTAATAAGGTTTCGCGGCCCGCCCCTTTGAAGGTTTAAATTGGGCCTCCCCCCGCATGTAGCCAAGCCATGCGAGCGCCGCGCCTCGGACTTGCTTCAGCCAACCTCATCCTTCTAGCCCTGGCAGTTTTCCACCCGCCCTGCGCGTCCGGCAGCTCCAGCATGGGCCCCATCGGCCCCGTCCCCCTCATGGTCGGAGACGCGGTCTACGTCTTCTTCAGCCCACCCCTCGGGAAGGTCGTGGTCTCCGTCTCCTCCCCAGGCGGACCGTACAGGCAGGCGACGTACGTTAACGAATCCATCACGACGGTCCCGGTCCAGCTGGGCGCCCAGGGAACGTACGTCCAGTTCATTCCCCAGTCGGACGGGCGCTTCACGTTGGTCCTGAACGTGTCGTCCAAGCAGCCGTTCAACATGCTCCTGGGCGTCCTTACCAACGATTACTCGAATTTCGCGCCTTACAGGGTCTACACGGTCGAGAGGGCGTACTTCGTCGAGATCGTGACGATGAGGGGGCTCGAAGCCTCGAACTGGAGCATCTCGTTCGACTTCTACGTGGAGAAGGAGAAGGAAGAAGCGTGGTTCATCATACCTATGCCCTCGTGGGGCGAAGCTCTCCTTCTGGGAGCCGCGGTCGCCGGCTTGGCTTACCCGAACGCCTTCCTCGTCACCGGCCTCTACTTCAGGTCGAAGAGGGAGGAGGTATCCACCAAGAGGAAGGTTGGCGTTTGCCTTTCCGTAATCATCAGCATGCTCTTGGTCTACTGGCTATACCTTAGGGTGACGAGATAGGATGGGCGGAGTAGGCGCGCGCGAAAAGGGGGCGTGGTTCGCTTGATCCCGGAAGACCAAGAAGAAGAGTTTTTGGACCAGTGGTGGTACAACAGGCCGAGGCTCAGGAAGTTTTTCGCCCCTTTGCTCTACGTTTCGTCGTGGCAGTACAGGCTCTGGAGGTTTCTGAAGAAGCCCCCAGAGGAGAGGAGGAAGAAGGTAGAGAGCCAGGCGAAGAAGATCAGGAAGAGGGCCGACTTTCCCAAGGTCTCGGCTAAAGACGTCATCGGCAGGAAGGAGGAATTCGACAGGGTTATGCTTAGCGTCTACTACCACGTTCTGAGGGACCCCCAGGTCCGGAAGGTGACCAACCTCTCCCCGCCAAAGCTCTTCGTCATAAAGGGAGGGAGCGGAAGCGGAAAGACGTTCTTCGCCGAAGCGTGCCAGAACGAGGCGTTCGAAGCGGGATTGAAGCACGCGATCCTCATCAACTACGCGTCCCTCAAGCCCGAGCAGGTTTACACGATGTGGTACGGCAGCAGCGCCCAGAGGCTGGGGGAATTCTTCAACTCGGCGTTTTCCAGGCCGAGCGTCGTCCTCATCGACGAGTTCCAGGCTTTCGGCAAGAGGTTCACCTCCGCAACGGAGACCGGGATGGAGGAAACGAGGGTGCAGACGACATTCTTGGAGAGGATAGACGAGCTGCAGAAGAGGAACTACAGGACCATATTGCTGATAGCGACGACCGAGTACGAAGCCTTGACCGAAACGCTAAGAAGAAGGGGGGTCGTTGGCACGATAGACTTGGACCGAAACCTCGACAAGCAGACGCTGAAGGAGA
>JAFNJA010000009.1:22614-25792 GCA_017601265.1 Candidatus Brockarchaeota archaeon
GCGTAAAGCTCAAGCCCGAGGAGATCGTGGAAACCTTGGAGGACTCCGTGAGATCCGTCGGGGGGTTGGAGCTCACGCCGGCGGACGTGGTCAACGCTTTCGAGATGGTCATCGACAGCAAGTCCGCGCCGCTCCAGAAGAAGCTGGTGGAGCAGTTCAGGGACGGCAAGGCGGAAAGCGCCCTGCCTTCGGTCGAGGACGTCGGCAGCCAGGTGACGTTGAACGATTTCAGGGCCGTTTCTCGAAAACTCAAGTCGTACGCGACGGAGGAGAGGACCGAGGCCGCCAAAAAGTCCGTTCTTAGGATAAAGCCGAAGAACACCTACGGCGACGTCGGCGGCTTGTACGGCGTCAAGGAGGAAGTCATCAAGGAGATCTCGCTGGCCCTGAACCCGGACCTTGCCGTAAAGTCAAGGTACATCCCGCCGAAGGGTTTCATCTTCTACGGCGCGCCGGGCACGGGCAAGACCCTCCTGGCGAAGGCGATAGCCGGCGAGAGCGACGTCTGGTTCTACAGCATCAACGGGCCTTCCATCCTGCAGGGGCACTACGGCGATCCGGAGAAGACCGTGAGGAACATCTTCGAGGACGCGCGCAAGAACGCCCCGGCCATCATCTTTTTCGACGAGATCGATTCCGTCGCTCCCAGGAGGGGGCACTACGATCCCGTCGTTGACAGGGTCACGAGCCAGCTCCTCACGGAGATAGACGGCTTCGTCCCCCTGACCGGAGTGGTCGTCATAGGGAGCACGAACAGGCTCGAGGTCATCGACCCCGCCCTCCTCGAGAGGTTCACGAGGCACTTCGAGTTCACGTACCCGAAAAACAGGAAAGAGAAGATGGAGGTCGTCGAGATACACTTGAGGCGTTACCTGGATTGCCTGCACGGGGACGCGACGCCCGACAAGATACTCGAAGTTTTCGAGAAAAAGATCCTGAGCCCGAGGAAGATAGCGGACGCCATAAACGACGCGAACAGGCTCAGGACGAAGGAGATAGAAGCTGCCCAGCAGTACCTTCGCGCGGCAAAGGTCGGAAAGGACAAAGTCGAGGAGGTAAAGAAGATCTACAAGCAGGACCTGGAGCGGCTCCAAAAGATCAAGGGGGTTTCGGAGGAAGATCCCGGTTTCTTGGGCGTCCTCGAACGGACGGATCCGTCAACCTACCCCCTGATGGTGTACCACTTCGAGAAGGCCCTCGAGAACATGGAGGACGAGCGGCTCGAGGAAGCGCGGGAGATGATAGCGAGGACCGTGAGGCTCGAGAAGTCGGAGGTTGGGAAGGCTTACGGCCTGGTCGCGTTCGGGGACACCGGCCAGCTGGGCGGGTTCGTCGGCGTGATAGAGGTTGTGGTCAACAGGAACGGCTCCGGGCACGTGAGGGTGGTCGGAAGCGAGGCCGGCGAGAGCATACTTGCTAGCGCGCAGGACGCCTTCATCTACCTCAACTCGATCTCGGATTGGCGATTCAAAAATTACGACGTGTACGTCGAGCTCGTCACGCCCGCGAAGGGCATGGAGAAGCAGGTCGTGGCTCCCGGGATCACGCAGCCCCCTGTCTCGGGCCCTTCGGCCGGGCTCGCGATCGGGATAGCGATGCTTTCCGCTTTCACGAACGTCGAGGTAGATTCGTCGGTGGTCATGACCGGCGCCATCACCACGAGGGGCGAGGTCTGGCCAGTCGGGGGGCTCGATTACCGGGGAATGGGCAAGATCGAGGCGGCGCTGGCCGACAAGTACGCGAGGAAACTGATCCTCCCGCAGTACAACTTCGACAACATAGGGGAGCTCGGGGTCGTGAAGATGCTGAAGGACAGGGGGATCGAGATGGTACCCGCAAAGAGCTTCCTCGAGGCAGCCTGCCACGCGCTGGTCGGCGTGAAGAGCGTGGACGACGTCGTGAACCTGCTCGTCCAGGCCGTGCCCGGATCGGAAATCAAAATCGGTTTTTGACGCCAAAGGTAAGGGATACGAGACGGCTAACCGATCCTGAGCGCCGAAAGCTCTTCGTCCGAAGCTGGCTTAACGTTCAACGTTACAACTTTTCCGTCCGTCGCTCGGCACGCGACTTCCACGAACCCTTCCTTGGGGGCGTCGCTGTACCTCGCTTCGATCCTGGCAGAGGCCAGGATTTCCGCTTCGCCAACCGAACCTCTGGCGATCGACACAGGGCAACCGAAGCCAGGCACCTCGAAAAGGAGGTCGCCGTCCCCGCAAAGCATCCTGATTTTTTCGTTCTCCTCCTTGTTCCTGCCAACGACCAGCTTCGCGCCCGCGGAAAGGCGGAAGTGCCTGCCAACTTTCAGCAGCTCGATGTCGTCGAGAGTAGGATCCGGGCGATGCTTCAACAGGTCGCCGAGCCTCTTCGAGAAACCTGGGTCGGTCAGGAGGCACCCCCCGGACGGGCATGAGTATCCGGATATCCGGTAGGTTCTGGCGAGCTCGAGCTGTTTTTTCCTAGATTTGCCCTTGATCGACAGGAGCGCTTCCCTGTCGATCCAACCCTCCTCCTCGGCCTTCGTCGGAGGAAGGAATTTTGCGGAGAGCGGCCTCAGCACGAGGCCCTCGACGCCGGCCTCCTTATCGATCAACTTGAACGCCTCCCCGCGTTGCGACATCGGCCTTTGCCCCAAGACCTCACCCGTCACCAAGAAAGATGCGCCGGCCTCTTCCATGCAAGCCTTCGCTTTCTTAAGCATCAGTATCCTGCAATCTATGCACGGATTGAGGTTGCTGCCGTATCCGTGCTTGGGGTTCTTGACGATCTCCAAGCACTCCTCGAACAAAGGCACGACGCGCAGCTTGATGCCGAGCTCTTCCGCCAACTTCGCCGGGTCTCCGCTGCCTTTCCCTCGCTGGGAGAAGGGGGAGGCGAAGTTGACCCCCTCCAGCCTTCCTCCTTGCTGCAAAACAACCTTCGCGGCAACCGCGCTGTCGAGCCCTCCCGAGAGGAGCAGCAGAGCTTTCGTGCGCGCCACCCCGAGCTAGCATATCCTCGGCAGCTGCTCCCCGACGAGCATGTCCACTATCCTTTCTCCCCCGATCTTGGTCTTCATGACTACCGTTCCCCTTGGCCCCTCCGTGACCTCCCCTATGAGCTGGGAATCCGCGCCGTACTCGTGCCCCCGCATCGCCTCGAGAACCTTCGGGGCGTCTTCGCTCGAGACGAACGCAACTAG